>NZ_JAFNNH010000018.1:0-58059 GCF_026536845.1 Gilliamella sp. B3023
AAATCTAAGGCTACAATTTTTTCATAGTAATTATTTATCTGATCCCAATCATCTGGATAAAAACTTGGGTCATCTTTATATTTTTCATAAATGTATGACATTAATTCATTGAGTTCTTGTAAATATTTATCATACTGTTCTTGAGTAATTAAGTTAAACTTCAATGCATATCTAAACTCAGCTTTTGTCAATCTTTCAATACTATAAATTCTTTCTTTTTGGTCCCGCATATTGCGCTCCTTAGGTAGTTTTGGTGATATTGACGGCTGAATTATAAATAATTTTTAAAAGGGGTCCAAGCGGAAAAGAAAGCATAGGGAGCCTTTTGATTTGTACGCCATTAAAAATATATTCTATAATCTAAACTGTTTATTAATTTAATACAGAAAAGGAAAAATTTATGGCGACTTTTGACGAAAAAGAGTTTTTATGGGAAGAAATGTATAACAGTGTTCGAATTTGCATTTCAAAAGCAAAGGGCTATGGCAATGAATATACATCAGATATGTTAGAAGATATTAAAAAATTAAGAGAATTTAGAAAAAAAATTGCAGATACTTCTTATGAAGAAATTGATTATGAAGCTGCATTAAAATTTTTCCAGTTAATCGAAAATAAATATAATTAACTAATATGAAAAACAATGAACAATTATCCCATGTATCTAATCAATAAAAGAATCATATCGTTAATGACATATGGATTGATATTCATATAGAACAGCCCGAATGAATAGACATCACAACAAAACCCAAAGCTTATGTTGTAGGCGGACAACCAGGAGCTGGTAAATCTACCTTTACAAATAAACTTCAAACTGAATTCAGTAATAATAGTCTAATTATTGAATTAAATTCTTATCGAAAACGTATCCCGCGCTATGTTCCCAAAAATGTGCATGATCAAGTTATTGAAGCAAACTAAGTCAATCAACGCAAATTGAATCATTAACCGTTTATAATCGATAAGAAAAAATTTATGATTCCAAGATTGATAAAGGTTTACCATCTGTATCTATTCAATATGAAATTAATAAAGATGAAAATAAACTATCACAAGATTAGAGCCTTGCTAAACTACTTCAAACTGCTAAGCAGAATGTGGCAAATAAAAAATCGATCAGACAAATAAAGATAACGATATGGAAAGATAGTGTAGATACATTTTTAAGTAAATTAAGTTTATTTAAAATAAACCATCAATCTATTGATATTTTTTAGTTAAATTAATTTAGTATACATAATGTGAAATGCGTTATGTTGAGTAGCTCAGTATATTAATTTGTAATGAGATTTATCACTTATTTTCAATTATTACGCGCCTAATTAATTATATTTAATAAAATCATAACATTAAAGTTCCAATAATGTATATTATGTTAAATAATAACATTATTACGAACTAAAATAACACCTTTTGCATTACTATTTATCGCTAATATTTTTTATTAATTAGATATAAACCCATAATAATCAACATGTTAATTATTATTTGTCAGTAAAATAACTTCACTACCAAGCACTGGGATTTTTAAAATATGTTTTTTGATTTTGCCCCAAACCTGCATTTCACAAGCTTTACAGTTGAATTTTAAAATTAATTCTTCATTATTATTTTGAATTAATTTCATTGGTGTTACTTTAGTTTTAACTCCTTGAATCCCTTTAGCTTGTTTTGGACATAAATTAAATGCAAATCTTAGACAATGCTTTGTAGTCATTAAAGGAACGTCATCTTTAACTTCGTGAGCTTCAAATGCACTCTCGATTAGTTTTACACCATGTTGAGCATAAAATTCACGAGCTTTGTGATTATAAACATTAGCTAAAAAACTTAATTGTTGTTCAGGATATATCGGTATTGGATTTACTTGAGGTTTACGAATATTTCTTCGATAATTATTTAATCGCTCTAGAGTTAATTTATCAATAATATCTCGTCTTAACTGATTTAATTGACTGTTGGGAACAAAATAAGCTTGGTTTAAATCTATAATTAACTCCGCTAAATAATAGGTTGTCTGACCTAACTTAGATAAACTATCTCTTATATTATTGAGAGCTTTATCCTGTTGCTTAGCTAACTCAAATGGGCCTTTCAATTCAATTTTAACGCAACTACCCTCTTCACTCGATGCAATTAACTCCAAACCGTTTGCTATATTTTTAAGCCTAAATGTTACACCGATACGACGGCAACAAGATTCTTTTAATAAAATTTGTTGCCAATTATGATCTAAATTGCGATTAATTTGATAAGGTAATTTTATCGAATATAATGCTTTAGGTATTTCATTAGGAAATACTTGATAATGATTATTATCAATTTTTTCTACTTTATCAGCTCTAAAACCTATAATTTCCCTTTTGATTAAAACATTTAATCCATCACCATTAGTTAACGCTTGTTCTGATTTTATTACGATAGATTGTTTAGTAATTTTTATAACTTCACCAATTGTTAAGCCAATAAATTTGGGTGAATCAAATGCACCAATATTGGCTTGTCTACCTCGAACAAAATAATCGGTAGATCCTCTGTGGAATGTTCTATTTGGATCTGGGGTAAAAAAGTGTTCAGTTTTACCACTCGATGCAGCAACAAAATCTGTGTTTTTTTCTAAAATATTATCTAATTTTTTACGATAAAATGCGGTTATATTTTTAACATAACTCAAATCTTTGTATCTGCCTTCAATCTTGAAAGATCTCACTCCGGCTTGTATCAACTCTATTAAATTATCAGACTGATTATTATCCTTCATTGATAAAAGATGTTTTTCATAAGCGACGATGCGACCTTGTTCGTCTTTTAATGTAAATGGCAATCGACAAGCTTGAGAACAGTCGCCTCGATTAGCGCTTCGACCCGTTTGTGCATGAGAAATATAACATTGACCAGAAAATGCAACACATAATGCGCCATGAATAAAAAATTCAATATTTGCATCAATTTGTTGATGTATGTTTGCTATTTCGGTTAAATTTAATTCTCTCGCTAAAACTATTTGAGAAAAACCTACATCGGAAAGAAATTTAGCTTTTTCTGACGTTCTAATATCCATTTGGGTACTAGCATGTAAATCGATTGGTGGGATATCCATAGCTAATATTCCCATATCTTGAACTATCAAAGCATCCACACCAGCATTATATAATTGCCAAATTAGTTGTCTTGCAGCTTCAAGCTCATTGTCATGAAGAATTGTGTTTAAAGTTACAAAAACCTTAGCGTAAAAATGATGAGCAAATTCTACTAGTTTAGCAATATCACTTACTGAATTACCAGCATTATGACGAGCACCAAATTGAGGACCGCCAATATAAATAGCATCAGCTCCATGTAAGATAGCTTCTTTTGCAATTTCTATATTTTTTGCGGGGCTAAGTAATTCTAATTTAGTAGTGTGTTGCCTATACATGAGAGATTCTCTGAGAAAAAATTAGGATGGTATATTAAATTTTAATTAAAAAATGGCAAATACAATTAATATTTGCCATTGAAGTTTTTAAATATTATTTATTAAAGAATATTAGATTGATTACGCAATGCTTCAATACGTTTATCTAAAGGTGGATGAGATAAGAATAGTTGAGAAAATCTTGCTTTCTTCTCACCATTAATACAGAATGCCAAAATTGATGCTTCTTCACTTGGCTCATGACTCAATTTTAATTTTTCTAAAGCAGCAATCATTTTAGTAGACCCTACTAATTTCGCTGAGCCTGCATCAGCATGGAACTCTCGATAACGTGAAAACCACATAGCAATGATGCTTGCTAAAATACCAAATACAGTTTCAAAAATCATTACGATGAAATAATAAGCAAAAGTAGATAATCCTTCACTTCTATCTTCCAAAGCTTTTGTTACGATTGAAGCAAAAATTCGTGAAATGAAAATAACAAAAGTATTAAGTACACCTTGTAAAAGTGCCATTGTCACCATATCACCATTTGCAACGTGACTCATTTCATGTCCAATTACAGCTTCCGCTTCATCTTGAGTCATAGCGGCTAAAAGACCCGAGCTAACAGCTACTAGAGAATTATTTTTAGTTGCTCCTGTTGCAAAAGCATTAATATCTTCTGCTTGATAAATCGCAACTTGTGGTGTTTTTAATTTCAATTCATTTGCTTGACGATTAACTACATCTAAAAGCCATTGCTCTTGAGCGTTGCGAGGATGAGTAATTATTTTCCCACCAACAGAGCTTAAAGCCATTCTTTTAGATAAAAGAAGTGAAATAAAAGACCCTCCAAAACCAAATATAGCCGCAAATATAAGCAATCCTAATGTACTATGAGCATCAACGCCACAAATACTTAAAATAATACCAAATACAAACATAACAGCTAAGTTAGTTAGGATAAATAATCCAACTCGCATCATAAATAATTCCTCATTACTGTTTTTCTAATATGAATAATTTTACTTAAGAAGATAAATAAAATTTGATATATGATCGCAAAAATGTTGCATCTCTACAACCTCTTTAATATGAAATTTTGAAAGGATAAATTAAGTGACTATTTAATAGCCATTAAAGACAATGGTAAGTTAATAGCAATATTAATTTAGAGAATTTTGGAGGAGACCCTATCAGCCACATCCCACACACATATTTTTTACTTTGGCTGCTTCCTTCCGGACCTGACCTGATGAGCAAAAAAATGTTGCAAGAGGACCCATAGAGCCTCCATTGAAGAGGCGTTATTATGCTTTAATTAGCAAATTATTACAATATTTATAACGAAAAAAGAACTAACCTTCCTGTCTTGTAATAACAACAGAAAGGCTATTACATATCAAACGAAATTTAAAAATGTTTAACTATAGAGTTAAATTTTTCTCAATTCGTTCTCTAAATTTAATACCTGGTCTAAATGTGACAACTCGACGAGCTGAGATATCAACACTTTCGCCTGTTTTTGGATTGCGACCTGGTCGTGAATTTTTATCACGAACAGCGAAATTACCAAATCCAGACAGTTTAACAGGTTCACCTTTTTCTAAAGCAACACGAATTTCTTCGAAAAAAAGTTCAACTAGGACTTTAGCTTCTTGACGATCAATATCAAATTTATCGGCAAGACGATCTGCAATATCAGCTTTAGTTAATGTCATAATTATTATTCTCTTAATAGGGCATTGAAACGGTTTTGTAAAGCAATAACACACTTGCTTACAATGTTTGTTATATCTTCTTCTTCTAGTGTACGTGATTTGTCTTGTAAAATCAAACTGATAGCAAGGCTTTTCTGATCTTTATCTATGTTTTCACCTTGATATACATCAAATAAATTAACTCTTACAAGTTGTTCACCACCAGCATGTTTACACTCAGAAATAATATCTGCTGCTGGTATTGTGTTAGATACAACTACAGCAATATCTCGCTTATTAGACGGATATTTAGATAACTCATGAGCAACTGGTACTCTTTTATCATTAATTTTATCTAAATTTATTTCAAAAACAAGCGTTTTACTATTTAAAGATAATTTTTTTTCAATTTCTGGATGTAAAACACCAAAATTACCAATAAGCTCGCCATTCAAGTAAATAGCAGCACTTTGTCCAGGATGTAATGCATCAAGCTCTGATTTCTGATATACAATTTTTTCATTACAACCTAAAAGAGAAAATAGTAACTCTAAGTCCCCTTTCAAATCATAAAAATCAATATTTTGTTTAGGTAATGACCAATGCTCTTCATAAAGAGTGCCAGTAAGAACACCAGCAAGCATCAATTCCTGGCGAACACCAAATTCACATGAATCATCTGGAATAAAACGTAAGCCAGTTTCAAATAATCTCATCCGAGATTGTTGACGATTTTGATTATATATTACAGCATCTAATAACCCTGACCATAATGATAAACGCATAACAGACATTTCACTCGAAATAGGATTAGGTAATGTAATATGATGCTGCTCTGGGTGGAGAAGTTGTTGAATTTTAGGATCAACAAAACTATAAGTAACCGCCTCTTGATAACCTTTATCTACTAATAAATTTTTTACTCTAGACAAAGGGACTATATTTTCAGGTTTTGGCTTCATTACAGATTCTATTTTCAGATTCACATTAGGAATATTGTTATAGCCATAAATTCGAGCAACTTCCTCAATTAAATCCTCTTCGATTTGCAAATCAAATCGCCAACTTGGTGATTTAACAGTCCAAACATTTTCATTATAAGAAACTTCACAGCCCAATCTAACTAAAATGTCTGTAATTTTTTGAGTTTCAATTACATAACCTATAATTTGATCCACTTTATGTCTACGTAGTTGAATTGTAGCTTGAGAAGGAAGCTCTTTTTCGTTTGTAATTTCAGAGATAGGACCTACATCACCACCACAAATATCAACAATTAATTGAGTTGCTCTTTGCATAGCAGATAATTGTAAATAAGGATCAACACCACGTTCATAACGGTGAGAAGCTTCAGTGTGTAAACCATATTCACGAGCTTTACCAGTTATTGCCAATGGTGCAAAAAAAGCTGATTCAAGGAAGATATCTTTTGTGGAAGTTGTTACGCCAGATTTTTCTCCCCCCATAATACCAGCCATTGCTAATACTTTTTGATGATCTGCAATAACGAGTGTTTTATCGTTTAGTTTGACTTCATTCCCGTTTAATAAAACAAGTTTTTCATCTTGATGAGCATAACGAACAATGATTCCTGAATCGATTTGCGCCAAATCAAATGCGTGCATCGGATGACCTAATTCTAATAACACATAATTAGTAATATCGACAATGGCATCAATTGAACGAATACCACCACGGCGTAATTTCTCTTTCATCCAAAGTGGTGTTGTTGCATTAACATCAATATTTTTTATTACTCGACCAAGATAACGTGGCGCGGCTTTAGGTTCATTTATTTCAATTGACACAGTATCAGCAATAGTTGCTGGAACACTTTCAATATTAAGTTGTTTCATTGGAATATTGTTAACTGCAGAGATATCTCGGGCAACACCAATGATACCAAAACAATCAGCCCGATTAGGCGTAACACTAATCTCAATCATAACATCATTAAGATTTAGATATTCTCGGATATCTTGCCCTAAAGGTGCATCATCAGGCAATTCAATAATGCCACTATGATCTTCAGATATTCCTAATTCAGAGTAAGAACAAAGCATACCTTCTGAAGGTTCACCACGTAATTTAGCGGCTTTAATTTTAAAATCACCTGGTAGAACAGCCCCAATTGTTGCACAAGCAACAGTTAAACCCTGACGACAATTTGGTGCACCACAAACAATATCCAGTAATTCAGGCTTGCCAATATCGACTTTAGTTACACGGAGCTTATCGGCATTAGGATGTTGTTTACACTCAACTACCCTTCCAACAACGACACCTGAAAAATCACCAGCAACTTTTTCAACATCATCGACTTCTAGTCCAGCCATGGTTAATTGATCGGCTAACATTTCGCTACTAATTTCTGGATTGATCCATTCACGTAGCCAACTTTCACTAAATTTCATGTTTTGATCTCCAGAATTAATTAAATTGTTTTAAAAAACGTAAATCATTTTCAAAGAAAGAACGCAAATCAGTGACACCGTAACGCAACATAGTTAACCTTTCAATTCCCATACCAAAGGCAAAACCATTATATATTTCAGGATCTATTCCAACATTACGTAATACATTAGGATGAACCATACCGCATCCTAAAACTTCTAACCATTTGCCATTCTTAGCCTTGATGTCCACTTCTGCTGAAGGTTCTGTAAATGGAAAATATGCAGGTCTAAATCTAATTTCCATATTATCCTCAAAAAAACAATGAAGAAAATCATGCAATAACCCCTTCAAATGGGTAAAACTTACATTTTTATCTATCAATAACCCTTCCATTTGGTGAAACATTGGCGTATGCGTTTGATCATAATCATTACGATAAGTTCTACCTGGAGCAATGATTCGGATTGGCGGTTTTTGATTTTCCATTGTTCTTATTTGAACTGTAGAAGTTTGTGTGCGTAATAAACGTTTTGCATCAAACCAAAATGTATCGTGATCAGCACGTGCAGGATGATGAGCAGGAATATTTAATGCATCAAAGTTATGATAATCGTCCTCGATTTCTGGTCCAGTCTCAACAACAAAGCCCAGTTCTCCAAAAAATTCAACTAAACGATTAATTGTCTTAGTAACTGGATGTAAACCACCTAATTCTAGCGACTTACCTGGTAATGTAATGTCAATTGTTTCATTTGCTAATTTTGCATTAAGAGCCTGACGCTCTAAAAAGTTACGCTTCTGATTTAATAACTCAACAACTTGTTGCTTAGCATCATTAATTTTCTGACCTACAGCGGGGCGTTCATCAGCGGGAACATCACGTAAAGAAGCCATCTGCATTGTAAAATAGCCTTTTTTACCAAAATATTCCACTCGAATTTGTTCTATGGCATTAATATCATTAGCATTTTCAATAGCGGATTTGGCATTGCTTACCAGTTCAACTAATTGAGACATACAGTTCTCCTGCTTATTGTTTATTACATAAAAAAAGCCTCTTCTGAGGCTTTTATAATTATTTTTCGTTTTTTATTTGCCTCACGAACGAATAGCATTATTGAAGCTAAAAAAGAAACGAAAAATAACTAAATTCATAATTAACTCTTAAATAATCTTTTTATAAAACATAAAAGCCGAGATAACTCGGCTCTTATAAAGCTATTAAAGTGCAGCTTTTGCCTTTTCAACTAATGCAGCGAATGCATTTTTATCAAATACAGCAATATCTGCAAGGATCTTACGATCGATTTCAATTGAAGCTTTCTTTAAACCGTTGATGAAACGACTATAAGAAAGACCACATTGACGAGCAGCAGCATTGATACGTACAATCCATAATTGACGGAATTGACGTTTACGTTGACGACGGTCACGATAAGCATATTGTCCTGCTTTAATTACTGCTTGGAAAGCAACACGATATACACGTGAACGAGCACCATAATACCCTTTTGCTTGTTTTAAAATTTTCTTGTGACGTGCACGAGCAATAACACCACGTTTAACACGAGCCATAAACTATATCCTCTAAAAAATTAATCAATAATTAAGCGTATGGAACACACGCCACTACTAAACCTAAATCGCCTTTTGACACAGTAGTCAAACCACGTAAATGACGTTTACGCTTAGTTGATTTTTTAGTTAGGATATGGCTCTTGTTAGCTTGTTTATGCTTAAAGCCACCAGAAGCTGTTTTTTTAAAGCGCTTTGCTGCGCCTCTTACAGTTTTAATTTTAGGCATTTTATAAATTTCCACTTCGCATTGTTAATAAAAATAAAATAATGGTGTAATTTTCAGAAACTAAAAATTAACTTGGAAAACCATTACTTTTTCTTCGGCGCTAACACCATAATCATTTGACGACCTTCAATCTTAGTTGGATAAGATTCAATAACCGCCAAATCAGCTAAGTCTTCTTTAATGCGGTCAAGCATTTCAATACCTAACTGTTGGTGAGCCATTTCACGTCCACGAAAACGCAACGTAACTTTGGCTTTATCGCCATCTTCAAGAAAGCGTATCAGGCTGCGGAGTTTTACCTGATAGTCGCCTTCGTCTGTACCAGGTCGGAATTTAATTTCCTTAACCTGAACAACCTTTTGCTTCTTCTTCTGTTCTTTTGTTGCTTTACTCTTTTCATAGAGGAATTTGCCATAATCCATAATTCGACAAACAGGTGGCTCTGCATTAGGACTTATTTCAACTAAATCCAACGTTGCTTCTTCAGCTTGTTTTAAAGCTTCATCTAAGCTAACAATACCGAGCTGTTCACCATCGACGCCGGTTAACCTCACCTCGCGAGCTGTAATCTCATCGTTAATTTTGTGCGCGCGTGTTGACTGAATTCGCTTACTGACTTTAATATCTCATTCCTCCAAAGTAATTTATCATTAATTCATCTGTTCTAATGAACGACTATGAATTTCATTAAGCAATAATTCTATAACATGTTTCACTTCAAAGCTACCAAGATCTTTACCTTGGCGTGTTCTAACTGAAATTGTTCCTGATTCCATTTCTTTGTCTCCACAAACAAACATATAAGGAACACGTTTTAGAGTATGCTCACGAATTTTAAACCCTATTTTCTCATTTCTCAAGTCTGCTTTTGCTCTAATACCAACTTTTTGTAATTGGCTGGTTAATTGTTTCGCATAATCAGCTTGATTATCGGTAATATTGATAACGGCAACTTGTAATGGTGCTAACCAAGTTGGGAAGAATCCTGCACAATCTTCAGTCAAAATTCCCATAAAACGTTCCATCGAACCTAAAATCGCTCGGTGAATCATAACTGGAACATGACGTTCATTATCTTCACCTACATAAGTTGCATCTAATCTTTCTGGTAACATAAAGTCGAGCTGGACTGTACCACATTGCCATGCACGACCTAAGCAATCATGAAGCGTAAATTCAATTTTTGGCCCATAAAATGCACCTTCGCCAGGTAAATACTCAAATTCAATACCATTTTCAGTTAAACATTCTGCTAAATCTTTCTCGGCTAAGTCCCAAGTTTCATCTTTACCAATACGTTTTTCAGGACGAGTTGATAATTTAACAGTAATGTCTTTGAAACCAAATGTGCTATACATGTCATAAACCATTTTGATACAGTTATTAACTTCACTGCGGATTTGGTTCTCAGTACAAAAGATATGTGCATCATCTTGGGTAAAACCGCGAACACGCATTAAACCGTGTAATGAGCCTGACGGTTCGTTTCGGTGACAACTACCAAACTCAGCCATTCTTAGTGGTAAATCGCGATAAGATTTTAAACCTTGATTGAAAATTTGAACGTGCCCTGGGCAGTTCATCGGTTTAATACAGTATTCACGATTTTCAGATGAAGTAACAAACATCAACTCTTTATAGTTACCCCAGTGACCTGTTTTTTCCCATAAAACCCGATCCATCATAAATGGACCTTTCACTTCTTGATAATCGTATTCTTTTAGTTTAGTGCGAACAAAAACCTCAAGTTCACGGAAAATAATCCAACCATCGTTATGCCAAAACACCATACCAGGTGCTTCTTCCTGCATATGATACAAATCTAGCTGTTTACCAATTTTACGATGGTCTCGCTTAGCTGCTTCTTCTAAAAATTGTAAGTAACTATCAAGTTGTTTTTTATCAGCCCAGGCTGTGCCATAAATACGTTGTAACATTTTATTATCACTATTACCCCGCCAATATGCTCCAGCAATTTTTTGTAATTTAAAATGATGGCAAAAACGCATATTCGGCACATGTGGCCCGCGGCACATGTCAATATATTCTTCATGGTGATAAAGTGCAGGAGTAGAATCTTTTGGAATATTCTCATCTAAAATAGCAATTTTATATGGTTCATGACGCTCCCAGAATACTTCTCTAGCACGTTCCCAACTTACTACTTCTTTTATAACTTCATAATCTTTCTTAGCCAATTCATGCATACGCTTTTCTAGAGCGTCAAGATCTTCCTGAGTTAGAGAGTGATCTAAATCGACATCGTAATAAAAGCCGTTATCAATCGTTGGACCAATTGCCATTTGCGTATTTGGCCAAAGTTGTTTAATTGCATGCCCCAACAAATGAGCGCAAGAGTGACGAATTATTTCAAGCCCATCTTCATCTTTTGATGTAATAATAGATAAAGTTGAATCTTGCTCAATTAAATCACAAGCATCTTTACGTTCACCATTTACTCGCCCAGCAATACATGCTTTGGCAAGACCAGCTCCAATACTTTGAGCAACTTCTAAAACAGTAACAGGCTTATCAAATTGACGTTGACTTCCGTCAGGAAGAGTAATAATTGGCATAATAAATCCTTATAACAGTGGTGCGCCACACGAAAGCGCACATGCGTACATAAAAAATAGTTGTGTATACTACCACTTATCTTAAGGATTTTAAATAGAATATCGAGGGTTTATCACAGATTTTATTATAATAATTTACTAACACTTAATTAGTCATAATTAATTATAAATAGCTGAAATAAAACATAGCCAGCAAAAAAATATTATATATAATAATATAATGTATTAAGATAAATATGTTTAACTACATAATATATAAAGGAATATGAAAGTAATGCATACAAAATATTTTATCGCTATTTTATCTTTATTAACTTTAATTGTAACTGGATGCCAATCTTATCGTAATAGTGATGTTGCATCATCAAATACTGTTACAGAAAGTGCTAATAAAAGCTTAGGGACTCAATGGGGAGATGGCATTGAATCGCATGTTCAACAAGTAAGTATGAAACGTACCGGTTTTTACCCTATTGATGTTATTACTATCAATTATTCAGCACATCAATATAATGGAAAAGCAATTTCAGAAGTTATGTTGAATAATGGTAGAGTTGGTATGGCTTTCCTTGATGATCGTGGCAAAAAATGGCCATTAACTAAGCAAAATAACAACGTTAAGTTACAAGGTAAAGTAGGACAAAGCTACCGATTATTCTATCGTAATTACTCTTCTAATACCTATGAAATTGTAGCAACTATTGATGGATTAGACGTTATTAATGGTAAAGCTGGTTCATTCTCAAACAATGGCTATATTTTAAGACCACATGACACACTTGTGATTGAAGGCTTCCGTAAAAGTAATAATGAAGTAGCTGCTTTTACTTTTTCTGACAGCTCTAGTGCTTATGCTAATCATAATAGTGAAGGTTCAGCAACAAATATAGGTGTAATAGGCACGGCAATATTTCAGTTAGAAGATAATAGTAGAAACTATCAAAAATTAAGTCCAAATGCTTTTCCTGCTGATAATGGTAATTATGCCAAACCTCCGGTTTATTAATTTATGATTAATCATCTTTCCGTCAACATTGTTGACGGAATAGATCTGATACATTTTACATAAAGTCCCTTTTAAATTAAGTTAAAAGACAAATTATATTTTTAAAAATAATTCTCTACTTTTAAATGGTTTTGCACCAACATAAGGTTTTAACGCCATCCTGGTAAAACGTTTTGCCGCTTTAAGTGTATCGATATTGTGAAATTGCCTTTTCCCTAAAGCTAAGACTTCTTCACCAGTGAAAGCGGTACTATTTTGTAACAAACTACAAATAAAACCTTTTTCTGAAATATATTGATAATGCATAGATTCAACAATATCGTCACCTGTTGCACTGCAATGAAAAAAATCAACGTGATAGCCCAAATTTTCAAGTAAGGCCAATTCAAATGCTCGTAACACGTTTTCAGCAGGAACTTGTTGGGCTAATTGTTGTATACTTGCTAGATAATCATCAAACAACGTAGTTATTTCGGTTTCGGCGACTAAAACACGGTGTAATAGTTCATTTAAATAAAAGGCGCTATATAAATAAACAGAAACAAGAGGTAAAGTAAGGGAAACAGCCTCAACTTGACGTAAAGTTTTTATTTCTCCATGACCTGAATATTGAACAATTAGTGGAGTAAAAGGTTGTAAAACACCTTTTAATGCAGAGCGTTTACGCCTAGCACCTTTTGCTAAAATGGTTACTTTCCCAACATTTTCAACGAATAAATCGACTAGCAAACTGCTTTCACTGTATGTTCTGGTATGTAATACAAATGCTCTTCGCCAATTTTCCATCTAACCTGCCCATCAATTAAATTATTACTTTTTTTGATCAATAATAGAGATTGCTTAAAATTTGAGTGATTTTATACAATTTTAACCTGAAATATTCTTAAAAATCCTATATAATAGATAACTATATATGGGATAACTAAAAGAGTAGCTATGGAACTATTTTCAACAATATTACTAATAGTATTAATTGTATCACTTTCTGGTGTCATTATAAAAATGTTACCAATACAGATCCCATTGCCTCTAATGCAAATACTACTAGGTAGTATTCTTGCCGCATTAGGTATTTATTTAGAGTTTAACTCAGACCTATTTCTTGTACTGTTCATTCCTCCTTTACTATTTGCTGATGGACGTAAAACTTCTGTAAAAGATTTTGTCCATAATGTACGAGAAATTGTAGGGCTAGCCTTGGTTCTAGTGGTTATATCAATTGTTGCTCTGGGTTACTTACTACATTGGATGCTACCAGATATTTCAATGCCAGCCGTATTTGCATTAGCAGCAGTATTATCACCTACCGATGCCGTCGCACTTAGTGGTATTGTCGGTAAAGGACGAATTGAAAAAGAGAAGATGGAAATCATTGAAGGTGAAGCCTTAATGAATGACGCTTCTGGCCTTGTTTCCTTAAAATTTGCACTTGCAATTGCAGCGGGTGCATTTGAATTCAACTTATTACAAATCAGTATATCCTTCTTCGTGGTTGCTTTAGGTGGATTAGCTGTTGGGGTGATATTCACTTGGTTATATGCTCGTATTTTGCGTAAAATAAACCAACTAACAAACAATGATCCCGCAATCCAAATCGTACTATTATTCTTACTACCATTTGCCGCTTATATCATTGCTGAAGAATGTCACTGTTCCGGTATTTTAGCTGCAGTAAGTGCTGGTATGACAGTTAACCACTCAGGAATGATGCGTAATGCCCCTTTAACAACTCGCTTACAATCTGATAGTGCATGGTCAATGTTAACGTTCGTATTCAATGGATTTGTTTTTGTTCTATTAGGTATTCAGCTTCCAAGTATTTTAAAAAATACATTTGCTGAAAACCAAACCGATGCATCAATTGAATTATGGCAACTATGCTTAATTGTATTGTTCGTTTTTATAGTATTAATGGGCACTCGATTTGCTTGGCTTTGGGCTATGAAAAAAATGCCAACAATGCCATTTGGCACAAAGCGTCCATTAGCATTTAATTCATATACCACACGTGATTTATGGATATCTACTTTTGCTGGTGTCCGCGGAGCGATAACACTAGCCGGTGTATTATCTATTCCAATAACCATTGCGGGCAGATATCAACTCGTATTTATTGCTGCTGGTATTATATTAGTATCATTAATATCCGCTATTATCATGTTACCAATTTTATTACGAGGTAGTGTGATCTTGGATAACTCCGAACAAGACAACGAAATATTAACCGTAAAAGGACAAATGGCTGAAGAAGCTATCGTTAGTCTTGAAAAAATGCAAACTAGCCTTTTACAAGAAACGTCTGAAGAAGGCCTAGATCAAGAAATTATCCACGAAGTTGGTTCACGTGTTATAGGTTCATTAAGACGTCGAACTGGCTTAAAAGATTTAGAACAAAAAGCTCTTGAAGCTGAAAATCTAGAAAGACGTATGCGTTTAGTCGCAATTGGGGCGGAGCGCACCGCATTACTTCAAATGAAAGTTCGTGATGAAGTTAGTGAAGAAGTTTTCGAGCATCTAAATACCGATTTAGATATTTATGAGAAGATGATCTCTGGAGATGCGTAAATGATTGGCAATAAACACCAATTTCTAGGAAAAATTCATTCACAATTTGTCGATAAAGCGCCACAAATGTTGGGTATGACATTACAATGTATACCCTTTAGCGTTAAAAAAAGAGCTATTGAACAATTATTACAATTGCAATTCAAACATTCACTTGAAGATGGCGAGCTAGATTTTTTAGAAAATCGTTGGCTCAAAATCCAAGTTATCGATCTTCAATTAGTCTGGTTTGTCAGCTTAATTGATAACAAACTTGTGGTTAGCCGTGAAGAAATACCTGATGTAAGCTTCATCGGCAATGCCAATGACTTAATAATGATAGCAACTAGACGGCAAGATCCTGATACATTATTCTTTCAACGTCGACTCATTGTTGAAGGCGATACTGAATTAGGTCTCTATGTAAAAAACTTAATGGACTCGATTGAAATCGAAGCTATGCCAAGGTTCTTAAGATTAACTCTCGAAAAGCTAGCTGATATCATCGAAAGCGCACCCAAAGACTAAAAATTCTATTAAATAACTTCAAGAAAGGGAATTGATAATTCCCTTTTTACTAACTTAAAGAACTTTCCGTTTATACTTAAAATTCATATTCAAATTTAATTATTTAATGTAAATAAACGTATTTTTATTGGATGACTATCATTTAATAAATTATTATAGAAACTAACGTTGGAAAAAATTGATTCAACGTAAATATTACCTTCCTACCCTATCTCTTACACATATGATTCATAACGTAATTATGAAGGAGAGAGCCACATATGAATAATATAAAAAAAGCGCTACTATTTTTTATTTTTCTTGTTTTCGCATCGCAAGGATATTGTTCCGAGTTCTATAACCGAAAAGAAGGTGATTATATTATTGAAAAATTTAAATTTAATGATGGTAACACAATTCAAAATTTGAAAATTCATTATGTCACTATCGGCGATCCTAAAGGAAAGCCAGTATTAGTTTTACATGGCACAACTGGCAATGGAGATTCAATGCTTAATGACAGTTTTGGTCATGCCTTATTCGATAAAGGAATGCCGTTGGATGCTGAAAAATATTTCATAATATTGCCTGATGCTATTGGTACAGGCCAATCTTCGAAACCCTCTGACGGTTTGAAAGGAAACTTTCCTCATTATGATTATACAGACATGGTTAATGCTCAATACCTACTTTTGAAAAAAGGTTTAAATATAGATCATCTTGAACTTATTATTGGTAACTCGATGGGTGGAATGAATACATGGCAATGGGTAACTATGTATCCTAATTACATGAAAGCAGCAATTGCAATGGCAGCAACCCCTGCGCCAATGTCTAGTCGAAATTGGATAATGAGAAAGATGATAATTAATTCAATTAAAGACGATCCTGATTGGAATAATGGCTTTTATAGCAAACAACCTGAAAAATTCCAAACTGTTTATAATTACTACGATATCGCGACTAACGGAGGTGATATTGCCTGGCAAAATAACGCTTATAACACCCAGAAAACAGAAGAAATATTAGCAAATAAGTTAAAAGAACGAACAACAATGGACGCGAATGATTTTTTATATCAATGGGATGCAGCCAGAAACTTTGATCCAACAAAAGAGCTAACAAAAATTAAAGCATTTATGTTAGTTATCAATTCAGAAGATGATGAAAGAAACCCACCAAACACAGGTTTAATGGAAAAAGCCCTCAAGGATGTTGTTGCTGCTAAATATTATCTAATTCCAGCAAGTGATAAGACCCGAGGCCATGGTACAACCATGAATGCTGAATTATGGATAGAAGAGTTAAAAATATTTCTAAAAGAACTCGATAATTATTACTAATTTAGGAGGATTAGAAAAGTGAATATATTATTATATTCACTATTTTATTTGAGCTTATCTTTCAATAATTTTATTTTATCCCACATTACTCTCATTAAATCTGATATAATATAAAATATATAACTATCGATATTTAGTTAATATTTTTCAATATCAGACTTAAATATAATCCTAAAGCCGATAAACAAAACAGCTTGATTTAATAAATTAAAATACAAAAAATTATAAAATAATGAAAAATAATTCACAGCAGATAACCTTTTATTTTCACGATTATGAAACTTTTGGCATAAATCCAGCTTTAGATCGCCCTGCTCAGTTTGCTGGTGTTCGAACTGACAGTGATTTTAATATTATTGAAGAACCTTTAGTCATCTATTGTCAAATAGCCCAAGATTATCTTCCCAACCCTGAAGCTGTGCTAATAACTGGAATAACACCACAAAAAGCAAATCAACAAGGTATATGTGAAGCCGAATTCACCAAACAAATACATGAAGCATTTAGCCAACCTAACACGTGTATCTTAGGCTATAATAATATTCGTTTTGATGATGAAGTGACTCGCAACATCTTATACCGTAACTTTTATGACCCTTATGCTTATAGTTGGCGAAACGGTAATTCAAGATGGGACCTACTAGATGTCGTCCGAGCTTGTTATGCATTAAGACCGGAAGGGATTAATTGGCCAATAAATGAATCTGGTTTCCCTAGTTTTCGATTAGAAGATCTCACTAAAGCTAATAATATTAAACATGAACATGCGCATGATGCTATGTCTGATGTCTACGCCACCATTGCGATGGCAAAATTAATTAAGCAAGTACAACCAAAGTTATTCAATTACTTCTTCACACTACGTAATAAAAATAAAGTTGTCGAGCTTATCGATATTGCCAACATGACGCCAATAATTCACGTTTCTGGCATGTTAGGTAGTTATCGCGGTAACATGTCATTAGTTAGCCCTATTGCATGGCACGCAAATCAAAAAAATGCAGTGATTGTTTGTGATCTTACTGGAGATATCGATTCACTGATTAATTTACCAGTCGAAACTATTCGAGAGAAACTCTACACTAAAACTGAAGATCTTGATGTTGATGAACAACGTATCCCATTAAAACTAATTCATATTAACAAATGCCCAATCATTGCGCCATTGAGTACACTATTACCCGATAATGCAAAGCGTTTTGATCTTGATAAACAAAAATGCTTAGAAAATCAACAAAAACTACTGGAAAATCAAAGTTTATTACAAAGTAAAATGCGTGAACTATTTGTCATGGATAATGAATACTCAAATAACAATAGTGATGTCGATGCGCAAATATATGCAGGCTTTTTAAATGGAAATGATTTATTAAATTGTGAAACGATTCGAACTACTCCCCCCCAATTATTAGATAGTTTATCGTTAACTTTTGATGATCCAAGATTAGCAAAATTACTGTTTCGTTATAAAGCTAGAAACTATCCAGAAACGTTAACTGAACAAGAGTTACGAATCTGGCAAGATCATTGTCGTGATAAACTAGATGCAACTAAAGTTCAAGATTATATGCAAACCCTTGAACAACTTGCTGAGATTTATATACAAAAACCTGAAAAGCTGGCATTACTAAAACAACTATATCAATATTGTCATTATTTAGTTGGATAATTAAATGTTACGGGCGTATCATATACGCCTGTTCAAAGTACAATGCCATCTCTTACTATAGAATTGGTAATCATAATTTAAGTTTTAAACAATTAGCATTTAATTTATGAAACACTTTTTAGCCAAACATGCAACCATTAAGCATCGACTTTATTCTTTATACTACACACTATTTAGCTACGGTCGAGGCTTGATTATCCTAACCATTTGCTTATGGGCAGGAAATGTCGTATCTGCAATCTTACCAATCATGATCCCTGGAAGTATTATTGGTTTATTGATTTTGTTCATTTTATTAACTTTTCAATTAATACCAACGTGTTGGATAAAAAATAGTTGTAATCTTTTCATGCGATACATGACGGTACTCTTTATTCCTGCGGCGATGGGGATAATGGATAATTATTCATTACTCTTAGATAATTGGATACCGATAATTTTTGCTAGTGTTGGTGGTTCAGTTATTGTCTTATATTTAACCGCTTTTTTAACTGAACATCTGCATAAAAAAGTCGTTAAAACCTCCGATAATAGGGAGAACCAATCATGATATGGATGCTACCATTAACCGTTTTGGTTTTTTTAATTATTAGAAGAATTTCATTTAAAATTAAAAATCCGTTATTTAACCCATTAGTCATTTCGGTTATTGTATTAATCCCTATTTTATTAATTACAAATACCGAGTATGTTGAATATGTTAAAAACGTAAAAATTATTAACGATCTACTCCCTTACTCTGTCGTTGCTTTAGCTTATCCTTTATATGAACTCATTCCACAAATAAAAGCCCGTTGGAAGTCAATCATGATTATCACCTTCACAGCCTCCATAGCGTCTATGGTAACCGGTGTGTTTATTGCATTATGGTTAGGGGGTAGTAAAGAAATTGCTGCATCAGTATTACCTAAATCAGTGACAACAGCCATCGCGGTCACCATCGCTGGTAATGAGGGTGGCGTTCAATCAATCGCTGCATTATGCGTAATACTTGTTGGAACACTAGGTGGTATTTTCGGTCATCAATTACTGAACGTTGCTAGAATAAAAACACCTTCAGCAAGGGGGTTATCAATTGGCGCAGTATCTCATGCTGTAGGTACAGCGCGTTGTATTGAAGTCAATTATAACGAAGGGGCTTATAGCTCCCTATCTCTAGTTTTATGTGGTATTATGACCTCATTAACAGCACCATTTTTATTCCCAATAATGGTATTTATTTTTGATTGGTTTTAGTATGAAGTTAAAAAAACTTATTGCTTATTTTATTGCTTTTTTTTCATTACTACTTGCCTTAGTAATTGGACTCGACTTTTGGATAAGCTATAAGACAGCACCTTACATTTATCACGATGAAAACAAACTTCCCTACCGAACAATTGGTGTTGTATTAGGAACATCTAAATATGTAAAAAATGGCGGAATCAATGGTTTTTATCGCAGCCGAATAGATGGTGCGATTGATCTCTATTGGCAAGGTAAAGTTGATTATTTATTGCTTAGTGGAGACAATGCGCAATTAAATTATAACGAACCCATTATGATGCAGAAAGATCTCATAAAAGCAGGCATCCCTAAAGATGCCATTGTGTTAGATTTTGCTGGATTTAGAACCTTCGATTCAATTGTTCGTGCAAATAAAGTCTTTGACGCAGATGAATTTACTATTATTACTCAAGAATTCCATTGTGAACGAGCAATGTTTATTGCGTTAGCGCAAGGTATTCAAGCTCAATGTTTTGCTGTCCCTGCGCCCAAAAGTATGAAGTTAGTTCGAATTAGAGAGATGTTTGCACGAGTAAGTGCTTTTATTGATCTTTACATCCTGAACAAAGAACCTAAATTTCTTGGTCCTACCATTCCAATCATTAATAATCAAAATTAATAACATTATATAAATCTAAAAAAAGTTGAGGAACGGGGTTTTTGAACTAAGTATATGGTCATATATCTCACATTAGTATTTAATCTTCATGTTTTTTATAATTCTAAGTACTGATGATTATACAAACAACTTGATACAACACTAAAATAACGACAATAAAAAAAGTTGAGGAGCCGGGTTTTTAGCTTAAAAATCAAGCTAAAATATCGTTGTCTAATAATTTAGATTGCATTTTTATGCAAAAAAAAGTAATATTTAGTCAATTAAAATTTAAATAGTTTATCTAATACTAATGAATATCGAATTAAACCATATTAACTGTTTTTATGGTAAACATCAGGCATTAAATGATGTCTCTTTATGTTACCCTTTAGGTGAAACAATTGTTTTACTTGGTCAGAGCGGTGCAGGTAAAAGTTCTTTACTGAAAGTGTTTAACTTACTTGAAATACCAACGTCTGGTGAAATGACAATTGCGGATTCACATTTTGATTTTTCCAAAAAAATAAGTGAATCAACTATTCGAACTTTGCGCAAAAATGTTGGCATGGTTTTTCAAAATTACAACTTATGGCCACATTTAACTGTTTTAGAGAACTTAATTGAAGCCCCTTGCCAAGTTTTGAAACTATCGAAAAAAGAAGCAAGTGAAAAAGCCATGTCAATTTTGGCTCGCTTACAAATTGATGAAATGGCCCATCGTTACCCTCTTCACCTTTCAGGTGGTCAACAGCAACGAGTGGCTATTGCGAGAGCCTTAATGATGGAACCTAAAATTTTGCTATTTGATGAGCCAACCGCAGCTTTAGATCCTGCAATCACATCTCAAATTGCAGAAATCATTAATGAACTGTCACAGACAGGAATTACACAGATTATTGTTACGCATGAAGTCGATTTTGCACGTAAAGTTGCTTCACAAGTGATTTACATGGAACATGGTAAGATTGTTGAACAAGGTCAAATTGAGTGTTTTGCTCATCCAAAAACTGAAGAGTTCAAAGCTTATCTATCGCATTAATATTAATAAAAATCTGATTGGGTGGATATATGAAAAAAACATTACTAGCTATTATACTTGCAGGATCTGCATTTGCAGCTCAAGCAACTGAAACGTTAACCATTGGTACCGAAGCGACTTATGCACCTTTCGAATTTACTAATGATAAAAACGAAATCATCGGTTTTGATATTGACGTCATGAATAAACTTTGTGATGAAATGAAAGTAACTTGTAACATTGTAAATCAATCATTTGATGGATTAATTCCTAGTTTAAAAACTCGTCGAATCGATGCGGCTATTGCTGGTATAGATGTTACGCCTGAACGTCAAAAGCAAGTTGCATTTACTAAAATCTATTATGATGATAGCTCAATCCAATTTGTTACATTAAAAGATTCCTTAACAAGTCTTGATCAGCTAAAAGGTAAGAAAGTTGGTATTCAAAAAGGTACAACTTATTTAAAATATTTAAATGAAAAATATCCTGATGTTAAAGCAGTAAGCTATGATAGCTACCAATTTGCTTTCTTAGATTTAAAAGCTAAACGTATTGATGCTATTGTTTCAAGCTCTTTTGTTGCTGGTGAATGGTTAGGTAAAGATGCTGATATCGTTGCTTTAGGCGATAAAATTACCGATCATGAATTTTTTGGTGAAGGTTTAGGTATTGCTTTACGCCAAGGCAATGATCAATTACTTGAACAATTTAATCAAGCAATCGATAAACTAAAAGCAAATGGCGAATTAGATGCTATTTATAAAAAATGGTTTAGTAAATAATTATTAATAACAAAATCAGTTCTTATTTATCTCGCCGCATATTCTGCGGCGAGTTTATTTTTTAAATTTAACTACGGTTCTTTTATGTCAGAATTTTTTGCACACGGTATAGACTTGTTACTCTCTTCTATGGATGGGTATATTTTGCCGCTTACGAAAGCTACCGCGATTACGTTATCATTAGCATTTGTATCGTTAGTCGTTGGAATGTTTTTTGCGTTCATTTTTACTATTTTAGAATCAGTACCATTCAAACCCGTTGCATGGCTAATGTCGCTATTCAATTTAACCATTCGAGCTTTACCCGAATTATTAATTGTGGTTGCGATTTATACTGGTTTACCACTGCTATTGATGGCATTAGATGATGGCTTTACCGTTCCTCTCGGCTTTACATCGTTTACCGTAAAAATGAGTATTCATAATACCCAACCAGACCCATTTTTATGCGGTGTTTTTGCTTTATCATTACTCTACGCTGTTTATGCCTCACAAACGTTACGCGGTGCATTTAAAGCGATTTCAAGCGGACAAAAACAGGCAGCTCAAGTTTTAGGATTAAGCAAATCTCGAACTTTCTTTCGTATTATCATGCCACAAATGTGGCGACACGCATTACCCGGTTTGAGTAACCAATGGTTAATCTTATTAAAAGATACTGCCCTTGTTTCAGCAATCGCGATAGATGATTTAATGATGCAAACCAAAACAATAGTTGCCCGAACCAATCAGCCTTTTTTATGGTACTTTGTTGCGATGATTATTTATTTAGTGATATCAATTTTAAGTCAAAAAATTATTTCACGTATTGAAAAACGTGCAACCCATTTTGAACCATCAGCCAATAGTCAGTAAGGTTATTTTATGTCTGATAATTTTATTTTTTATCTAAAAATCATTCTTCAAGGTCTACCTGATACATTAAGTCTAAGTATATTCGGTATATTAACGGCTGGTATTTTGGCTATTGTTTTTTCATGTCTTTTATCGTTAAATTCTAAGCTATTAACGAAAACAATTCGCGCTTATATCATTATTTTTACTGGTTCACCATTATTAGTACAGCTGTTTTTAATCTATTATGGACCATCACAATTTGGTGAATATTTAAGTAAATTTCCTGCTTTTTATGATTTTATTTCTTCACCTTGGTTTTGTGCTTATTTAGCTTTAACGCTTAATAGTGCCGCTTATACTACACAAATATTTTATGGTGCATTAAAATCTGTTCCACAAGGACAGTGGCAAGCATGTAGCGCTTTAGGTATGAACAAAAGACAAACTCTTAAAATTGTCATGCCATATGCATTAAAACGTGCTCTTTCTACTTATTCTAACGAAGTCGTTTTTGTGGTAAAAGGAACAGCCTTAGCTTCAATGATTCCTGTTATGGATTTAATGGGATATAGTAATGCATTAAATGGTGAATACTATGACTTCTCAATTTTTATGGTTGCAGGGCTCATTTACCTCTTGATAAATGGTATTTTAAGCACCATTATGAGGATAATAGAGAAAAAAGCCCTCACCTTTGAAAACTAATATGAGCCAATTTGATACAGCATCTTTTCTAAAAACAGTCCCACATAAACCAGGTATCTATCAAATGTTTAATGATAAAGATACCATTATTTATGTGGGAAAAGCGAAAGATCTCAATAATCGCTTAAAAAGCTATTTCAATAGCAGTAAAAAAACGATCAAAACCGATCGATTGGTAAGTCATATTCATCGAGTTGAATTTACCATCACCAATACAGAGACTGAAGCATTATTACTCGAACAAACTTATATCAAAAAATATCAACCAAAATACAATGTATTGCTCAAAGATGATAAAAGCTACCCGTTTATCAAATTAAGTAAAGAAAGACATCCTCAATTGTCTTTGTATCGAGGTGCAATTAATCGAAAAAAAGATGAGTTTTTTGGCCCTTATCCGAGTGGATATGCGGTAAAACAAATTCTTGCCTTATTACAAAAAACATTTCCAATAAGACAATGTTTAAATAGCACTTATCGTAATCGAACTCGTCCTTGTTTACAGTACCAAATCAAACGCTGTTTAGGGCCTTGTGTACCAGGCTTAGTTAGCGACGAAGATTATAATGAACAAGTTAATTATGTAAGGTTATTTCTCTCCGGACAATCAGACCAAATATTGCAAAAAATTACTGCGGATATGCAAAAAGCCAGTAGTGAACTTAATTTTGAAAAAGCAGCCGCATTACGAGATCAGCTACAAGCGATCAAACACATAAATGAAAAACAAGCTATCTATAACAATAATGATAATTTAGATGTGATTGGTTTCCATTACGAACTCGGCTTAGCTTGTATCTATGTACTCTTTATTCGAAATGGTCAAACATTTGGACATCGTTCTTATTTTCCAAAAGTGCCATCTAATACTGAACTAGAAGAAGTGATCGAGACATTTTTAGGGCAATTTTATTTACAAGGAAATCAAAATAGAAATATTCCGAAGAAAATTCTTCTCAATTTTTCATTATCTGATAAGCAAGCAATGGAAGATACTTTATCTATTGTCGCTGAACATCAAGTAAAAATAGTTGATGAACCAAAAGGTGATAACCTTAAACTATTAAATATTGCAACAGTTAATGCTCAAACTGAAGTAAAAAATAAACTACTCGAAAACTCAACCATTAAACAACGATATGATGCACTAAAAGAGTTTTTGGGCATTGATAAAATCAATCGAATGGAATGTTTTGATATAAGCCATTTTATGGGTAAAAACACAATTGCATCTTGTGTCGTTTTTGATGATAAAGGTCCCGTTAAATCTGAGTTTCGTCGCTACAATATAAATGGTATCACACCTGGAGACGATTATGCGGCAATGGAGCAAGTCTTAACCCGTCGTTATAGTAAGAAAGATCTTCCTGAAGATAAGATCCCAGACATCATCTTTATAGATGGAGGAAAAGGTCAACTTAACCAAGCGTTAAGGGTTTTTGATAATTTAGACGTAAACTGGGATAAAAACCACCCTATTTTAATTGGTGTGGCCAAAGGTGCTGAACGTAAAGAAGGATTAGAAACACTATTCTTTGAAGCTCATGGAAAAGGATATTATCTGGATTATCATTCCCCTGCTTTACTGCTTATTCAACAAATTCGAAATGCATCGCACGATCATGCAATTGTTGGTCAACGTAAAAAAGGCGTTAAGCAGTTAACTGACAGCGCTTTAGAGCATATTGAAGGCGTTGGTGGAAAAAGACGGCAAGCATTACTCAAGCATTTTGGTGGGCTTAGAGAGTTGAAAAATGCCAGTATAGACGAAATTGCACAAGTTCAAGGTATTTCAAAATCATTAGCTGAAAAAATTTATCTAAATTTACAGCAATAACACATTGAAAAATTAACATTTTTCAGGCAACATAATCAATGAGAAAACCCTGTTTTTTTAATTGTCGCTAACCATTTGATTAATAAAACAATATGAGCTAATGTCACATGAAAATTAACTTACCTACATTCTTAACATTATTTCGAGTAATACTGATCCCATTTTTTGTGTTGGCATTTTATTTAATCCCTCATGAATGGTCAGGCTTTTTTTCGGCATTAATCTTCCTAATAGCCGCAGTTACAGATGTTTTTGACGGTTACCTTGCCCGCCGATTAGGTCAAACAACTAAATTTGGTGCTTTTTTAGATCCTGTTGCCGACAAAATAATGGTAACAATCGCATTGGTACTTATAACGCAATATTATCAAGCGTGGTGGATTTCTATTCCTGCAATAATAATCGTCTCTCGTGAACTTATTATCTCTGCATTACGAGAATGGATGGCTGAAATTGGCAAACGAGGAAATGTTGCAGTATCTTCAATTGGCAAAATTAAAACAATTGCTCAAATGACAGCATTAACTTGGTTACTTTGGCGTCCTTGCGATCTTGTTATATATGCGGGGCTAGCTGCACTTTTTTTAGCCACAATTTTAACGTTATTATCCATGTTCCAATATTTATGGATAGCGCAAAGTGACTTATTAGATGAAGAATAATTTATCAAAAACTCGATAACCGTTACTTTTAGTGTAATTTTGTTATCTTCTGTAAGTTCACAAAATTACACTTCTCAATCCCCAAAAACTCAATATTAAACCAACAATAAGCTAAACATTGAGCAATTAAACAATTAATCCAAAATTTATGTTGACTGAAATCTCAAGATAGGTAAAATGCACTGCATTCAAAGCGGATTACCTTACGTAATAAGTTTTGAGCCCGGGTGGTGAAATCGGTAGACACAAGGGATTTAAAATCCCTCGGCCTTTTTGGCCGTGCGAGTTCAAGTCTCGCCCCGGGCACCATTTAAAACACTTCTCTTATGCGGGAATAGCTCAGTTGGTAGAGCGCAACCTTGCCAAGGTTGAGGTCGCGAGTTCGAACCTCGTTTCCCGCTCCAATATTGAATCAACTACAAACCATTGAAGCCCAAAAAGATCAAATTTTGATTAATGCCTAACTAGTTCTAAACTTGAATGAAATTTGAGAAATATACTTGTTTAAATACAATTAATTTATTAATGTTTATTGCAACTGAAATTATCACCGCAAGCTCAATCAGATTCTTCCTATACGAAATCAAATCCACGAGATGCTCGGGTGCTCCCCCCCTATCTTTTATGAAGTTAATTCCTCATAAACAATGGCTACATAATAAAACACCAATTGTCTTAATTTCTTAAAACATTATTTCACTCAAATTTTGAAGTGTCGGTAGCACAAACACGGAGTCGATGACCATCAGGATCTTTTCCTACAAATGTGTATCCGAAATCGAGCATTTGAGGTTCGAGTTCAATTTTGACGTTTAGTTCTTTCCATGTCGCATAAATCTCATCTACTTCATTTTTTGTTACATCACTAAATGACAGCTCAAAACCACCGTAATGATTAGGTGCCTTTGGTGTTATTTTATCGGCCTCTTGAAGTCCCAAAATAAAACCATCATTCAATAAAAATACAGCAAAGCCAGGATAAGTTTTAGCTGGTGGACGCCCTAGTATTTTTGTGTAAAACTCTGTGCTAGCATCGACATCTTTGACATAAACAATAACGCTATTAGGTTTAAACATTTTTCTTTCCTTTTAGTGATAAAAATTAGTTCAATTAATTTTAGTTATCTCTATTTTGATGTAGCATTGATGACAACTGTATGTCATATTTAAAATTCAATCTAAATTATTTTGCAAACATAAAGCATGAAAATTAATCGTATAATTACTACCATCATGGTATTGCTACAAAGAGAAAAAATAACTGGTAAAGAATTAGCAGAAAAATTAAATGTATCATTGCGTACTATTTACCGAGATATACAAGTTATAGAGGGAGCGGGAATACCCATTATTACCTATCAAGGAAGTGCCGGTGGAATAAGTATTTTAAAAAATTATAAAATTAGTAAAGGTCTATTCACTAAAGAAGATGTCATTGTTTTATTAAAAGGCCTCAACTTATTATCCTCACCGGTTTTAAAAGAAAGTGAAAATTCAATAATACTCGAGAAAATAAAGAGTTTTTTATCAGAACAAGAACTTGATGAAGTGACAAATAACTTAAATCAACTTATTGTTGATTTATCGCCTTGGTTTTCTAAACAAAATATTGATAACAAAATATCTATTATAAGACTGGCACTGAAAGAGCAAATGCTTTTATCGTTTGATTATTTAAGTGTTAGGAATAAACAAGCCTCACGTTTAATTGAGCCATATAAACTTATTTTTAAGGAAAAAGAATGGTATTTACAAGCTTTTTGTCTAACTAAAAATGACTTTCGTGTTTTTAAATTGTCAAAAATGTCAAACATTAGAAAAACAAACACTAAATTTATTAAGCAGACAACGCCTGAAGCATTCTCTTTATTCCAAGCGGATATGAAAAAAAAGATTTTTAAAATAAAATTGCTAATAGATGAATCGCTTTTGGAACGTATTTTAGATTTTTGTGATGAAAAAGATATTAAGAAATTAAATGGACAACAGTATCTTGTAGATTTTAACTTTATTGATGATGACTACAGTTATGGCATTTTACTAAGCTTAGGTCATAAATGTATTTGTTTAGAGCCTGAGCATATACGTCAAAAACTCGTTGAACGAGCGGAAAAATTAGTTAAATCTTACAAAGAAACTGTCAATCAATTTATGTCAAATTAGCCTCAATAACTAAAAATTTAAACATTTAATCTCCGGCTGGTTAACCATTTTACTTTTTGCGGATCTCGATGATCAAAAAATTGACTTGTATTTGTATCAAGCGCTGCTATTTGTTGCATATCTTTATCCGAAAGCTCAAAATCCCAGATATCTTGATTTTCAATTATACGCTCTTTACGCACAGATTTAGCCAAGCTTGCAATACCCCGTTGTGCTAACCAACGTAATACCACTTGCCCTATTGTTTTACCATATTTAACGGCAATTTGACCTAACACCGGATGGGTAAATAAACCATTTTTCCCTTCAGCAAACGGTGCCCAGGCTTGAGGAGTTATGCTCTCTTTTTGCATATAAGGCACGGCTTCAAGCTGTTGTTGGAATGGGTTAACTTCAATCTGATTTACGGCAGGAATAATGGAATGAAATGCAGTTAAATCAGCTAATCTATCAGGTTGAAAATTACTTACGCCAATAGCACGAGTTTTACCTGCTGAATAAAGCTCTTGCATTGCTTGCCAAGCACCATGAACATCACCATAAGGTTGATGAATTAAATATAAGTCAACATAGTCTAATTGCAAACGATTTAATGAACGTTCAAATTGAGCCTTAGCACCATTGTAATTGGCATCTTGCAACCATAACTTAGTCGTAATAAATAATTCTGCTCGATCAATCCCATGTGCACGAATAGCATTACCAACTTTAGTTTCATTTTGGTAACTTGCAGCTGTATCAATCAACCGATAACCAGAATCAATTGCATCATGTACGGCTGTTTCACACTCTTTCTTATCGGTCATTTGAAAAACACCAAACCCTAAGATAGGCATTTCGATACCATTATTTAATGTTATTGTTTTTTTCATAGCCCATACCTCAGTTATTGTAGTTAGCCTATTATTAAACAGCTTACTACAATGATAAAGTAGGTAAAACAACATGCACTAATGAAAAATTTTCATTAATTAGCTTAGGTTTTTTATTAAAATATCACGATATTCAAGCTTGATGAAAAGCCCGATAAGGTCATTAAAAAAAATGACAAGTAATTTCAATATCGAAAATTATTTAATTTGAGATATGTATGAAGCTAATATAATTCATATATCAATCAGCACTCACACCCCTCTTTTAATCGTTTAATGCAGATTCAATCGGATGTGGCGGATCATATTAGATCTTTTTGAAATGCTTATTATGTGTTTAACAACTCAGTGATTTTTATTGATGCCTTATTTATATAAGGCATCAATACTATTTTTTTAATAGTTTAACCTGCAAGACTTTTTAACTGTTTAAACTTATCAACTTAACGCTAGATAAGTATTAAAATTTATATGAAAAACTTGCTTTAAAGTTGCGTGCTAAACCATAAGTATTTTCACCTAAATATAGTCGATAATCTTTGTTAAAGATATTATCAACGGCCAGTTTAACTTCAGCTTTTGGCAAAAATGTTGGCTGCCAGGTTGCAAATAAATTATGTAATGAATAACCTGATGAACGACCTAAACCATACGCGCCAAGATCAGCAAGTCCATCATGATTTCTATCTTCTGACCCTGTTCGATCTTGTTTTCTGACAAATTGAGCATTCCAACCTGCTCTTAAATTCCATTGAGGAATTTTAAAACCGGTAGTTAAAGTTGCTGTACGAGGTGAAATTGTCGCAACATAAGTTTTGTTATGCATCCATGGAGCTTGTGGCGCGGTGTCTCGCTCTCCTTTTTGAATTGAGTACGTTGCACTGGCAAACCAATATTTACTATCATAAAAGGTTTCTAGTTCAAATCCTTTTACCACTAACTTACCGGGCAGATTTCGATAATTAGATTGGCCAACCGGACACAATTTACCCGGTCCACAAATAGAGCCATTAAAACCACGAGTAACAAAAATTTCGTTAGTAACACGCTGTCTAAATAATGTGCTTCGAACTTGTAATTTATCATCATTTAACATTAGATTATTGAAATCGAGGATATTTCCCAATCGGATTGATAAATCACGCTCTTTTTTCAAATTGCGACTGGTTGCAGAGATTTTACCACTACCGCCATTTTTAGGGGTGAATTGAACCTCATAAGTTTCATCAACAGTCGGCGCTTGCCATGCATAACTGATATCACCAAAAAACCCGATATTTTCTGTCGCTTGCCAATATGAACCGAGTCTTGGCGTCCAACCAGTATAGGTAACAGGCGCATAATTGTGTCCATAACGCGGATCGGGATCATTATAAGCTGATGCATAATTTTTCTTACCATGATTACGAACATAATCGTATCGAAGGCTTGGCGTTAAGACAAAATTGCTAATCGATAATTCATCTTGTAGATAAAAACTATAAGTTTGTTGTTTTCCCGAAGGCATATAAGCAGGTTGGAAATAACCATGATTATAATTTGGTTTTTTCTCGTAATTTTTGTAATACATCAAGGTATCACGATCATGCAAATGCACTTGCGCACCAATTTTTAGAAGATTATCAATTGGTCCTGTAGTAAAAATACTGTTATTTTCAAGCTCAACAGTTTTATCAGTGTAACTGACCCAACTCTCATTGCCCATGGTACCTAAAGAAGCAACCGGATTATATTTGGCCGGCCTCATATCATGTTGCTTTGTTTTTGAATATGTGGTGCGTAAGGTAAAATCGACTAATGGATTATAAGTTGGTTGATAGTTCCATTTAAATTGTGCTGATTCATCTGTTTGATCACGTTTGACTAATTTTCGTAACCAAGCTGCTCTATATCCATATTTTTTAATTTGGGCAGCAGTTGGTGGCGTCATCTTTTCAACATATTTTGCTGCCCATGGTTGCCATGAATCTCGTTTTGATCGGATACCGGATATCGTGAACGTATGCTCTTCATTGGGTCTAAAATTTAATTTCCCCATATAAGTGTCCATATCATCTTCTGAGAATTCAAATCGAGAACCATCCGGTCTTTTAAAATTGCCACTATCGCGGTTAGTGTAGTAAAACAGCCCATCAAACATATCATCTTTTGTTCTACCATAAACAGCACTTGTTACCATATTTTGATGATTATTTGAATGGAAACTATATTTAACCAAAGCGCCAACATATTTATCAGGATCGAGTAAATCAATCGCATCTTTAGTTTCCATTGTTACTACCCCACCAAAGCCACCATTACCAAATTTGACATCATGCGGGCCTTTATTCACTTCCACCCGTTTAAGTAATTCCGGCTCAACAAAAACCGAACCTTGTTGGTATTTTTGGAAACCTTTTTGCGCACCATCAACAATGATTTTTACATCTTCTACTTTACCAAATCCCCAAATATTTAATGTCTGTCCACCCGGTCTAACCGAACCGGCGGCGCTCACGCCTGGTAATGTATTGAGTAATTCGGCTACATTATCCGCTTGCTTTTGTTCTATCAAACCGGATGTAAGTGTTGATCGTCCGGCAATAACACTATTAATTTTTTTCAATTGATCTTGTGATCTTGCTATAACGGTAATCACATCATCAATATCTTCACTACTTACGTTATCTTTATTTCTTTTTATTTGTGATTCTTGTTCATCTTCTGGTGAAGTATTCTCGCCACTTGAAGGTTCCGCTTGAAGAGAAAAACTCATACAGAGCAATAATATACTTATTTTTTTATATCCCATACCTAGTTCCTTTTAAAAAGCATAGTTATTAAATAAACACGACTAAATTAATATTACCCACATAAATAGTAATGATAATCATTATCATGTAAGGGTTAGGAAGTATAGTTTTTTTGGGTATAAATAAATAGCAAAATTTGAATTTAATTTATCTCTCGATAAATTGAAAAGTAAGCACCTAAGTCGTTTAGCTAGCAACTTTAGTTGTAAAACAACAGATTATCTTTTTTTAGTAATCTATTTTTAATTTTTTACACTCGTTTTTATTGAATTAAGTATTTTATACTGTATATTTATACATATATCTTTTTTTTATGCGAATAGATCTCCGCTATTCGTTTTTTATTGTTTTTTAGGAGTGTTTTCTTGAATAAATATTGTGTTGTTCTTGGGCAAGCTAATAGCTCTCTTGCGACTTATTTGCCTTTAGTTGATACGCCAGTAAGAGCCGGATTTCCCTCACCTGCTGATGATTATTTAGAAACAAAACTAGATTTAACTAGCCATTTAGTTAAGCACCCTAGTGCGACTTATTATATTAAAGCGATTGGTGACTCAATGATTGATTACGGTATTTACAGTGGTGATCTGCTTGTTGTTGACCGATCTTTAGAACCGAAAATAGATGATATTGTTGTCGCAGCTGTTGACGGTGAACTAACTTGTAAGTGTTTAAGTTTTATTAATGGCGAACATCATTTAGTATCAGGCAATAGACTTTATCCACCTATTTCACTAGCAGGGAAAGAAGTCCATATTTGGGGAGTCGTAATACATACGATTCACTCCCTACGAAAGCGAGGACATTCATGATTGGGCTAATTGATTGTAATAATTTTTATGCATCATGTGAACGAGTCTTTAATCCCAAATTAGAAGGAAAACCTATTGGTATCTTATCTAATAATGATGGTTGCGTAATCGCCCGTTCTAATGAATTAAAACCCTTAGTACCAATGGGAATGCCTGCCTACAAAATTGAACCCAAAATTAGAAAAAAAATTAAATTATTGAGTTCTAATTATGAACTTTATGGCGATATGAGTCAGCGGGTATTTGATACCGTTCGTCATTATACTGCAGATATTGAACCTTACTCTATCGATGAAGCATTCATCCATTTAAATGGATTTAACAATGTGTTAACTCATTGTCAAAATTTAAAAACAATAGTAAAGCGTGATACAGGTATCCCGGTGAGTATTGGTATTGCACCAACTCGAACGTTAGCAAAATTAGCTAATCATATCGCCAAAAAACAGCCTATTCATCAAGGTGTTTATTGTTTACCGACTAATCAAGAAGCGATAAAGACGATATTAAAGCAATTCTCAATTGAAGATATATGGGGCGTTGGTTGGCGAATTGCTCAACGGTTAAAAGTATTAGATATTCATACCGCTTGGGACTTACATCAAGCTAATTTGAAACAAATTAGACAGTTATTTTCTGTTGTCCTTGAACGTACAGTACTTGAACTACGTGGTATTAACTGCATTGAATTAGATGATTTATCTACACCTAAAAAAAATATTATGACATCGCGTAGCTTTGGTCATTTAACGAGTGATCTATTTGATATACAAGAAGCAATTCGAGTACATGCAAGCCGTGGTGCAGAAAAACTAAGAAAGCAAAAATCAGTTGCTAGTGCAGTACTGGTCTTTTTAAAGACTAATCGATTTCGGCCAGAATTACCTCAATATAATCCATCAATTGTTGTTCCATTATTGTCAACAACTGATGATTCGAGATTAATCATTCATGCCGCTCAAAAAGGATTACAATCCATTTATAAAAAAGGCTTTTTATTTATGAAATCAGGTGTGATGCTACTTGATCTAAAAGCTAAAGATGATTATTGCCAATCCGATTTATTTATTCCTGACATATCAGAAACGCAAAAAAGTGAACAGCTAATGAAAACAATGGATTACATTAATCAAAAGATGGGAAAAAATACTATTCACTTAGGCGGTATAAGACAAACCGCAGCTTGGCAAATCAAGCGAGATATGCTTAGCCAGCGGTATACAACGCGTTGGGAAGAGTTACCTTTTGCTAAATAGATAATTAATAATAATTTAAACAATGGATATATTTGATCATTTCAAACAAGTATATCCATATTTTTAAGTGCTGAACAAAACCGATTGAATCTTATGTTCAGCACGTTTATTCTAAGAACCCATATTAACAATTGAACTACGAAAGCGTTTAAGCGCAATAAGAAAGAACACACTACCAATAGCTAATAACCAAGCATAAGATGTCCAAACAACACTAAAGCCAGCTCCTCGATACAAAATTGCTTGCCCTAATTCAACAAAATGCGTTGTTGGTGCAAACAGCATGATATTTTGGACCACCTCAGGCATACTTTCACGTGGTGTACTACCACCAGAAAGCATCTGTAAAGGTAGAAGGATCAAAATAAATAACATGGCAAATTGTGCTGTTGATTTAGCGACAGTAGCCATAAAAATACCAAGTGACGTTGTCACGAATAAATGTAGAGCAGCCCCAATTAAAAACAAGGTAATCGAGCCTTCAATTGGAACATTTAGCCAACCATGAACAACAACTAAGAGTGCCCCCCATGTTGAAACAAGCACGACAAGCCCCATCGACCAAACTTTTGATATCATGATTTGAAGTGGTGTAACTGGCATTGAAAGCAAGTGATCGATAGTACCATGTTCACGCTCCTTCATTAAAGCTGCGCCAGTTAAAATAATCGACAACGTGGTCACAATATTGATGATTTCCATAACGGAACCAAACCAAGAACGGGTCAAGTTTGGATTAAATGCAGCATGAACTTCAATATTCACCGGCAAACTGGTGGGTTTATCGATTTGATTGAAATATTTTGTTATTTCGTTGGTCACAATTTGGGTAATATAACCATTCCCAACAAAAGCCTGCCCCATTCGTGTTGCATCAATATTAAGTTGAATTTCTGGACTTTGATTATTTAACACATCACGTTGAAAGTTAGGCGGAATATTCAATGCAAAAGTATAACTATCGGTATCCATACCTCGATCAACTTCATCCATAGAGTTTAGTTTTACCGGTTGGTTAAACATGGGTGGATAAAACGCCGCAATAATTTGTCTGGATAATGGCGAATCATCTTCATCAACTACCGCAATCGACGCATGATGAAGCGAGTCTGAAGTTGCTGTTGCTGCAGTATAGATATCAAGCGTAAAACAGTAGGCAATTAACAGCAACATAATTGGATCACGAATCAATCCCCATAACTCTTTAATGCCTAAGCGATAAATATTAATAAAACTTTGCATAATATCTATCCTTCTTGTTTCTTGAGGAGGAATATACTTGCACCAAGTATAATCGGTATGGTGATCAGCAAGGCAAATATTGAGTTATGTAAATCAAAAAATCCTAATGCCTTATTAAATACTCCTCGAGCAATAATAAGCATATGGGTGGTTGGATAAACCTCACCAATATATCGTCCACTACCTTCTAAAGATGCAACCGGATTAAGCAAACCAGAAAATTGTATCGCTGGTAACATGGTACCAACACAGGTTAAAAAGATAACCGCAATTTGACTGCGTGTTACTGTCGAAGCAAGTAATCCAAAGCCTGTTGCAATAATACAATAAGCTAATCCAGCCAAACACAAAGTTAACAAGCTGCCTTTAATTGGTACGCCAAATATTGTCACCGCCATAAGCAGCAATAATAAAAAGCTAAGCATCGAAATCACAATATATGGAACCTGCTTACCTAATAAAAATTCAGTTTTGGTAACAGGCGTAACATATAAGTTAATTATCGACCCCATCTCTTTTTCACGCACTACGGATAGTGCAGCTAACATCGATGGAATCATTAATAATAAAATAGGAATAACCGCCGGTACCATAGCTTGTAAACTTTTGATATCGGGATTATAACGATATCGAGTTTCGATATTTGCCAATGAACTTGATGTTGTTCCGGTAGTCATTTTAATTTTGTCACTTAACCAAGCAAGATGCATTCCTTGTACATATCCTTTAATCGTATCGGCACGCAAAGGCATTGCACCATCAATCCATATTCCAATACTAACCGGATCACCACGTTGAATATCTCGACCAAAATTTGGTGGAATCTCAATAGCTAATGCTATCTCATTACTTCTCATCCTATGATCCATATCATCATAATCAAGGATTGGAGGTTTCTCGATAAAATAGCGCTTAGATCCAGAAAGATTGGTAATATAATTTTGACTGGTAATAGTTTGATCACGATCTAACACCGCAAAATTTAAATCTTCTACATCCATGGTGATACCATAGCCCATTACCAACATTAAGATAGCTGAACCTAAAAGTGCTAACAAAGCTCGCAATGGATCGCGCGATAGCTCTAAAGTTTCACGCCACATACACCCAATCATCCGAGTTAAGCTAAATCCCTGTAGGTGAGCATCTTGCGTTGTATTAGCTTGTTTATTGGTTAAAGTTTTAGGCTCTTCACTTGCCTTTTCATCACTATGGGTATCATCTGCACCAGCATCAACTAAATAACGAATAAAAGCTTCTTCCAGTGTTTTAGCATTTTTGGAATGGATGATATTATCAGGAGTATCACTGGCTAATACTTTACCAGCATGCATGAGTGAAATCCTATCACAGCGTGCCGCCTCATTCATAAAATGGGTAGTAATAAATACTGTAACTTTATCTTTTCGGGAAAGTTCGATAATTAAACGCCAAAAGTCATCCCGAGCAATGGGATCAACCCCGGAAGTCGGTTCATCTAGGATAAGAATCTCAGGATTATGAACCACCGCAACAGATAAAGAAAGTCTTTGCTTAACCCCTAACGGTAGACTATCTGGTAAACTTTTTAATTCATTTTCCAAGCCAAAACGCTTAACTAACTCCTCAACTCTTGCAGGAATTTTGCTTTCTTCAATACCAAATAGACGGGCATGTAAAACTAAGTTTTGTTCAACCGTTAATTCACTGTAAAGCGAAAAAGCCTGAGACATATAACCTAAATGACGTCTAACATTAATATCACTTGCATCAACCGGTTTACCAAATAACCAAGCTTCACCTGAGGATATTGGTAATAACCCTGTTAACATCTTCATCGTTGTGGATTTACCGCAACCATTAGATCCTAAAAAACCAAATATTTCGCCTTGTTTGATTGAAAAGTTAACATGGTCAACCGCAACAAAATCACCAAATTGCTTGGTTAAACCTTTTGCCTCAATCGCCACTTGTAAATCTTTATTTAAATCTAATGGGGGAATTTCAACCGATTCATAACCTTCTCTAGCATCTTCTGGCATCAATTGAATAAAGGCATCATCTAAATTATCTTTACCTGTTTTAGCTAATAAAGCTTGAGGCGTGCCTGTTTCAAGAATCTTACCGCCATACATTGCAACCAGCCAATCAAAGTTTTGCGCTTCATCCATATAAGCTGTTGCAACAATCACGCTCATTTGTGGTCGTTGTTCACGAATTTTATTGATTAATTGCCAGAATTGCGCGCGAGAAAGAGGATCGACCCCTGTTGTTGGTTCATCAAGAATAAGTAAATCAGGATCATGAATCAAGGCAGAACATAAGCTGACTTTTTGTTTCATCCCTCCAGAAAGGCGACCAGCGGGTCTAGATAAAAAAGGATACAACCCAGTGCTTTTAGTTAACTCATCAATACGACGTCGCCTTTCAGCAGCATCGTTACCAAATAAACGAGCAAAAAATTGCAAATTTTCTTCGACTGAAAGTGTAGGATAAAGGTTTTTCCCTAACCCTTGTGGCATATAAGCAATACGGGTACAGACGTTTTTACGATGGGATTTATCTTTCATGTCACCATCTAAAACGTAAACTAATCCCTCTTGAATGACATGTGCGCCCGCTATTAATGATAATAAGCTAGATTTACCAACACCATCAGGACCAATTAGTCCCACCATACATCTAGGCGGGATGGCAATACTAACATCATTAAGCGCACACGTTTTTTTATAATGTAACGATACATTACTTACATTTACAACAGCATCATCAATGGCCTTACCTTCAGCAAGTAACGTCAAATCCTTTTTATTTGACTCTGACATATGCTATCTCCAATTATTTAGTTTGGCATTTTGCAACATCAGATAAACCTGAAGGCCACTCCGTATTAGGATCTAGTCTTACCCAAGCCACACCAGGAAGGCCGGTTTTAACATGAGTTATATAGCATTTTAACAATTCTGGACTTAATTGTGCTTTCACTCTAAACATGAGTTTTTGACGTTCATCTTTAGTTTCAACAGTTTTAGGTGTAAATTGCGCAACGCTTGAGACAAATGAAATTTTGGCTGAAATTGCTTTATTGGGTAAAGCATCAAGAACCAATCTTACTTCGTCACCAATTCCGACTTTACCTGCAATTGTTTCTGGTAAAAAGAAAGTTAAATAAACATCTGAAAGATTAACCAGATTTAACACTTTACCGCCTGAAGGTAAAACCTCACCTGGTTGAGCAATGCGATATTGAATACGTCCATCAACAGGCGCAGTTAATGTACTGTCATCAATATCCGCTTGGATTTGATTAATATTAGCTTGCGCTACGTTTATAGCTGATTTAGCACTTTCTACTCCGGCTTGTGCAGCTTCAATGGCTGCATCGGCAGCGGTAACTTGTGATTTAGCAGAGTCTAATGCTGCTTTTGCACTATTTACTTTAGCGGTATCATCATCAAATTGTTGAACTGAAATTGCCCCTTTTTGATAAAGGGCTTTTGTTCGTTCTAAATGCTTATTGGCAATATCTAAATCACTTTCTCTTTGAGTAACGCCAGCTAAAGCCGCCACTTTATCACTCATTTTTAAGGCAACTTGAGCTCTAGATGTTGCTTCATTACTCAAGGCTTGTCGATATTGTGCTTGAGCTTCATTTAACTGAGCTTGTAATGTATCTGTTTGCATAACAACTAAAGGTTGACCCGCCTTAACAAAATCACCCTCATCAACATTAATTTTTTCAATTCTACCGGCTAACTTGGCTGAGATATTGATTTCAGTTGCTTCGATACGTCCATTACCGCTAGTAAAATCTGAACCATATCCATCAGGCTTAAATTGTTGCCATAAGATAAATCCAATAGCAACAACTACAACTGCGATAATAATCCATTTTTTATTTATTTGTTTCATGAATAACACCTATTCTAAAGTAACAATTTATAATAAATATTAACGAAAAATTTAAACGTTATAATCTATTTATTTTCAATTTACGCATAATAGCAAATGTTTTTTACAAATAGAATCGACTCTAAATGTAAACGCAGTAAATGCTAAAAATCAGTAAATTACTATTGGGAAAAGTTAGCATTAGAAAATCATCACCATAAATCTCTCTAATTCGATCTAAAAAAGTGTTATCACAACTAATAAATTCTTTTATAACGCATCAATATCGGTCTCAACTTTAAATGGAAAGTGATGTACATTCACTAATATGGCAACCTAAAATAATTTAATCTTCACTTCCTATTATTTTATAAGTGATTAATAATTAATTTTTTAATTCATGCTGATATAAAATAAGCTATCATGTAAACCATTTTGAATTATCGTATTTTGAATCTTAGTATTTTGCATTCTAGTATTAACGCAAAGCACATTGAACAAAGAATGATGAAAACTAAACGTTATTATTTAATAAGGTGAATTTATGGCAATCCCCTCTTTTTTGACAATTTATAATGAATTGATATCCACTCCAACTATTAGTAATGTCACCAACGAAAAATTGGATTATTCCAATAAACCTTTAATAGACAAATTAGCGACATGGTTTGCGGATTTAGGATTTATTGTTGATGTTCAAGCCGTCCCAAACACACGTCATAAATTCAATATGCTGGCAACTTATTCAAATAGTGAAAATAAAAGCCAAGGAGGCCTACTACTAAGTGGCCATACCGATACCGTTCCTTTTGATGATGGACAATGGAGCAAAGATCCATTTAAGTTAACGGAAGATAATAACAAGCTTTACGGATTAGGCACGGCTGATATGAAAGGATTTTTTGCTTTTATTCTAGATGCTTTGCGAGATATTGATCTAAAAAAACTCACCAAACCAATTTATGTACTAGCTACCGCAGATGAAGAAACCTCAATGGCTGGTGCATCATTTTTTGCCAAACAAACTCAATTAAAACCTGATTGCACCATAATTGGTGAGCCTACTTCACTAATTCCTATACGAGCACATAAAGGATTTATTTCTAATTCAATAAAGGTGATAGGAAAATCAGGTCACTCAAGCGATCCAGACAAAGGTATTAATGCTATAGAAATTATGCATTTAGTCATTGAACGTCTATTAATCCTTAAACAAAAATTCAAAGAACAATATCATAATGAAGGCTTTAGTGTCCCCTATCCAACCTTAAATTTAGGTGTGATTCATGGCGGTGATGCTGCAAACCGAATATGCGGATGTTGTGAATTAATTATTGATATAAGAGTATTGCCTGATAATGATGTTGACTCGATCTATAACGCATTATGTGAAACATTAAAACCCGTCATGGATAAATACCCTAATCGTATTTCATTAGAATATGAAGTATCACCCATTCCAGGATACGAATGTAAAAAAGATCACCCCGCATTGCAACACATTGAAAATTTAGTGGGTCATCAAGCACAAACTGTCAATTACAGTACTGAAGCGCCTTATTTAAATCAAATTGCGCCAACCATAGTTTTAGGTCCTGGCTCTATTGAACAAGCTCATCAACCAGACGAGTTTATTTCAATGGACTTTATAAAACCAACAAAATTAACGATAGAAAATTTGATCAAAGATTTCTGCCTCTAATCATATAAAAACGCCGACATCGTCGGCGAATAAAATTGCTTTAAATTAGGATAATTTGTCATCTTTATGGTTATTTCCCCATTGGCAAAGCATATCTAAAATCGGTACCAAAGATTTACCTCGGTCTAATAACCCATATTCCACTTTAGGGGGAATTTGCGGATATTCTTTTCTGAAAATCAATTTATCCCTTTCCATCTCTTTTAAAGTATTACTTAGCGTTTTAAATGAAATGTCATTAATACTTCGTTTAAGTTCATTAAATCGCATTGATGGTTGATTTTCGTTTAACCAATAAAGAATAACAATCTTGTACTTTCCTCGAATCATTGAGAGTGTGTAATTAAATCCACTATTCTCAAAATGATCTTCGGCACAATGATGATTTTCCATGTTTACACTCTCCCTAAAGATAGTACATAACTGTAATTACCGTACTTTAAAAATAATTGTATCAATACTATGATGACTCAATTATAAATAGATAAGAGATATTTACAATGAAACGGACTTTAGTGATTATTGCTCACCCAGATTTAGCTTCTTCAAATGTTAACCGATGCTGGTTTAATAAATTAAATCAATATCATGATCAAATAACCTTACATGATCTTTATTCACACTACCCCTCACGTAAAATAGATCCGAGTTTTGAGCAAAACTTAATTGAAAATCATCAAAACTTAGTTATTCAATTTCCAATATATTGGTTTAATTGCCCGCCATTATTAAAACAGTGGCTGGATGAGGTTATGACTTATGGTTGGGCATTTGGTTCTTCAGGAAACAAATTAAAAAATAAAAAAGTAGGATTAGCGGTTTCGGCGGGGATAAAGGAAGCTGATTACTGCGAATCTGGACATTATAAATATACGCTCGAGCAAATTCTAAAACCATTCGAATTAACAATGAATTATGTTCAAGCTGATTATCAGCCCATTTTTGCGATTTATGGCGCGAATAATGAGCCAGATTACCCAGATAAAATCACACAAAACGATATAGAAAAAAGTGCCGATAATTATGTAAATTGGATGAAAAAATTAGGGATATTAATTTAGAATTTATCACTAAACTTTCTTAATACACCTTATTAAGAAATATCCTTGCCTAAAAGATAATAAATATAGCGCATTTTATTCAAGATCTCCCAAGGAGATTTATTAATCTTATTCTGTATAGAAAAATAAGACGGTATAGACTCCTCAATATTATTTACAAAATCGAGGCTTTCGAAAATTCATTATCTTTTTAACATAGGATGTTAACTCATACAGAATCAGCTAACTGGCAAGATTGGCTCATCATACTATATTTGAAAAAAAACGACGGTATAGACTCCTCAATATTTTTTACAAAATCTTGGCTTTTTAAGATTAATTATTTTTTTACGAAGGAAGCTAACTCATACAAAATCAAATAACCGACAAAATTGGCTCATCATATTATATTTGAAAAAAAGTGACGGTATAGATTCCTCAATATTTTTTACAAGATCGTGGCTCTCGAAAATTAATTATCTTTTTAACAAAGGATGTTTACTCATACAGAATCAGCTAACCGACAAAATTGGCTCATCATACTATATTTGAAAAAAAGCAACGGTATAGACTCCTCAATATTTTTTACAAAATTGAGGCTTTTTAAGATGAATTATTTTTTACGAAGGAAGCTAACTTATACAAAATCAACTAGCCGACAAGATCGGCTCATTTTACTATACTTCAAAAGTAGCAAAGTCAGTTGCGATTTCAGTGGACGCAAAAATATTCCTAGCCTCACTGACTAATTTTGTTTTGTCATTCAAGCTATAGCGAGGACTAATATGCGTAATAATAAGGCGCCTTGCATCAGCTTGTTTGGCAATAGTTGCCGCGTGTACAGTTGTGGAATGTCCTCGTTCAAGCGCCTTTTCTTCAAGAGCTTGCTCTTGGGTTGCTTCATGGATTAACAAATCGACATCCTGAGCTAAATCAATTGAAGCCTGACAAGGAATGGTATCGCCTAAAATGGCAATTTTTTTACCTTTTCTAATGGTTTCTAGATAGTCCTTACCATGAATAATCCTACCATCTTCTAACGTAACGGTTCGACCTTCTTTTAAATCACGATAAAAAGAACCAATGTGAATGTTATCCTTTTTTAACTTATCAATGTCCAATGACGCTGGCAGATCTTTTTCAATAATCCGATACCCAAAACACGGAACACGATGCGCTAATAATTTGGCTTCAACGCGAAACTTATTATCCTCAAAAACCAAACCATCTTGCTCAAGTTCAATAATATTTAAAGGATAAGTCAGCCAAGAATAACTAATATCAATAACAGTTTGAATAAATTGCTTAATGCCTTTTGGACCAACTAAGGTCAATGGCGATTGGTTTTGCATCAAAGAACGAGTTGTTAACACGCCAGGTAAACCAAACAGATGATCACCATGTAAATGTGTCAAAAAAATCATCTCTAATTTAGCCAGACTAAATTTGGCCTTTTGCATTTGCATTTGAGTCGCTTCACCGCAATCAAAAAGCCATAAACGCCCTCTTTCCTGCCGGAGATCAAGCATAATACTGCTAACATTGCGTTCAGCTGTTGGTGACCCAGCACTCGTTCCTAAAAAAGTTAATTTCATAAAAGATTAAACGTTTTTGCGCTCAATGGTTTGTTCACCCCAGAAGAGTTTGTCTGCTTTAGTTTTGGAAAAAGCGAGTTTTAAGACTTCATCGCTACCTTCTTCCCAAATTTGCTCAGCGAGTTTTTCATCATTTTTAGCTAATTCAAAAATAGCTTCAGCTATCTCAATAGAAGTTTCACGAATGCTGGCCCAAGATCGAATTTCATGTATTTCTTTTTTGGTACTATTCATATTTGTTCTCCTTATTTGCTAAGATTAGATGTAAAATAAACCCAATTGGTACAAAACACAATAGGTGGTATTTTTTATGCTAACAATTATTTCTCCATCCAAAACGCTTGATTATCAAACGCCTTTAATTACCAAACAACATAGCTTACCCGAATTTTTAGAATCAACTAAACAACTTATTGATATTTGTAAAAAACTTAGCAGTGATGACTTGGCTAAATTAATGTCGATCAGCCCAAAACTTGCCACTACCAATTATGAACGTTTTCAAAACTGGCATACTGACTTCAATTTTGATAATGCAAGGCAAGCTATTCTGGCTTTTAAAGGTGATGTTTATGAGGGTTTGCATGTAGAAGATTTTAATGATGCCGATCTAAAATTTGCACAATCTCATTTACGCATTTTATCAGGATTATATGGCTTATTACGACCACTTGATTTAATTCAACCCTACCGTCTAGAAATGGGTATTCGCCTTAAAAATGGTAATAATACTAATCTATATCAATTTTGGGGTGATAAGTTAACAGAGTGTTTAAATCACGAGTTGGCAAAATCAACCAATCCAACGTTAATTAATTTAGCTTCTAATGAATATTTCAAAGCAATTAAACAACTCAAAGCGAAGGTTATTCAACCCATCTTTTTAGATAAAAGTAAAAATGATTATAAAGTGATCAGCTTTTATGCTAAAAAAGCACGAGGTTTAATGAGTCGATTTATTATAAAAAATAGCATTAATAACAGTGACGATATTAAAAGTTTTAATTTAGAAGGCTACCAATTTGATTCAACACGCTCAACTGAATTAGAATGGTACTTCACCCGAAATCACGCATAAAAGTAACATGGAATTTCTAATCACATTATGGCAACAGTTTTTAACTACATTGCCTCTGTTCGTTTTGATTTTATTAGGCTACATAGCAGTTAGAGCGGGGCGTTGGCAAAAAACGGTGACCGATAGTGTTACCAAATTTACGTTTTATATTGCCTTCCCAATTATGTTATTTCAGATTATGAGCCATTTTTCAGAGCATTCTGAAATTGATGCCAATCTTTTGTTGGTCTTTTTTGGTGGCTCATTTATTGTGTTTGCATTGGGCTGTTTTATTGCGGTTAAATTTTTCAAACTCAATGGCTCGCAAAGTACCATGTTTGCAATGGGTGGAATTTATACCAATACTGTGTTTGTGGGCATACCAATTATCAAAATGTTATTAGGCGAAAAAGCCATTCCGATTGTTGCCATTATTGTGATTTTTAATGCGTTAATTTTGTGGACATTAGCCACGGTATCCATCGAATTTGTCCAGATGGGAAAATTATCGACTAAAGGATTTATAAAAGCATTTAAAAATGTAGCAAAAAATCCGATTATTATTGGTATTTTTGCAGGAATAGTTGTCAATTATGTACACATTCCACTACCTTTCTTCATCAATCAAGCGACGAAGATGGTAAGCGATATGACAGCGCCTCTCTCATTAATCGTTTTAGGAATGGGGCTTGCTGAATATAAGATCCGCGATGATTTACCGATCACCATAGCCATTTGTGTTTTAAAACTATTTATCTTACCGATTGTGACCTATATTTTAGCGATAATAGTCGGATTACCACTTTTAGAACTGCAAGTTATTGTATTACTAAGTTCGGTATCAATTGCGATAAATTGTTATATGATGGCAAGACAGTTTGAGGTATTGCAAGGTCCTATTGCTTCAAGTTTATTGATATCAACGGCATTATCATCCGTGACAACACCGCTAATTCTATCAATAATGTTACAGTTTGCTTAGAAAAATTAATTTGCCTCTAGCTTTTTGAATTTATGATGCAAGATCAAGGCAGAAATAATAATTGCACTACCTAGCGCAAATCGGCCCCAATCAATCGATTGGTGCCAAATAATAACATTAACTAAAATACCAGTTGGAATAACCAAATTATTCATAATGGCAAGCGTACCCGAATCGACTTTGGTTGCGCCATAATTCCATAAAAAATAGCATAATCCAGATGCCACAACCCCAAGCCAAATAATTATCCCCCATTGTAATTGGGTAGTGGGTAGTTTTTCGGGATTGCCAAATAAAAACCAGCCAATACTAGCCACCAGTATTGCGCCTAAATAGACCCATGCAAAAGCTTGATGTTGCGGTAATGGATAAAGCTCCATAATACGTTTATATCCAACCTGTCCCAAGGCAAAAACCATATTAGCGCCCTGAATCAGGAGAAAACCGATAATAAAATCTCGACTAATATGATCGTAACGAATAACGGCTGCGCCAATTACAGCTATAACAGCGGTTAATAGGTAAACAAGTCTGAGTCGATGTCCTTGCAAGAAATCATAAATTAGCGTGACATAAATTGGCGTTGAAATAGTAAATAATAACACTTCAGGCACTGAAATATATTGGAAAGAGTTGTAATAAAAAAAGTACATAATACCTAATTGACAAGCACCAACGCCCATCAACAACACCATCTGTTTTACAGAAATACCTTTAAAGCGTAAAAAAGGAATAAAGGTTATAAAAGCCAGCAAGACGCGCATTACAACTGCAAACCACGTATCAACTTGCCCACTTAAATGAACAGCAATAAAACTAAATGAAAACGACCAAACTATCGTTACAAAAATAAGATAATACATATTAAATTCTTATTGATAAAAGAAAGTTTGGCATAGTATCAATTCGGCTTATTAATGTAAACAGTAATAAGGATGATATGTTTACTAATCAAAAAAAGTTGAGGAGCGGGGTTTTTGAAACATAAATTTAGTAACAAAAGTGCTAAAAATCGCTTTATTATGGCATAATGTGCGCCAAATCACAGTTTAGCCACTTCACTTTAAGCTTATGAAAAATGCTTCAAGTACGAGTTGCACAAATCAATTCGAGAGTAATTATCCGTGTTAACAACAAGTAATATCACAATGCAATTTGGCAGTAAGCCACTATTTGAAAACATTTCAGTAAAATTTGGTAATGGTAATCGTTATGGATTAATCGGCGCAAATGGTAGTGGTAAGTCCACGTTTATGAAAATTATTGGTGGCGATCTTGTCCCAACCGCTGGCAATGTTTCACTTGATCCACATGAACGCTTAGGTAAACTTCGCCAAGATCAATTTGCTTTTGAAGAATATAGCGTACTTGATACCGTCATTATGGGGCACACCGAATTATGGCAAATTAAACAAGAGCGAGACCGTATCTATTCATTACCTGAAATGAGTGAGGAAGATGGTTTTAAGGTTGCAGATTTAGAAACCCAATATGCTGAAATGGACGGTTACAGCGCTGAATCACGCGCGGGTGAATTACTCCTCGGAGTGGGTATACCAATTGAGCAACATTATGGATTAATGAGTGAAATCGCTCCGGGTTGGAAATTGCGAGTATTACTAGCCCAAGCCCTATTTTCTAATCCAGATATTTTATTACTCGATGAACCGACCAATAACTTAGATATCGATACTATTCGCTGGTTAGAAGATACCTTAAATGAACGTGAAAGCACGATGATTATCATATCGCACGATCGTCATTTTCTTAATATGGTCTGTACTCATATGGCTGATATGGATTATGGGGAATTACGTATCTATCCTGGTAATTATGATGATTATATGACCGCCTCTACTCAAGCGAGAGAACGGCTATTAGCAGATAATGCAAAAAAGAAAGCACAAATTAGTGAACTACAATCGTTTGTTAGTCGTTTTAGTGCTAATGCGGCAAAATCCAAACAAGCAACCTCACGTGCAAGACAAATCGAGAAAATCAAATTAGAAGAAGTGAAAGCATCAAGCCGACAAAATCCGTTTATTCGTTTTGAACAGGATAAAAAACTGTTTCGTAATGCTTTGGTCGTTGAAAATCTCACTAAAGGATTTGATAACGGACCACTATTTAAAAATCTCAATTTAATGGTTGAAGTTGGTGAAAAAGTGGCTATTTTGGGGACTAATGGTATTGGTAAAACTACTCTACTAAAAACCCTTATGGGCGAATTAGTGCCAGAGCAAGGTGATATTAAATGGTCAGAAAATGCCAATATTGGCTATTACGCACAGGATCATGAATACGAATTTGACGAGGATCTAACTGTATTTGATTGGATGAGTCAATGGAAACAACCAACCGATGATGAACAAGCAGTGCGCAGCATTTTAGGTCGCTTATTATTTTCACAAGATGACATTAAAAAGCAAGTTAAAGTCCTATCTGGTGGTGAAAAAGGACGTATGTTATTTGGTAAATTAATGATGCAACGTCCAAACATTATTGTCATGGATGAACCAACCAACCATTTGGATATGGAATCAATTGAATCGTTAAATATGGCATTAGAGCTTTATCAAGGAACGCTATTTTTTGTGTCGCACGATCGTGAATTTGTTAGCTCACTTGCAACAAGAATTGTTGAAATCACGCCGGAAAAAGTCATTGATTATACCGGTAATTATGAGGATTATTTGCGTAGCCAAGGAATTGAGTAACGTTAAAATCCATAAAAATAGCCACATTAGTGGCTATTTTAGTATTTATTCAATTTAGAAATTAAAATTCTAATTCATCCCACCAAATATCAATTAAATTGCTGGTTTTGACATTTTTTAAGCCATGGCTTTCAAGCCATTTAGTGACAACGTCACGATTTTCTTCAGTACAATTACCCAATTTTTGCGTACAAATAATACCTTTCCAGTTTAAATACCCGCTACCTTCGTAAGCCAAACCGTTTGCTTGTATTGCTTCAATGATGAATTGATCAACAACGTTATCAATAGTGTCTTCACTCGTCCCTTCGTCAAATGACCAACTTACGGTAAAACCTAACTCTTTAAACTCTTCAATATGTAATTTTTTTCTTAAACGACGACTGCGATTAACCTTAGCCATAATAATATCCTTCTACTTTAGAAAATTTAGTTAGTTTTAGAATATGTATGATGGCTAGATTGCTTCATACTATTCTGATTATTTTTAGAAGATCGAGTTTTATCAACACGTCTTCTTTTTGCTGGAGCAGGCTTGGCTTTTTTTGCTGGCTCCGCTTTAATTCGAGGATCGACTTCAAATCCTTGAGTAAAAATTTCTGGAATCGTTTTTTTAATCAATTTCTCAATTGATTTTAATTGGGAAAGCTCATCAATACAAACTAATGATATTGCCTGCCCCTGATTTTGTGCCCGTCCGGTTCGACCGATACGATGAACATAATCTTCTGCAACTTGAGGTAATTCATAATTAACAACATAAGGCAATAACTCAATATCTAAGCCTCTGGCTGCGATATCGGTAGCAACGAGGGCGCGTATTTGTCCTGACTTAAAATCAGCTAAAGCTTTAGTTCTTGCTCCTTGGCTTTTGTTACCATGAATTGCCGAGGCTTTAATGCCATCTTTAGTAAGCTGTTCGGCAAGATGATTAGCGCCGTATTTCGTTCGCGTAAAAACTAATACCTGTTGCCATTGGTTTTTACCAATTAAATAAGAAAGAAGTTCACGTTTACGGCGTTTATCAACTCGGTGGATATATTGAGTAATTTGCTCAGATGCACTATTGGTTTTGGCTACAGCGATCGATTCAGGTGAATTTAAAATTGTATTAGCTAATGATTTTATTTCATCTGAGAATGTCGCTGAAAAAAGTAAGTTTTGTCGCTTTTTAGGTAATTTAGCGATCACTCGACGAATATCATGAATAAAGCCCATGTCTAACATGCGATCCGCTTCATCAAGTACTAATATTTTTACTGTAGAGAGATCCACCGCATTTTGATGAACCAAATCTAACAACCGACCCGGTGTTGCAATTAAGATATCCACCCCACCTCGAAGTTTCATCATTTGAGGATTGATACTTACTCCACCAAACACCACCAAAGAACGAATAGATAAATATCGGCTATAATCCCGAATATTTTCACCTATTTGTGCAGCTAATTCACGAGTGGGTGCCAAAATTAGCGCATATAAAGGACGCTTTCCTCTTTTAGGTTCTGTATTAAGTTGCTTTTCATACAATTTTTGTAAAATAGGTAAACCAAAACCCGCTGTTTTTCCTGTACCAGTTTGAGCACTCGCCATTAAATCTTTACCTGACAAAATTACTGGAATAGCTTGTTGTTGAATGGGGGTTGGATCGGTATAGTTTTGTTCTTCAATAGCTTTTAAAATCTTGGCATCTAAGCCAAGAGAGTCAAATGACATGCAATGATTCCTAAATAAACGTGAAATAAATTATTCAAATCTATTATAAAGCAATTCAATAATAAATGTTTGAATATTTAACGAGGCATAGAACAGACACCATTTAGCGATTTATATTGGCAATGATTTTCTCTCTTTCTTCTCTATTAAAATTAGATAGATCAATCTAAACTCAATTTTGGGGCTGCCAAACAATGGTAATTAAATGCTTAATTATATTTTTTGTTTATTCATAAAGACTTTTAAAAAGTTTTAAGCTATATTTTTAACTAATCAAGTTAACTTAATTTAGTTTTAAACTTAATTAGATTTAAATCAATTAATAGAATTTGATAAAATGAATGCCATGATTTTTAAAATGTTTTTTATAAAAAACATACAGGTGATATTTATTATCATTCTCATTTATGTTACTATCTCGTTCCTAATCCCAATAAATTAATGGACTAAATATGTTTTTTAATTTCACTCGTATAAAAAATCTACTTTTAGCATTAGTGTTAGCTAGCGTTAGTATTAACTGTTTTGCTAAAGATGATATAACTTTTGCTAATTTTCGTGATATTCGTGACTTAAACCCTCATCTCTATTCCGGTGAAATGTGGGCGCAAAATATGTTGTATGAATCATTGGTTCATTATAACGAAGATGGCACTTTTTCACCTTGGCTTGCAGAAAGCTGGACTATTACTAACGAAGGTAAAACTTACACGTTCAAGCTAAGAAAAGACGTGACATTTAGTGATGGCGCAAAATTTGATGCGCACAGTGCAAAACTGAATTGGGATGCCGTGTTATCAAACAAAGTTCGTCACACTTGGCTTGAAATGGTTCGCTTAATTACTGAAATCAAAGCAGTAGATGATTATACCCTACAAGTTAACCTTTCCGAACCCTATTACCCTTTTATGATTGAAATTGCCGTAACCCGACCGATGCGCTTTATTTCACCTAATTCTATGATTGATGGTGAAACTAAAAATGGCGTTAAATCTTACATTGGTACCGGCCCTTATGTATTAGGTGATCATAAGAAAGATCAATATGCAGTGTTTAACGCTAATCCAACTTATTGGGGAACTAAACCATTACTCAATAAAGTGACCATGAAAGTTATTGCTGATAACCAAAGCCGACTAATGGCACTCGAAAAAGGTGAAATCGATCTCATCTATGGTAAAAATATGGTTGATGCAGATTCATTTGAACGTTTTTCAACAATGGATAAGTTTCAGACTTTAATGTCTAAACCTGTATCTAGTCGAATTGTATTAATGAACACGACTCGTGACCAACTAAGTGATGTTAATGTCCGCCAAGCGATTGAACATATCATTAGTAAAAAAGATGTTTCAGAAGGTATTTTCAATAATAGTGAAGCACCTGCTGATACATTAATGGCAACCAATATTCCTTATGCTAATATTGGGTTAAAACCTTATGTATATGACACTAAATTAGCCGAAACGCTACTTGATAAAGCGGGTTGGGTAAAAGTTAAAGGCCAAAATTATCGTCAAAAAGATGGCAAACCTTTTGAAATCACACTTTATTATGATAGTAACACCGCTTCACAAAAAACAATTGCTCAATATATGCAAGATGAGTTTGAGCAAGTTGGATTAAAGCTTAATATTCACGGTGAAGAAGAGCAAGGTTATCGTGATCGCCAAAAAGCGGGTGATTTTGATATGGTATTTGATATCTCATGGGGTACACCATATGATCCACAATCATTTTTATCTGGTATGAAACTACCTGTTTATGGTGACTATATGGCTCAACAGGGCTTAAAAGAGAAACCGCAAATCGATGCAAGTATTAGTAAAGCATTAATTTCAACAGATGAAAAAGAGCGACAAGATCTATTCCGTTACGTGCTTGAAACATTACATAATGAAGCGGTTTACATACCATTAACTTATGAACGAAATCGGGCTATTGCTGTTAAATCTTTAAAAGGAATTGAATTTGCGCCTTCTCAATTTGATATTCCATTTGAGAAAATGCATTTTTAGTACATAAATATTTTTGATCAATAATGTTAAATTATATTGTTAAACGTTTAACGATGATGATACCGATATTATTCGGTATCTCTTTTATCGCTTTTTTGCTTATCAATCTAGCCCCTTCCGATCCTGCTGAAGTTGCCTTACGCTTAAATGAAATAATGCCAACCCCAGATGCTATTGAAAGTATGCGTCAGGAATTAGGATTAAATAAACCTTTTTTTGAACGATATTTTACTTGGCTATATGACGTTTTACATCTTGATTTTGGGCGTTCGTTTATTCATCGTGACAGATTAGTTTGGGATGAAGTTATCCGTAGCTTAATTCCTACATTAGTTTTAGCAATGTCGTCATTTCTATTTACACTTATTGTCAGTTTAGTTTTAGGTGTGTTATGTGCAATCTTTGCTAATTCAGCATTCGATCATATTGTTCGAATTATTATTTTTTTAGGTACCGCAATGCCTAGTTATTGGTTAGGTTTGCTATTTATTTGGCTGTTTGCTACTTATTTAGATCTATTGCCAACCAACGGGTATGGAACCTGGCAGAACCTGATTTTACCGACGTTAACTTTATCGTTTGTTTACATCTCAACGTATATTCGTTTTATCCGTAATAATATGCTGGAAAATATGCATAATTATTCGATCTTTTATGCCCGTAGTCGAGGTTTGAAAGAGAGAACAATCATTCTTAAGCATGTATTAGTCAATTCACTACATACCACAATTACCGCGTTAGGTATGACCATTCCACAATTAATTGCAGGGTCTTTTGTTGTCGAATATATATTTTCTTGGCCTGGCTTAGGAAGATTATGTATAGCCGCTATTATGAATCGCGACTATCCAGTAATTCAGGCTTACATATTAATTATGGCCATTTTATTTGTAGTATGTAACTTTATTGTTGATGTTATTCATCAATGGTTAGATCCACGATTACGAAGTAATGGTGGCTCTGTATGAATTTAATTAAGCAAGTAATTAGCAATAAAACCGCTTTAGTTTGTTTGATAATCATCATTACAATAATTGTTTTAGGTATATTAGCGCCTTATATTGCACCTTTTGATCCAAATAAAGTTCGCATAGTGCGAAAATATGCCGCTATATCGAGCGAGCATTGGCTTGGTTGTGACCACCTTGGACGTGATATTTTTTCTCGGTTACTTTATGGTATCCGTTCTACCCTATTCTTATCTCTGTTAACCATGATTATCACAATAATTGTTGGTAGTATCATTGGTCTTATTTCTGGTTATCAACGAGGCAAACTTGACGAATGTATTATGCGTCTTTGTGACATCATGTTGTCATTTCCGAGCCAAGTGATGATTTTAGCTATAGTTGGTGTTTTAGGTGTGGGTATTGAAAACATTATTATTGCTAATATTGTAGTCAAATGGGCTTGGTATAGTCGAATGATCCGAAGTTCAGTAATTAAATATAGCAGAAAAAACTATATCCTTTTTTCACGAGCAATTGGTGCACCACATTCTTTTATCATTTATCGTCATTTATTGCCTAATGTCATGTCCGAAGTAGTTATATTGGCTACCTTAGACACTGGCTGGGTGATATTGAATATTTCAGCGTTATCCTTTATAGGATTAGGCGTCCAAGCGCCTACTGCCGAATGGGGACTAATGTTAAGTGAAGCAAAAAACGTAATGACTCAGCACCCTATGCAGATGGTTTATCCTGGTATAGCTATTTTAATTGTTGTAGCGGCATTTAATATGTTAGGTGATTGTTTACGAGATATCTTAGATCCTAAGGAAAAAACAGCATGAGTAGCCCATTGTTAGCAGTAAAGCAACTGACCGTTACGCTTAATAATGGTAACAAGTTACTTGATGATATATCTTTTACCGTCAATCATCATAAATGTTTAGGTATTGTTGGTGAAAGTGGCAGCGGTAAAAGTTTAACCTGCAAAGCAATCATCGGCTTATTAGAATCCTATTTTAGCGTGACAGGACAAATCCTGTTCAAACAGGCTAATTCAACTTTAGATCTGCTAAAACAGAATGAAAAGACATTAAGACCAATTCGCGGTAGTGCTATTTCGATAATATTACAACAACCTATGATTGCTTTTGATCCGCTTTATTGTATTGGTAAACAAGTAGTTGAAACCCTTCAAGCTCACCTCACTATCAATAAAAATGATGCTATTGCTAAAACCTTATTGATGATTGAAAATATAGGGCTCGATAATGCCAAAGAGATTTATAAAAAATACCCGCATCAGTTAAGTGGTGGTATGTTACAACGCATAATGATTGGTATGGCATTAGTACTTGAACCTGAGCTTATTATTGCCGATGAACCAACAACCGCATTAGATTCAATTAGTCAGTTTTATATTTTAAAAATGCTTGAAGAGATAAAATCTAAAACGACTATGATTTTTATTTCTCACGATTTAGGTGTAATTCATCATATTGCCGATGATATTATCGTAATGAATAAAGGTAAAATTGTTGAATCTGGCAGCCGTGATCAGATTTTTTATCATCCCAAACATGAATATACTCGTTACCTGATTGATACTCGCAAGCAATTATTGAATAAATTTAATACGGTTATTTACGCTAATAATCCAAATTTAATCTCGGAGACAATTTGATGCCACCGTTATTGCAAGTTGTAAATGTAAAAAAATCGTTTTTGAAATCTGGTATATTTAGCCATAAAAAAAACACAATTATCAAAAATGTATCATTCGATTTAAAACAAGGTGAGTGTCTTGGTATTATTGGTGAAAGTGGTAGCGGAAAAAGTACATTAGGAAAGCTGATTTTAGGCCTTGAGAAACCTGACAGTGGCAAAATCTATTTTAGCGGGCAAGATATTAACAAACGTACATGGAAAAAAGCAGCTATACGCAAAAATATCAGTGCGGTATTTCAAGATTATAACTCTTCGGTTAATCCATACTTTAATGTCGGCCAAATTATTGCTGAGCCACTTGATATTTACGAAAAGCTATCAAAAGAGGAACGTCAGCATCGTATCAATGCGTTATTAGAACAAGTTGGATTAGACCATTCTTTTTATGAACGGTTTCCTCACGAAATGAGTGGAGGTCAATTACAGCGTGTATGCATTGCCAGAGCAATAGCTTGCTCGCCTCAATTTATTTTATTTGATGAAGCGGTAAGCTCGTTGGATATTTCTGTTCAAAGCCAAATCTTAACATTACTTGCCGATCTACAAAAACAGCTAAATTTGACCAGTATCTTTATCACGCATGATTTAACTACAATTACTTATCTTTGTGATAAAGTTGCATTTTTTTATCAAGGTGAAATCGTGGAATACGTTGATAAAATACAACAACTCAGTCAAGTTAAAAATCCTTATTCTAAACTGTTACTTGAATCAATTTTAGGTTTTTAAACAATGTCATCAACATCAAATTTGCAATATCAGTTTAAAGATTATATTAAATTAGTTATTCCATTTATTTTATCAACCATTACTACCCCTCTTCTTGGCGTGGTCGATACGGCTTTAGTCGGTCATTTACCCAATCCAGCTTTTATTGCTGGAATTGCGATAGGAACAGTAATATTTAATACTATTTATTGGTTATTTGGATTTTTAAGAGTAAGTACCACCGGTTTTGCCGCGCAAGCGTTGGATAATTGTTTGTTATTAAGATCGTCTCTTATACGGCCGCTTTTTATCGCAATCTTTTTAGGTTTGGCATTTATAATTTTTCAAAAATTGATTTTTGTTGCTTCAATGCACATCATCAAACCGAATCAAGATGTTCAACATTATGCTGATATCTATTTTTCTATATTAATTTGGGGGGCACCTTTTGTTCTGATTAATTATGTCCTAGTTGGCTGGTTAATGGGGATATCCAAAATAAAAGCCGTTCTGTTTTTACAAGTGTTTATTAATTTACTCAACATTTTGATGGCAGTAATTTTTGTTTGGTGGTTTCATTGGGACATTAAAGGCGTAGCATTAGCAACATTAGTTGCACAAATATGTTGCACTTTAGTCGGTATTTGGTTTACCTGCCGTTATTTGCCTAAAAGTGAACAAAAAGTGGATTTAAGATCTATTTTGTCATGGCAATCATTAAAAGGTGTAATTCTAGTAAACACTAATTTAATGATTCGGACTATCTGCTTATTAATTGTAACTAACCACTTTATTTCTATTGGTTCAACGTTCAATACTGAAGTTTTAGCCGCCAATGCCATTTTATTCCAAGTTCACTATATGATGGCTTATCTATTTGACGGTTTTGCTAATGCTTCCAGCGTTTTCAGTGGACGAGCTAAAGGAAATAAAAATATCCACCTTTACAATCAAACTTTACGGTGGTCACTACAAGCCTGCATTATTTGCCCAATTATTTTAATTGCAATTTGGCTAACCTTCGATACAACCATCATAAAGTTATTAACCAATCAAACTAATATCATAACGCTATCGCTTCAATATCAATATTGGTTAATCATTTTTCCAATTGTTGCATCGGGTGGATTAATCTATTATGGTGTTTTTTCTGGAATCAGTTATACAACATCAATACGCGACTCAATGCTATTGGCGTTATTGGTTTGGTTTGTAGCACAATACATTGCTGTACCAATCTGGGGAAACCAGGGTTTATGGTTAGCTTATAATCTATTTAGTTTTGGTAGGTCGATATTTTTAATTATCTGGATTAAAAAATCACGAGCCTATATTTAATTAAAAATGATAGCCAAATAGAAAACGTACTGCTATTAAGCTATGTTTTCAGCCCCTTCAATAAGGGAGGAAATTTGCATTCATGATTCAATCATAGACAAATTTCTTTTATTGATAATGTGACAGGAATTTTTCGTTTATCACTAAATTCAAACTGAAAAATAAAGCCGATATCATATGTATTTAATACATTAAATACGTCTGGTTTATCACAAAACTGACCTTTTATTCCTAATCTAACATTTTCTATAAATTCATTTAGTGCGGTATTTTTGCTATCAGTAGGCATTTTATATTCAAAAACAACATTATTGTGATTAGCTGAAATATTAGTTATTTCATAATCTGATTTGACTTTTAAAGGAAACTTTCCTTCATCGCCTAATAAAGATTTCTTTGCACTATCAGCTAATGCTTTGGAAATCTCAGCAGCATTATCTGTTTCAGACGCATGTACATTTGAAAATATTGCAAAACACAAAAATAAAATTGCCAATTTAATCACTTGCTTCATCATCAATACCTTAATCTAACAAATCTATAATTCCATTATTATAGTTTTAGAAATGATAACACATTTAAATTCTAACATAGTTTTATATAACTTTTTATTAAGTTGAAAGTTAATAATGTGTATATTTTCAACTATTTTAATCTTACCTTAAAACCAAAAAAGGTAACACATTGTGTTACCTTTTAAAGACAAAAATTATTTTTTATTTGGATGAGGATCTTTAACTGAATCTCCTTGCCCACTAACGATATACCAACCATTTTTACTATGTGGTTTTTTATTATGATCCGGACAAGGGGGTAACGATTTCTTACTTTGGTTGGA
>NZ_JAFNNH010000019.1:0-50887 GCF_026536845.1 Gilliamella sp. B3023
TGAGTTTGAGTACGCATTAGAAGTAAATTTAATTACACAAGAACAACATGACAACTATCTGCAGGATCTTAATGAATTAACGTCTTATATTTATGAAAGATATAAAGATAGTTTTACTTTTCGTGCTGAAGATTGGCGTAAAATCAATAACTACTATGAAAAAATTGTAGCCTCAGATTTTGTGCGTAATCGAACTAAAGAAAATTTAGAATATTCCTGGCTAATTGAGATGTAATAATGAAACTATCCCAAAAACCCTTATACTCAAGAGGCCTATCAAGCAAACGATTTATATTCAGATAGCCACAAAAAGGGGTTTTCAGAGACCCGATGGTTAACTGAGAGTGAAATACAAACTCATAATTTGCAGATAAAACCGGATGAAAAAATAACTTTTTTGAAAGTGATTTATATAAAGATAATGAGTATTATGAAAATATTAAGTTTTAAAAATAATAATTTAGCTTATATTAAGTTTAATTTAGCTAAATTTGGTGACGTTAAAGATGTTCAGAAGGCAGAGTTAAGCAAGGCATTGACTGAATCAGATAAGGTATTGGCATTAACCAAAAGTAAATATTTAACGGCTAAAAAACAGTATACAACAATATCAAGCAAAATGTTAAACCAGACATTAGATACTCCAGGAAAAAATTTAGCAGAAAAATCTATTATTGATCAGAAAATAACATCGCAAGGTATGGAGTTGGGAGATTAAACGATATATTATCGTCACAATTACTTTATTTGAATTAGAAATTTTATAGAAATTAATAATTTCTATAAAAAATCAGTTCGCATAATGTTAATGCCGTTATGTTTAATTCGTAGGCTGTATAATGTTGGCCACCGCAGGTGGCTAACAGTCAAGAATTTAGCATAACGGCAGATTATGCGAACTAAAAAAAACTATGACATATATAAAACCCTACACAAAACCCAACGGCAAAGATTAAATATCTTGGTGTGTCATGTGTGTTATTGTTGTTATTTTTTTAGAACGATATAGCTTTGGATTGTACCAAAGATTTTTAGGGTCTCTATTTTTCATTTTTATATTTTCACAGAATTTATTTAGTGTAAGGTTGAACTATATATAATAGTTCAACCTTGTGTCATTTTGACACATTTTAGCCTTTATTTTATTTTTTTGTCAGAATGTATAATATCTTGTACCGCATCTTTTGCATAATTATCTAGTATGTACGTTGCTAGTTCTGTCCATGAAATGGATTTTCCTATTCTGTAACTTAAATCTACTGCTAATCTTTCAATTCTTAGTTTTCTTTCTGCGCTTATTGCTAGGCTAGTTCTCTTTGGTTTTTGCGTTGTCATTTTAACTCCTAAACGTCTTTTGGTTTATGCAGTATTGTATATTATTAAATATCAGAAGGATAATCAAAAAAATGGCATTAATATTATTAGAGAATTATGGCAAATAGCTTTTAAGGATATATTGTCTGTTATAAAAGGTGCAGATATGAATGTTTATGATGATAAACGTATACGAACATTATTAAATGATAGTTATTTTACTGTTACTAGAACAGGGAAAATCTCATATTCGAAGTCAAATAAAATTTATTCGTTTTATCGATCGTTATTGAATGATGGTTATCAATTCGTTAAAAATTCCATGGATCGTAAAACGTTTTGGCGTTACGAACAAGATTTTTTATGGATTGGATTAAGCAAGATGCAATTACAGAATCTACAACAACAGAAAAATAATGTAATTCCGATGTGCAGAGTTATAAATATTGATTTTAATTGTCAGCGTCCGAGTTGGTATGTAGAACCAACATCATTTTATGATGATCCAAAAAATTTAGAATTTTTAAAAGCTGTTTAACGCACTTCTCTTATAAATCTATATTGGTGCGCATAATGTATATTATGTTAAATAAAGTATATTAAATCAATTAAGTTCATTTATTCGCCATTCACCCTCTATTAACAATTCTAAATCTTTATAAGACTATTCTTTTATCAAGAATTCATTTATATTGTTTAGATTAATTACTTAGTGTAGTTATTTAAAAATTTAATAGTGATTTTCTATTTCTTTTCTTTTTATTGAATAGAAATACAAAAAAAATTGGTCAATTTTTGTTTTATGACAAAATATGGTAACCTTATCACTTCAAATCAACAGCCCTTGTATTTAGGATATTATGCATAGTATTTATAAGACATTACGTTCCAATAGTTATTCTGTTCCGTGCGAATTATGCAGTCTCGGTGGGCTCTGTATTCCGATGTTACTCAATAATACATTAAGTAGTGTTTTAGAACGCAAAAGATCTTATTCAAAAGGCGAAATAATAGTTAAAGCAAAAACGCCATTTAAAAAATTCTTCATCGTTCATTCCGGTGCACTTAAAACATTTGTTACAACTTCTGAAAATAATGAACAAATTAATGGATTTTATCTACCTGGAGATATTGTTGGTTTAGACGCCATTTCAACCAAAGTTTATAACAACAACATTCAGGCATTAAGTAACACACTAATCTGTGAACTGCATTATGATGAATTAATGACATTAATTGATACTAATAAGAATGTTAGAGATTTAATCTTTAGATTATTAAGTGCTGACATTTATAATTATCAAAAATTGGTTCTTTGCTATTCTCAGAAAAAATCAGATGAGCGTCTGGCCACCTTTATTTATTCTCTTTACCTTCGATATCAGCAAAGAGGACATTCTTCTTTAAATATAAAACTAGCAATGAGCCGTGCTGAAATAGCTAATTATTTAGGATTAACGATTGAAACTGTAAGTCGTAATTTATCAAAATTACAAGAGCAAAATATTTTAATAGCTAAAGGTAAATATATTTATATCAATAACTTGGAAGCTTTAATAGATTTAGGAAATTAAATTTATTTATGCTAAAATAACTAAAAATTCATTGTAAGGTTTTTTATATGTTAAGTTTCAAGAAAACAATTATCGCTACAACTGTTGCGCTTATTCCATTTTGTTCTTTTGCTGCTCAGCAATTAACTGAAGAACAAGCAAACAGCATGCAATCTTTTAAAAGCATTACGATTCGAGGTGCTTTTTATACTGATAGCGATTATGTTATGGCTATGTCAAAGGCTGCAGACAATGAAGGAGCTGCTTCTTTTTACATAACAACAACAAATATCAGCCCTTCTAATGATACTTTGCGTATCGTTTATGCAAAATTATATAAAGCAGACGCACCTAAAGCTTTAGAACAACCAGAAACTTTACGTAAATTTGAAGGTGTTTACGAATATCCAAAATCTAAAGCAATTCGCTTAGAACCATTTAACATTGTGCGTATTCGTGGATACTTTCCGACAGATTATGATGTAAATCAAGCTATTGCTAAAGAAGCATCAGCGCAAGGTGCATATGGCTTTTACATAGATTCACGTTCAGAATTAGGCAGTAATATTCAAGTAGCTGCTTATTTATTTAAAAAAGATGCTCCTGAACGTAAATTACAACCTGAAAATGCTATTCCTTACGATTCTGAAGCGGGTCAATTAGCATTAGCTAAAGGTGGAGAAGCTGCAATGCAGGTTGAAAAACCTGGTTATTACTCCCCTTCTGCATTTAACGAGAAATATTATGCAGATAAATTTAATAATAAAGTAATTGATAAAACTACAACAAATTCTGCTGCAACTAATAAAGTTACAACAACATCAAATACAGAAACAATAAGTACCGTTGCCACTGAACCTCAAAGAGTAACTCGTTACACTGTCACTCTTCCTGATGGGCGAAAAATTCAGGAACTTAACGATGCAACTGCGGCTAAAATGGTTGCCTTTGATACACTGAAATTTAGAGGTTACTACGTTACTGATCAGGAAATTTCATATCAAGCAGGAAAAAGAGCAATAGAAGCTGGGGCTAAATATTATCATATTGCTCGAGTTGCTCATGATTCTAAAGGGCCAAACATCACTGTATTTGTAGATCTTTATAAATAATCAAAATGGGCGCATAAGCGCCCTTCTTTTTTATCCTTATAATTATATTCTATAATTCAGAAGATACAGTTTCTATTTGTTGTTTTATCCTTTTTGCAGAAATTGGATACGGTGTGCCGAGTTGTTGAGCGAATAAGTTAACTCTAAGTTCTTCTATCATCCATTTAATATTCGTAACATCATTCAATGATTTTTGATGTTCTGACAAACTATTAAACCAACTTTGATATTCGTTTTTCACTTCTTCTATTATATTCATCGACTGTCTATCTTTAGCCACATTAGTTCTTAACTTCTCTATCCGTTTTTCTATAGCGGTTAAATAGCGATAAATATCATGGAGTTTGTTATAACCAGTTTTTGCCACAAAACCCTTATAAACTAGCTCATTTAGCTGCGCTTTGATATCAGATAACGCAAATGCTAAAGACAAATCGATACGGCCTTTAAGTTTTTTATTAATATTAAAATGGAGAGTTAAAATTGATTCCACTTGTTTAGCTATATCCACTACAATTTCATTGATATGCTCTTTGGTATAACCTAACAGTTCTTGATATTGTTCTTGATTTTTAACTTTCTGATTGTACTTCTTAATCAAGTAGTCTATTCCACAGGCAATGCAGTCATCAATAAGGTTAAGAACTGTACCGAATGAATTAAAATATAAGCCTAATTTAGATTTATTTGGTAACTTTTCGTGCAAATATTTAATTGGAGATGGAATATTTAAAATCAACAATCGTCTAATCCCGAGCTTGGTTAATCTTTTTTGTTCCTCAAGTGAATCAACCAGTTTAATACTGACCGAGTTTTGATTATCAATGATGGCTGGATAGGCTTTAACTGTATAATTATTTTGTTTTTCTTCATAAATACTTGGTAAGTGACCAAAATTCCAATCAATAATATTATCTTTCTCTATTTTGACAGATTTTTTTGGAGTCAGCGATGATAATGCTTCTTGAACTTCTGTTTTAAGATGTTCTTTAATCATCATTAGATCTTTGCCAAAAGCTATTTCTCGTCCCTTATCAACAATACTAAAATTCATTTTTAAGTAATCTGGTACTTGTTCTAATTGCCAATCAGTTGGCTGAATTTTTATACTTGTCATTTTCCTAAATTCATTTTCTAATGTTTCAAGTAATGGATGTTCAATTGAATTAACTCTACTTAAAAAAGCCTCAGCATAGTTAGGCGCAGGAACTAAGCTTTTGCGTAAAGATTTTGGTAATGATTTTATTAAAGCAATAACTAAATCATAACGAAATCCAGGTACTTGCCAATCAAATCCTGTATCTTTTATTTGATTTAATATATTAAGCGGAATAGAAATTGTTACACCGTCACGTGCATTACCTAGATCAAATTGATAAGTTAAAGGTAATTTCAAGTTATTCTGATACCAAAAATCTGGATAATCGTTTATTTTTACAGGCTGAGCTGATTGTTTAATCAGCATATTTTTTTCAATATTTAAAAAATCAGGGTCTATTTTTTGTTTGTTTTTCCACCACGTATCAAAGTGTTTTGCGGAAATAACTGATTTGTCTATTCGTTCATCATAAAAATTATAAAGATCATCATCATCAATCAGAATATCCTGACGACGAGATTTATGTTCAAGATCCTCAACTTCATTGATTAATTTCTGATTTTGTTTATAAAACTGGTGATTAGTTTGCCAATCACCTTCAACCAAAGCATTCCGAATAAATAAGGAACGACTTAGTACTGGGTCAATTTTACTATAATTAACTATGCGGTTTGCAACAATTGGTAGACCGAATAAAGTTACTTTTTCATTGGCTAAAGTTGTCCCATTCTTTTTAGACCATCTAGGCTCACTATAACTATATTTAACTAGATGTTTTGCTAATGGTTCAATCCAATCTGCTTCAATTTTAGCAGCCGTTCTACCCCATAGCCGGCTTGTCTCAACAAGTTCACTAGCTATACACCATTTTGGTTGATTTTTAAAGATGGCTGAATTAGGGAATATAGCAAATTTAATATTACGAGCACCGATATATTCATGTTTTTCAATTTCTTTCATACCAACATGTGACAATAAGCCGCTTAATAACGCAGTATGCAGTGAACGATAATCCGCTAATTGACTATTAATCGGAAAAGCAAGTTGTTTAATGGTTTGTCTAATTTGTGTATAAACATCTTGCCATTCTCGAATTCTAAGATAGTTAAGATATTCTTTTTTACACAACCGTCTAAATTGATTACCCGACAAATCTGCTTGTTGATTTGTTACATAATTCCATAAATTGATAAGTGATATAAAATCAGATTCTTTATCAGCAAATCTACGGTGTTTCTCATCAGAAGCTTGCTGTTTATCAAATGGCCTTTCTCGAGGATCTTGTATTGATAGTGCTGCCACAATAATCATAACTTCTTTTATACAACCTAACCGTCTAGCTTCAACTAGCATTCTAGCTAATCTAGGATCAATAGGTAATTGAGATAAAATTTGTCCTATCTCAGTCAAATGATAATGATGATGTTTAGTATAAATTGCACCTAATTCTTCTAATAATCGTATACCATCACGAATATATCTAGAATCAGGTGCTTCAACAAATGGAAAAGCCGCTATATCACCTAAGCCTAATGAAGTCATTTGTAATATAACTGATGCTAAATTGGTTCGAAGAATTTCAGGCTCAGTAAATTCAGGTCTGGATAAAAAATCTTGTTCATCATATAAACGTATACAAATACCATCTGAAGTTCTACCACAACGCCCTTTTCTTTGATTCGCTGATGCTTGAGAAATAGGTTCAATTGGTAATCGTTGAACTTTCGTCCGATAACTATAACGACTAATTCTTGCTAAACCAGGATCGATAACATATTTAATACCAGGAACGGTCAAGGATGTTTCAGCCACATTTGTAGCTAAGATAATTCTTCGAGCACTGTGTGATTGAAAGATACGGTTTTGTTCAGATGCTGATAATCTAGCATATAAAGGCAAAATCTCAGTATGTTTCAGTTCAATTTTCCTTAGCGTATCAGCCAGATCACGTATTTCACGCTCCCCTGTAAGAAAAATCAAAATATCCCCATTACTTTCAAAAGATAATTCATCGATTGCATCTATAATAGGCTGAAAATCATTATTTTTGTCATTTCCATAATCATCATTAAGAATTGTTGGACGATATCTAACTTCGACAGGATAGGTTCGACCTGAAACTTCAATGATTGGAGCATGATTAAAATGATTTGAAAAACGTTCAACATCTATTGTAGCTGAAGTTATGATGACTTTTAAGTCAGGACGTTTAGGTAATAATTGTTTCAAATATCCCAAAATAAAATCGATATTTAAACTACGTTCATGAGCTTCATCTATAATAATAGTATCATATTGAAGTAATAATTTATCTTGCTGAATCTCTGCCAGTAAAATTCCATCAGTCATCAATTTAACCAAAGTAGTTTCGCTGACATGATCAGAAAATCTGACTTTATAGCCCACTAAGTTGCCTATTTCTGTTTTTAATTCCTCAGCAATACGATTGGCAACTGAACGAGCTGCTAACCTTCTCGGTTGGGTATGGCCAATAAAACCTTTAACACCTAAGCCTAGTTCCAAACATATTTTAGGTATTTGTGTCGTTTTTCCTGAACCTGTTTCACCGGCAATAATTACAACCTGATTATTTTTAATTGCTTCAGCTATCGCCTCTTTCTTATCAACTACTGGTAGATTATCTGGAAAATCGATATTTTTAGGTAACGATTGTAATCGAACATTATAATGTGCAACAGCTTGAGCAATCGCCTTTTCGATGGTATCTAAATTTTGATTTTTGTTTGAAAGCTTTCTTATTTTGTGTTGATCTAAGAAAGTCATTGATTGAAAAAATTTAATTTGCTGTTGAATTAACATAAAGAGTAAAATGTAATTATTAAATTTTAATTAAACTGATTATATCAAATTTAGCCAACTATTAGGAGTTAAGATGAAAAAGACTTTACTATTAATAATGCTTTTTACTGGAACATTCGTGATGACTGGTTGTGGTGAATCTAAGAGCGTTAAAGCTGAAGATTTAATGCATCATCGCTTTGTATTGATTAAAGCCAATGGTCAAGATATTTCAACAGATAAAAACGCTGAGCTTGAATTTGGTGAAAACATGAATATTTATGGAAAAATGTGTAATCGCTTTGTTGCAAAAGTAGAATTGGAAAACGAAACGATCAAAGGCCCTGGTGTTAGTATGGCAAAAATGGCTTGTGATGATGAGCAATTGAGTAAGTTAGATGATACCATCGCTCAATTAATTCAAGATGGAGCATCAGTCAGTTTGGACAAAGATCTATTGACTTTAAAAAATAAAGATATTGAACTAATTTATCAACTTAAAGATTTAATGTAATTTAAAAAGACATTTTTTATCACAAACTTGGTAAAAATTTAACCAAAAAAATGTTTTAGTTTTTTTCTATCTCAATTGATGTCTAGTTTTTTGATAAAAAACTTTATTTAAAATGTCGTTAAGACTATAATAAAAAAAGTTTTTAAGAATGGCTTATATTGATGAGATTACTAAATTCTTTAGATATTGCTTTTAATAAGAGTAACTTTTTAAAGTTACTCTTCCCTTTTTATACCAATGCACTGGCATTGGTTTTTTTTGTTTAAATATTTATATTTAAAACCATTTATTTAAATTTGAACATTAACTTTAACAACTAGTAGATAATATTATGAAAAAGACAAAAATCGTTTGTACCATAGGACCAAAATCAGAATCAAAAGAGATGCTAACTAAATTATTAAATGCAGGCATGAATGTAATGCGTTTAAACTTCTCTCATGGTGATTATGAAGAGCATGGTAATCGAATCAAAAATTTACGTGAAGTAATGCAAGAAACAGGCTTAAAAGCTGCCATCATGTTAGATACTAAAGGCCCAGAAATTCGTACTATTAAGCTTGAAGGTGGTAACGATGTATCACTTGTAGCAGGCCAAACTTTCACTTTTACTACTGATGAAAATGTAGTTGGTAATTCAGAACGTGTAGCCGTTACATATAAAGGATTTGCTCAAGATCTTAAACCAGGTAACCGTGTATTAGTTGATGATGGTTTAATCGCTATGGACGTTCAAGAAATCAAAGGTAACGAAGTTATTTGTAAAGTTTTAAATAACGGTGACCTTGGTGAAAATAAAGGTATTAACTTACCTGGTGTTTCAATCAAATTACCTGCACTAGCTGAAAAAGATAAAAATGACTTAATTTTCGGTTGTGAGCAAGGTGTAGATTTTATTGCAGCATCATTTATCCGTAAACGTTCTGATGTTGAAGATATTCGTGCTCATCTTAAAGCTCACGGCGGTGAAGAAATCAAAATCATTTCTAAAATCGAAAATCAAGAAGGTTTAGATAACTTTGATGAAATTTTAGAAGCATCTGATGGTATCATGGTTGCTCGTGGTGATTTAGGTGTGGAAATTGCGGTTGAAGAAGTTATTTTTGCTCAAAAAATGATGATTAAAAAATGTAATAAAGCTTCAAAACCAGTTATTACTGCAACTCAAATGTTAGATTCAATGATCAAAAACCCACGTCCTACTCGTGCTGAAGCTGGTGACGTTGCTAATGCAATTATTGATGGTACAGACGCTGTTATGTTATCTGGCGAAAGTGCTAAAGGTAAATATCCATTTGAAGCAGTTAATGTGATGGCTACTATTTGTAAGCGTACTGATGGTACTATCCCAGCTAAATTAGAGCTAACCACAAAAGAAGAAACATTACGTATTACTGCTGCTGTATGTTGTGGTGCTGTTGAAATCGCAGAACGATTAAATGTACCATTAATTGTTGTTGCTACTCGTAGCGGTAAATCAGCTCGTGAACTTCGTCATTACTTCCCGACAGCTCGTATTTTGGCTCTATCTTCAAGCCAAAAAACTGTCAATCAACTTGCCTTATCTAAAGGTGTTGAACCTATTTTAATTGATGCAATTAATTCAACAGATGATTTCTACCGTTTAGGTAAAGAAATGGCTGTTAAAATTTGTAATGTAAAACAAGGTGATACAATTGTTATGGTATCAGGTGCATTAGTTCCAAGCGGAACAACTAACACAACTTCTGTTCACCGCATCTAATCACCTTTAATTTTGTTTAAATGAATGATAAAAAGCTAGCTATATGCTAGCTTTTTTTTTATCTTACGTTATTCTGTAATAAATCAAATTAGTGGAATGGGCATTACAAAAAATGATAATAGAAAAAGTATATTTACCTAAAGAACTAAGTTGGTTATCATTTAACCAACGGGTGTTACAAGAGGCTGCTGATGAAAGTAATCCTCTCATAGAACGAATCCGTTTTTTAGGTATCTACTCAAGTAATCTTGATGAATTTTATAAAGTCCAATTTGCAAATTTAAAAAAATATGTCCTTATTGAGCAAGAACAAGCTCAAGCAACATCTAATGCTAAACATTTATTGCGTCAGGTTAATCAAAAAGTCATTCAACTTGAATTACAATTTGATCAGCTTTATAACGAGCTATTATTAGAAATGGCAAGGAATCAGATTTTCCTAATAAATGAAAGGCAACTTACCACTTATCAAGAAACTTGGATAAAAAATTATTATAAGCAAAATTTAAGACAGTATATTACCCCTATTTTGTTAGATAGCCATACTGAGTTGATTCAATTTTTAAAAGATGATCATGCTTATTTAGCAGTTGAAATTATCTGTAAAGATAGTATTAGCTATGCATTACTTGAACTTCCTACAGATAATGCGCCTCGGTTTGTTTTATTACCTTCAGAAGTTTCAACTAAAAATAAATCAATTATTTTTTTAGATAACATTTTACGTTATTGTTTAGCGGATATTTTTAAAGTCTTCTTTGATGCGGTAGAATTAAATGCTTATTCTATAAATATTAATCGTGATGCTGAATACGAATTAAATACTGAACTTGATAGTTTACTTGAGTTAATGTCTCAGGGTTTGAAACAGCGGTTAACTGCTCAGCCAGTTCGTTTTACATACCAAAAAGACATGCCAAAGGCATTATTTGAATTATTAATAAATAAACTAAGATTAACTGAACAAGATGCAATGCCTGGTGGACGTTATCCCAATTTCAAAGATTTAGCAAATTTTCCAGATCTTGGTGTCAAAAACTTACTTAATAAACGCTTACCAAGCCTTGCTTATAATCGATTCAAGAAATTCAGAAATGCTTTTGCAACAATAAAAGACCGAGATGTATTGCTCTATTATCCTTACTATTCATTTGGACATGTGCTTGAAATTATGCGACAAGCGTCATTTGATCCTGCTGTTACCCATATTCGTATGAATATTTATCGAGTAGCTAAAGACTCCAGATTTATTCATGCTGCTATAAATGCAGCAAACAACGGTAAAAAAGTCACAGTAGTCGTAGAACTGCAAGCTCGATTTGATGAAGAAGCAAACATAAAATGGGCTAAAAGGTTAATTCGTAGTGGTATAAAAGTTATCTATTCACAACCAAAACTTAAAATTCATGCCAAATTATTCTTAATCGATCGTAAAGAAGACGATCGAATTGTCCGTTATGCTCATATTGGTTCAGGTAATTTTAATGAAAAAACTGCACGTATTTATACAGATTTTTCATTATTAACGGCTGACCCCGCGATTACTGATGAAGTTATCAAAGTATTTAACTTTATTGAAAACCCATTTAAACCGGTAACTTTTCACCATTTATTAGTTTCGCCACAAAATACACGATTACGCTTTCATGAATTTATTGAAAGAGAAATCAATAACGCCAAAGCCGGGAAACCTTCAGGCATTTATCTCAAACTCAATGCGATAACTGATAAAGAGATGATAAATCAACTCTATAAAGCTTCATGTGCTGGCGTGAAAATACGCATGATTGTGCGAGGTACCTGTATACTTGTTCCTCAAATTCCTAATTTAAGTGAAAATATCTATGTAACCAGTATTGTTGACCAATATCTCGAACATGCTCGAGTTTATATTTTCGAAAATGACGGTAATAAAGATACCTACATATCATCTGCCGATTGGATGCCTAGAAATCTTGATAACCGGATTGAGGTTGGCGTAAAAATATTTGATCTGACATTAAAATCCACTATTCATAATATTTTCAATATTCAGTGTAATGATAATGTCAAAGCTCGAATTATCGATAAAGATAATATGAACAATTACGTCCAAAGAGGTAATAAAAAGAAAGTAAGAGCACAACGTGCAATTTATGATTATCTAAAACAATTAGAATCAGCAAGTTAAGGATTTGAACGTGAATAAATTTGATGAATATGCTGTTATTGATCTAGGCTCGAATAGTTTTCATATGGTCATTGCACGTTGTATTGATGGTGCAACACAAATTATTTACAAAAATAAAAAAAATATTCATTTAGCTACCGGTTTAAATGAATTCTATGAGCTAAGTGAGTCAAGTATTAAACGAGGTATAGAATGCCTTGCACTCTTTGCTGAACGGTTGAATGGATTTCCCCCGGAAAATGTTCGAATTGTTGCAACCTATACATTACGTATCGCCACCAATCGGCATAAATTTCTAGCCGAAGCGGCTAAGGTTCTACCCTACCCAATTGAAATTATTTCCGGACAAGAGGAAGCTCGTTTAATCTATTTAGGTACCATGACAGCCGAATCAACCGCCGAAGAAGATACCAAATTTGTTATTGATATTGGTGGTGGATCGACTGAAATTGCCATAGGTCGAGGAAACGATCTCAAACCATTTATTGTGGCAAGTCGACCAATGGGCTGTGTTACTTACACTAAGCAATTTTTTCCACAAAAGACCATTGACCGATATTCATTTTTAAGAGCTAAACTGGCAGCTGAGCAACAAATTGAAAATCTTATTACCACAATAAAAAGACAAAATATTAGTGTCGCATTTGGTACTTCCGGCACAATCAAAAGTATTTACAAAATATTATTAGATTTAGGTGTCAGCGATGGAATCATTACGCCTAAACGTTTGGATGATTTAATCAGTTATATTTTAGAATTCAAGTCTTTTCATGATATTGACTATCCATCTCTTTCAGAAGAAAGAAAAAACGTTTTCGTCAGCGGGTTAGCCATTTTTAGTGGCGTTTTTAATGCATTAGGGTTACAAGAGCTTCAATTTAGCCCATGCGCATTGCGTGAAGGAGTTTTGTATGAACTTATTGATGGTCCAAATTATCGAGATATAAGACAAACAACAGCCGAATCACTCTCTCAGCATTACAACATTGATGAGCGTCATGCCAAACAAGTGGTGAAAACGGCAAAGTATCTTTTTGCACAATGGAAAATGCAAACTTCGACTAATATTCCGCAACATTTAGAATCTATCCTCTATTGGGCAGCGCAACTCCATGAAGTGGGACTGAAAATAAATTTTTCATCAATTCACAAACATTCGAGTTATATTCTATTAAATAGTAACCTACCTGGATTCAACGAAGAACAACAGCTTTTATTGTCTACCCTTGTACGTTATCATCGAAAGTCAATTAACATTGATGAACTGCCCTATTTTAGTTTATTCGAATACAAGCATATCATCTCGTTATTGCAGATTTTGCGGCTTGCCGTTTTATTTAATAATCAGCGTAATAACGATCTGGATCTCACTGCATTTAGATTAAAATTAAATAGTGATAAATTGAGCAAACTGACGATAGAACTCAACGAAAAGTTTGTTGAAAATAATAAGTTAATCTTGCTTGATTTAGAGCAGGAGCAGAAATATTGGAAATCGGTTAATGATTGGAAATTATCGATTGAAATGTTTTAATCACTCAAAAAAACCGCCAGTTAAACTGGCGGTGACAGCTAAACTTTTAGCCTAATCCAATGATTTTCCACCATAAAATACCAATAGTGAAAACAATAATTAAATTTACTACGCTACAAATGAAACCGACTTTCCACCATGTTTTAACCGGTACGAAGCCTTCAGCAAACAGTAACGGGTTACGAGCATTAGCAAATTGGGTAATCGAACCAAAATAGTTAGTACAAATAACTAATGCAAAAATGGCAATCATTTGCGGCACGCCGAGCGCTAAAGCAACCGTTAAAAATACTGGGAATAAAGCAGCAATATGCGCATTACCACTCGCAAAGAAGTAATGTAGATAAACATAGGCTACACACAAAATAACAATGACTAAAACCCAGCTACTATCTCCTAAGTGACCTTTAACCGCATTACCAATTGTATCGCCTAGCCACTTAGTTACGCCAAGTTTATTGACTTGTCCCGCCATCATCAGTAATGCTGCAAACCAAATTAAAGTATCCCAAGCGGCCTTTTCACCTTTGATATCATCCCAACTAAGTACACCGGTTAAAATTAAAATTGTTAAGCCGATAAATGCAGTAGTAGTTGAATCAATACCAAAGTTTTTACCAAAAATCCACAAGCCTAACAGTAATAAAACAGTTGAACCCATAATAAGTTCTTTAAAGGTCAGAGCCCCCATTTTTTTAAGTTCTTCTGTGGCTAATTTAGGCGCTTCTGGTGTCTTTTTAAGTTCAGGATTGGTTAAAAAGTAGATAACTAAAGGAATAACAATAAATGAGACTAAACAAGGTACAATAGCCGCCATAAACCATTGTCCCCAGCCTAAAGTAATACCAAGTTGACTCGTTACTAATTTGGCTGCCAACAAGTTGCCGGTAAAGGCAGTTAAAAACATTGCCGATGTAATATCATTTACATGACTAATGGTTAACATTAAGAAAGTGCCAATACGATTTCTTGATTCATCTTTTGGATTTGAATTAAAATTGATCGCTAATGCTTCAGCGATTGGATAAATCACACCGCCAGCACGAGCTGTCGTACTAGGAATAGCTGGAGCTAATGCCATATCCGTTACCGACAGGCCATAGGCTAAACCTAATGTATTTCTACCTAAAAGTTTAACTAGATAATAAGCTATACGCTTACTTAACCCTGTTTTGATAAAACCACGTGCTATCATAAAAGCAATAACGATAAGCCAAATAAGGCTACTGTTTAATTCGCTTAATGAAATTTTAATCGCCTCTGTCGCTGTTGCTGCCCCTGATGGTCTTAGAACCGCAAAAACTGTTATCGCTAATAATCCAATTGCACCAATTGGCATAATTTCAGCAACAATACAGGCAATAGTTGCAACAAAGATGATACTGGTTTGCCAACCCTCAATACTAATTCCTTCAGGCGGAGAAACAAGTTCCCATAATATTGCTGAAATAACAGCAATAATTATGAGCGGTAACCATTTGACAGGTGGTTTTTTCACTGTGTTCATAGTATTTTCCTTTTTAATTAAAAATGACTTAATTTAATTCATAATAAAAACGATTTAGTTTGATATAAATCTTTTCGTTTCCAATAAAATGTTAATGTAAAACATATTGTTGGCTAATTAGCTGAAAAGCAAAATTATCAGTATTAACTAGTTCGATTGTTTTATTTTTTAAAACAAATATGGCTGATAAATTCGGATGTTCAATCAAATATTTACTAGCTTTTTTAACCCCTAATCCATAGAGAATAGTTGAAAAAATATCTCCTTCAAGCGACGTATCTGAAATTACCGTTACACTTTCTAATTCATTATCTAACGGGTAACCGGTTGAAGGGTTGAATATGTGATGATAACGGTGATTATTTAAGGTAAAGTAACGCTCATAAATCCCTGATGTAACAACAGATTTATTGTTAACTTGAATAATCCCGGCCAGTTCATTGTTGAGTGAAAATGGCTCTTTCAAACCTATTTGCCAATTGCCATTCCTATTTAAAGGTGATTTGCCTAAAGTTAAGACGTTACCACCTAAATTGATAATAGCTTGATGTATGTTATTTTGCTGTAAGACTACTTTAACCACATCTGCTATATAGCCTTTGGCTATAGCACCTAAATCAATTTCCATTCCCTTTTTTTTCAAAAAAACTGCACAAGTTTTAGGATCAAGCTCAATTTCGTTAGGATCGGTTAATAATAGCTGATCATAAATTTGCTGTGGGGAGGGAACTTGCTGGCCTTGAAAACCGATTTTCCATAATTTGACTAAAGGACCAATAGCAAAATTGAAACAACTATTGGGCATTAAACTGATTTTATAAGCTTGCTCAATAAGCGAAAACACAGCACGGCTAACGATAACCGGATGTTTACCCGCAGCAGCGTTAATCGACATAACTTCTGAATGACGGCGGTTAACGGTCAATTTATCTTCAAGTAATTTTATGGTGTGAAACACCCTATGAGCTACGGCTTCATTAGGCTCATAAAGCGTTAATGAAACCGTGGTACCCATTAATACTTGAGTATATTCATGGCTTGAATTAAGCATTTTAAACAAGCTTAAGTCATATTAGTCAATTAATGATTAATGTAATCAGTGGCTTTTCTACCTGCCTGCATACCAAATATAATGATATCAGCAACAGCGTTTCCACCGATACGATTGGCACCATGAACACCACCGACCACTTCGCCAGCAGCAAATACGCCTTGTATTACATGTTTATCCGTATCTAAAACTTGAGTATCGGTATTAATCGTTACCCCACCCATAGTATGATGCACACCCGGAGCAATCTTAATCGCATAAAATGGTCCTTTGTTAATAGGATGTCGCATACCAGTTGTTCGACCAAAGTCTTCGTCACGTTTTGTTTCAGCGAACTGATTATAACGCTCAACAGTTTGAGATAAAGTATTGCTGTCAATTGAGAGTTTATCAGCAAGATCTTTAATCGTATCAGCTTGAACGACTAAATCATGTGATACATATTCTTCAACAGCTTTGTTTTCATTACGTACTTGTTGATCAAATAGAATATACGCATAATGCTCAGGTAATTTAATAATTTCTGCTGAAACTTTATCACGAGTATCTAACTCATTGACAAAGCGTAGCCCTTTTTGGGAGACCAGTATCGCCCCGCCTCCACGAATTGATTCGGAAATCAAATACGAAGTTGTTTGCTCAACAGTTGGATGAATCTGAATTTCTTTCATATCCACTGTGCCTGCGCCCAGTTTTTCTAGAATCATAATTCCGGAACCAGTAGCACCTTTATGGTTAGTGGTAACAAATCCTTTCAGATCTGGTCGATATTTTTCAACCATTTCACGATTTGCACTAAATCCACCAGTAGCAATAATAACCGCTTTGGCTTTAATCGTTTGAACGGAGCCGTCTTCTTCACTGACTTTAACTCCGACAACTCTATGATTTTCAGTTAATATTTCAGTTACATTGGTATCAAGCATGACTTCAATACCACGTCGGTTGATATTTTTTTGCAATCCACTAATTAAAAATCCGCCAACAGCAGCGCCACTTGCCGGGCGATGCGTACGGTCAATGCTCATGCCCCCCGTTGTTGTGATACCACTAAGTTCGATACCATTATTATCTAACCAGTCAATGGCATCAGGTGCATTTTCAACAAAATAACGAAGTAACTCAGGATTATTTTTGTTTTTACCACCTGTTAACGTTTCTTTATAGAACAGATCTTTACTGTCCACAATGCCTTTAAGTTTTTGGAATTTGGTTTCGGCTGCATTCATACCGGCAGAAGCTTTATTTGTATTGCCGCCAATAACCGGCATTTTTTCAACCACAACTACACTTGCTCCTAAATCATGTGCTTGAATAGCGGCTGCTAGTCCAGCGCCACCACTACCAACAACCACCACATCATAAGCTTTATCATTAGGATCACCACCCTCAGCAAGGATAGCTTCTTTATTTGATTTCGCCATAGCTTTCGTTACGGCTTTTTTGAACGCCTCACATTGTGATGTCGCGCCAGAAATTGCATCGACGTGAGGGCTATTAGAGTCAATAATACGATGTTTGATCTCAGAAAAGTTGTTGACCACTTCACTATCAAAATCATTAGCATTGAGCAATTGCATGTCTTTAACAAAGTCATTACCTAATTCAACATTAATTAAGTATTCATAAGACTCATCATTAACCTTTTCTTGATAATTGCCCGGCTTGAATTTTTTTACATTAAGATTCACATCACGAATCAAGCTTTCAACCAATGAAAAGTGCCATAGTGGCTCAGGTATATTGAGTTCTTCACGTTTATCACTATTGATGAAAAGTTCAAGTTTCTCCCCTTTTTCGACTCGACTAAGCCAATCAGGGTAAGCAATACATGCCCGACCAACTGCAACCAGATCAAAGCCGTTATCCATAGCGGCTTCGACATCACTTATATTAACCACATTACCGACACCAACAACCGGAATTTTAGCTAATGTCTGTGATCGCATTGCAACATATTTATTAATTAAAGGCGTTGGATCATTAGTTTCAACAATAGATGGTCTTAAGATCGCCCCCATAGAGAAGTGAACGTAATCAAGTCCCTTTTCAGCCAATTTTTCAAGTAAGTACATCGAATCATCAAAACGAATTCCAGGTACTTCTAATTCTTCCGGCGAAAAACGATAACCAACAATAAAATCAGGGTTGGCATACTCTTTAACCATATTATGAGTAATATCTAAAACAGCCAATGGGAATCGAGCTCGATTATCACGGCTACCACCCCATTTATCAGTTCGTTGATTTGAGTTAGGTGAGTAAAATTGTTGAATTAAGTAGGTATTAGCGCCATGAATTTCGACTCCGTCAAATCCAGCTTGGATCGCTCGACGAACAGCTTGACCAAACTTATCAATCATTTCATCAACTTCATCTGCCGTCAATTCAATTGGGGTTGCTGCGCCTGGTCGTGGTGCAGCTATCGCACTTGGCCCAACTGGCGATTGTCCACCAATAAGTTTAGGCTCAACCATACGGCCACCATGATAAACTTGGATAACCGCTTTGGAGCCTTTCTCTTTAATGGCTTTAGCGATCTTCGCTAACCCTTCTATTTTATCATCATTATCTAAACCAATCGCACCGGGAAACGCTAACCCTTTATTGTCAACAAATCCACATTCAACAATAATAGTGCCAATTTCACCCGCTCTTGCTCGGTAATATTCAATTAAATCATGCGTAACAGAACCTTCGTAAAACCCTGAACAAGTAGTCATTGGTGCCATCATAATACGATTTTTTAGGGAAACACCATTGGGTAAGATTACTGGTTTAAAAATATCTTCGTTTTTCATATTTCATTACCTAATCATTAATATTTAAATGTTAACGTGGATCATAACATCCGAAATTTTTCTTCTCCACTTACATAAGTTTCATTAGTCGGAAAATATCATTTTTTCGACAAAAATTTATTCAAATTTATTAATAATTTATAAAACAATCTATGGATATAACAAAAAGAATTGTCTGTTTTTTATATTATTTTGAAAGTGTTTGCGTACAATACTGCATAAACCTGTCTAAAAAAAAACACTATAACTATTTCATTTACTTATATTTTTTTTAACTTCTATCACTTGTACTTTATTTTTATTCGACTAAAATGCTTACCAATTTTAGAAAAGAGAATTTGATTATGCTTATGGTCCATACAAATAAACCAATAATAAAATTGAATTGTCTTTTTATTTTGAATATTCATCCTCCTTTATGGAGGATTTTTTATATCTATAAATTCAACCTTCCAATTTTATATCAAATTACTAAACAATACCACTTCCAGAACAGCCATAAACAGGAGATACCATGAAACCTTTGATCCCTTTTTATAACCCAAGTATTAGCTATGAAGATAATTATGCTAAAGGGCCTTTTGGACTTTTTGCAGAATTAGACAAAGCAGAACAAGTTTCAACTAAACCAACCAAATTCTTAAATGTTGATGTTAATTTACCATTTGGCCAACCCGCTGGACCTTTGTTAAATGCAAATTATATTAAAGCAGCATTTGCTTATGGATTCGATTTATGTGTATATAAAACGGTAAGAACAAAATTACACAAATGCCATCCGTTACCTAATGTTTTATCTGTTCATCCGAAAGGTAAACTTACGTGTAATTTAGACACAGTTTTAGCTGATACCAATTATAGCCAACCTCTTTCAATCACTAATTCATTTGGGGTTCCATCATTTGCTCCTGATATATGGCAACCAGATATGGCTGATGCTGTTAAAGCTGCGGGTCCAGGACAATGTGTTATTGGTAGCTTCCAAGGAACTCAAGGTAATGGAGTGATTGAACAAGATTATGCATTAGCCGCTAAATTAGTAAGAGAAACCAATGCACCAATTTTAGAAGCAAATTTAAGTTGCCCGAATGAAGGTGCAAGTAAATTACTTTGCTTTGATGTAGATAGAGTTGAAAGAATTGTTAAAGAAATTAAAAATGCTGTACCTGACCGCCCTCTGATCCTGAAATTAGCTTACTTCCCAGATGATGAAAGAATCGTTTCATTATTAACTCGTATTGGAAATATAGTTGATGGGTTAAGCGCGATTAATACGTTGTCAGCAAAACCTGTTGACGCAAATGGTCATCCAGCTTTAGGTGAAAACCGAAAAGAAGGCGGTATCTGTGGCGATGCAATTCGTTGGGCTGGCTTAGATATGGTTAGTCGACTCGATAAATATCGTAAACAAATGGATTTAAAATTTGCAATTATAGGTGTTGGTGGAGTTAGTAACAGTGAACATTATCATCAATTTATAAAAAATGGTGCTGATGCTGTAATGAGTGCAACAGGTGCGATGTGGAATCCGTTACTTGCTATTGAAATTAAAAAGAGTTTGAAATAATAGTAAAAAATAATACATCGCAATAAAGAGCTAATACTTTTGTTACAGGGTAACTTATTTACCCTGTTTTCTCTTAATTTCAACCTTTATATTGATCATTTTTTATAAAAATAATAGTAGACAAAAACGACATGAGCAAAAAACACAGTGGCTAAGATTATTCTAACATGTAAAGAATTAAAAATAATAAAAGGAATAAGTAGCACAACAAACACCATTGCCAACATCTTAAATAAACTTGACCTGGTTGCCTTCTTTTCAATTAGCATTTTTTGGATATAAGTTTGATAGTAACTAGTTTGTGTAAAATAGTTATAGAGGCGCTCTGAACTATTTAACCATAGATATGCAGTAAGTAAATAAAAAGGTACTGTAGGTAACAAAGGAATAAAAATACCAATAGTTCCTAAAGCAAAAGAAACTCCACCTAGAACAACAAATATCGATTTTTTTAGCATGTCTAAATCAATTTAATTAATATTCATAGGATATCGAAGATAGCACAATTATAATAAACAAGGAAAGTATAAAGAAAAATAAGAATTGGCGGAACGGACGGGGCTCGAACCCGCGACCCCCTGCGTGACAGGCAGGTATTCTAACCAACTGAACTACCGCTCCGCTTTTTAGATACTTTAATGTGGAACATCAAAGTAGGCGTGATGTTAAAGATTATTTTTATTTTCGTCAATAAAATTTTTAAAAATAAAGTTCAATTGAATAGAAAACAATCATTAATGTGCTTTAATGTGCTTTCCATAATGCCCCGCCACTTTTTTTATCAATCTTTTCTAAAATTGACTCGTGAGCAGAGAGTTCAGATTCATTTGCTTTAATTATCTTTAAAGGAGTTCCATTACGTTCAATTTTCTTGACGGTATTATTTGACATTGATAATGGATTATCTTCAGCGCTGAATGCTAACGTCGTTTGCCCCCCTGTCATTGCTAAATAAACTTCAGCTAGAATCTCAGCATCAAGTAAAGCGCCATGCAGTGTACGATGTGAATTATCAATCTGATAACGCTCACATAGTGCATCTAGATTATTTCTTTTACCAGGGAAAAGCCGCCGAGCCATAGCTAGTGTATCAGTAACAATACAATGTTCAGCTGTTTTAAAATTTAAACCACAAAGACGAAATTCATAATCCATAAATCCGACATCAAAAGATGCGTTATGAATGACTAATTCAGCACCATCAATAAATTTTATAAAATCATGTGCTATATTTTTAAATATTGGTTTATCTTTAACAAATTCATCACTTATACCGTGAACTCTAAAGGCTTCTTCATCAATTAAACGTTCTGGATTGATATAAACATGGAAATGATTGCCAGTTAGTCGCCGATTTAATACCTCAACAGCACCAATTTCAATAATCTTATGCCCTTCATAGTGATTATTACCATCTTGGTTCATACCTGTTGTTTCAGTATCTAATACAATTTGACGTGTTGAATGTGTTATCACGTTATACTCTTCTTCTAAAATTGGGAAATTTAATAATTAATGGTATAGTCTAACACCAAAATGCGCTGATGTTGATACCTACAGTGTTTTCGCCACTAATTACACAACATCACATTATTTAATTCTAAATTTTATTCAATAGGCAAAGTTTATTTAGTATGTTAAAAAAAATTCAAATTTTCACAGATGGTTCTTGTTTGGGTAACCCTGGTCCCGGTGGATATGCCGCAATTTTAAAATATAAACAAACAGAAAAAGTATTAGCTCAAGGTTATTTTAAAACTACCAATAATCGAATGGAATTATTAGCTGCAATTGTTGCTTTAGAGCTTCTTAAAGAACCGTGTCAAATTCAACTGTATTCTGACAGCCAATATCTACGTAATGGCATTATGAATTGGATTCATGGCTGGAAAAAAAATGGCTGGAAAACATCAAATAAACAACCTGTTAAAAATGTTGATTTGTGGCAACGTTTAGATGAAATAGCTAAATCACATACTATTGAATGGATTTGGGTTAAAGGTCATGCTGGTCATATCGAAAATGAGCGTTGTGATATTATTGCTAAAAATCAAGCCGAATCCCCAACTTTACACGATACTATTTTTGAAGCATCGTTAAAGGACTGAATACAAAAAACAGTTAGATAACTAAGAAGGTATAATAACTATGTATCGATTACATGTTATCCCGGCCCTAAAAGATAATTATATTTGGTTGTTGGAAAACAACGATAAACAAATTGTTATTATCGACCCAGGTGAAGCTGCCCCTGTAATTAGTTATCTAAAAAAACATCACTTGTCACCCCTTGCAATTTTACTAACTCACCACCATATCGATCACACTGGCGGGGTAACAGAGCTAAAAGCATTTTATCCCGATATTGAAGTTTATGGGCCTAGTGAAATTAATTTGCAGATTAACTATCTAGATAATATAGATAAAATATCAATTGCTGATTTTCAATTTGATATTATTTCAGTACCGGGACACACATTAGGACATTTAGCTTATTATTGCCGACCATATCTATTTTGTGGTGATACCTTAATGTCTGCTGGTTGTGGTAGAATTTTTGAGGGTGATTATAAGCAAATGCTAAGCTCGCTTAATAATTTAAAGCGACTACCTGATGATACGCTTATTTGTACAGGACACGAATATACTAAAGCTAATTTGAACTTTGCACAAATGATGGTTCCACATGATAAAGTTATTCATGAATATTATAATTATATTTGCAAAAAGAAAATTACTTTGCCTTCTATTTTAACCAAAGAAAAACAGATTAACTTATTTTTACGGTGTAAAGAAAAATCTTTACAAAACAAATTCAATTGTAACAATGAGTTAGAACTGTTTGCTTTTTTTAGGAGCCAAAAGGACATTTTTTAGGTATAATAAGTCGTTTAAATTAATGTCCTAACTTATAATCTAATGAAAAAATTATTAATATTTACAGTGTTATGTGCTTTTTTAGTCGGGTGTCAAAACCAAGGGTCGCGATACACTTCTGGCTCAAAACCATACAATTCTAAATCAATAGTTAATTCTAGCGTTAAAAGTGGTGGTGTTAATTACGCTTCAGTCACGCAAAATCCTTGGCATTACATGCTAACTCAAATTAACGTAAATGTTCCGAACAACAGCCGAGTTGTCGCGGAAAGAGAACGTTTACTGCGTAATCCACAGGGATTTGAAAATATTGCATTACGATCTGAACCTTATGTATATTACATCATTAATCAGTTACGAAAAAATAAGCTACCGGTTGAACTTGCTTTAATTCCATTAATTGAGAGTGCTTATGACCCTTTAGCTACCTCGCCTGCTCAAGCGGCTGGTTTATGGCAATTTGTGCCAATTACAGCTAAAGAATATGGTTTAAAACGTAGCAGTAGTTTTGATGGACGTCGTGATCTAATTGCTTCAACCAGCTCAGCTATATCTCTTTTACAAAATCTTAATAACCGCTTTAATGGCGACTGGTTATTAACATTAGCTGCATATAATGCAGGTGAAGGTCGAATTCAACGAGCGATTGATAAAAATAAAGCTAAAGGGCTACCTATTGACTATTGGTCTTTAGATTTACCACAAGAAACAATGCATTATGTGCCAAAAATATTAGCTATCATCGACATTGTTAAAAACAATAAACGTTATGGAATTAAACTACCGGATTGTAATTATCAAAACTCTTTAGTTAGAATTGATATGTCTAAAAACATTTCATTGTCTAAAATAGCGCAATATACTGGATTATCACTAAATGATTTAATGACATACAATGCCGGTTATGTGCAACAAACTGTAAATGGCCCTTTTCATCTATTAGTTCCTTATTCTCATGCTAATAAACTATTCAAAAAGTTGAAAAATGAGAATTTAGTTACTAGTCAAGTAACTGAGCTTTTAGAAGATGTGCCACATAACAATATGCCGTTTGAAATTAAATCAACGACAATTCAATACAGTACAGTAAATGCTAAAGATGCTAAATCTATTTTAAGTAATGGCAAAAAACAGATTACTTACCAAGTTAAAGCTGGTGATAATCTTTATTCCATTGCGAGGAATTACCGAGTGAAAATCACCGATCTTTTACAATGGAATAAATTAAAAAATGGACGAGTAAAAGAAGGTGATGTATTAACAATTAATTTAGTCAATTCGAATTCATTTTAAAATTAACTAATAATGGATTATGATCTGATGCGGCTGTACTAATTATCTTAGCCGCATCAAGCTTCAAACCTCGATAAAAAATGAAATCCAATGGCCTGCCTAAAAACGTTTTTCGAATATCAATAGCAAAATTAACCGGTTTAAGATTTATTGATCGAGTCAAATGATAGAGTAAATTCAGTCGTTGCCGACTCCATGCATTAAAATCACCAGCCAAAATCACTGGTCCATCATGTTGCTTAATATAATTTAATAACATATACATCTGTTGACGATATATCTTTACACCAATACTAAAATTGATGGCATGAATATTGGCAACTAATAGCTGTTTAGTAGAATTTTTAATTGGATAAACAGTGATTAGAGCTGATTTGGGTACTCGAATAAATGGCTCTTTTTCTCTAAACGATAATATTTTAGTCGGTGCTGAATCAGTTATAGTCATAACTCCAGCAAAAATATCATTAAAGCAATAAGCTGGTACGTGATCGGCAACTTTGTTATTCGCAGATATAAAATTCAATAATTGTGGTGTTGTTTGGGCTTCTTGTAATAGCATTAACTTGGATTGGCTAGCATATTGCTCAAGAATTTTAATACAATCAGCCCGTTTTTGTTTAAAAATATTCCAAACCAAAACCGAGAATGATGATTGATCAATTAGTGGTTCATCATTGACTATCTTATGGTTTGGTAATATCAGTTCAACACTACTATTTCCTTGATATCGTAGTGTATAGTCTCGATGTTTAAACATTTTAACCGTTCATTTTTTCTTTTAAATAATCATCAAATGACAAAGTATCATTCTGTTCTTTCTTTTGTTGCTTTTCAATTGACATAGTTCTTTGCTGAACAAAATCACCATCAGTCAATAATTGCAAAGGTTCTGAACTAAGCTGATTTTTATATTGAGTTGCTAAAACTAAGCCAAATTTAGCAGTACCTAAATCGCTGATAGCCTCAAGCGTTCTTGCTGAAAGTGTTAATTCAGGCTGGTCAAACATCAGATCAAGCCGTTCGCAAACTTTACGATAATGTTGTTTATCATCTTGATGATCCAATACATCAGCAACACGGAGCAAATCTTTAAATAATTCGTGGCCGACTTTCGATAATGGCTCACGATAACTATCACAGCCGATACCAATTTCAAGACCAGGTCTACGCCCTTCCATAATAACCCGATTCCAATTTAATTTTGTACACTCAAGTTCGGCACTACTCATTTCAGGCGCTGGCGCTAACGCACACCATATCAAAAATAGATCAATAAAGCGGATCTGTTCCTCAGTAATACCTATTGGTGAAAATGGATTAACATCAAGCGCACGCACTTCAATATACTCTATTCCACCACGTAACAAGGCATCTGAAGGTAACTCCCCTGCTCTAGGAACTCGTTTAGGACGAATTGGTGCATAAAATTCATTTTCAATTTGTAAAACATTATCATTTAGTTGTCGATAATGACCATTAACTTTAATGCCTAATTTACTGAACTCATCTGATTTGACATGGGTAGCACGTTTTAATCCTTCAACATAGGTATCTAGATGATTAAAGGTAATACCTAATTGTTTCTGGGCATTGTTTGTGTAACCAATATCGCTTAATCTTAATGAAGTTGCATAAGGCAAAAAGCAGTTACCATTGGTTTGTTCTATAAATGCTTTAGCTTTTTGCTTATCTTGAATAAATGAAGAGCACATAGAAGGCGATGCACCAAACAGGTAAGGAATCACCCAACCAAATCGATAATAATTACGTATTAAAGTAAAATAACCTTCAGAAATAACCGCTTTTCCTTCTTCGGCGTTTTTCACCCCAAATCGGGCTTGCCAAAATGCCATAGGCAAAGAGAAGTTATAATGCACGCCGGATATGGTTTGCATCATTGCGCCATAACGATTCTTCAATCCTTCTCGATAAACCGTTTTAAAACGCCCTTCATTTGAGGAGCCATATTGCGCCAAAATAATATCGTCTTCATTTGCCACAAAACAAGGCATACTTAATGGCCACATCATCTCATCGCCGATACTGACACTAGCATAACGATGTAAATCACGCAAAAACGTGAGCATATAATCAATATTCGTATTAACCGGCGTGATAAATTCAAGCATCGACTCAGCAAAATCGGTTGTTATCCAAGGATGAGTTAATGCTGAACCAATTTTATTAGGAAAAGGTGTTTTTGCTAAAGAGCCGTCTGGTAAAATTCTGAGCGTTTCACGTTCAACACCCCGTTGAATGCCTTGTAAAATTGTATAGTGTTTTTCCAACCAATTGAGTGCTTTAGAAACATCAGGAATCATAATTTTATATTTCCTAAATTCAGTTTAAATTGGCTTAATTTTAGCATAGTTTAATGGTTTATATAGGCTGTTTTGTGACTATTAAAAAGAAAATAGAAATCTATCAATATACAAAATAATATAAACTAATAGAATGTCACAAATAAGAAACCATTATCTACTAGATAGATAATGGTTAGTAACTTTGCTAATGAATCAGCTTATTTATTGGCTTGTTCAATTTTTTGATTAGCGACATAATCCTCATCGACCGGTGTGATAAGATTATTCTGATGATCAACAATATAGGTTTTTCCAAAACCTAAAACTAATCTACCGACTGTTGGTGTGATTTTAAACAAATTGAAATCTTTCATTTCCGCTAACATATACACCATTTTACTTACCCTTTTAGCAAGTTGGTCAATGATGTTATCAAAAAGCTCAGATTCTCTTTCAACAATGCTTGTTGTTGCACGGAACGATAGTCGTCTACGAGCATAGATATTCTTGGTATTGCATTCATCATCAATAATTAAAAAAGAGAGATTTGCATTATCTTTCATATTTTGACTATGAGGGGCGAGATCTGATATTAAAACGTAATAATCTTTTCCATCAAAAAAATAAGGTGAATAACTCGTATCTACTTCACCATTTTTAGTCATTGTTGATAATATAATTGTGCGAATTGTTTCATGTAAATTTTCTATTGTACTTTCAACAACATCATTTTTGGACTCAGCCATAATTACTCCTTGTTTGTCTATTCAGTTAACTTATTAACTTCATTGTTATAAATTAAATTGGATGCATTTATCAAAATAGTTCGAAATATCAGTATGAGAAATTATAATAAAACTACTTGTCGGTAGGTTTGTCTTTAACAATTTCAACAATTGTTTTTCTGACTGCTTATCTAACGCATTGGTTGTTTCATCCATAAAAATCCAATCAGGTTTATGCATTAAAATTCTTGCAATCATTAGTCGTTGCTTTTCACCACCGGAAAGTGTTTTTAAATTATCACTGAGTAAATTTCTATCGATAAATTCTGTAGAAAAACCAACTTTTAATAGAAGTTGCTTAATCAAACTTAAATCTTTTTCAAACAAAGGTTGCGGATAGCTTATTGCATGTGCTAATCCCCCAACCGGAAAATAGGCATTTTGCGATAAAAATAATGTCTTTAATTTTGGCACTTTAATCATCCCCTCAAAATTGGGATAAAGGCCAGAAATTACTTTGAAAAATGTTGATTTACCTATACCCGATGCACCGGATATAACAACCGAATCGCCTTTATTAAGATAAAGATTGGGTAGTGTTAATAAAACAGTGCCATCCGGTTTTTTTATAGTTAAATCTTCAATCGAAAATGCATCTTGATTAATCTCTAATTGGCTAGCTGATTGATATTGATGAGCAGCTTGATTAGCTTTTTCAAAAAACTGGGTTAAACGATAACTACATGCAATAAGTTCGGCAAGTTTAGTATAATTGAAAATAAACCAAGACAAGTTAGTCACAACATTACTAAATGATTTACTAATTTGCATTAAAGAACCTAAGCTAACTTTACCAATTAAATAGATAGGCAAAGAAAAGAAAATAGGCACACTTAACACCGTTAAATAATAAGGCCGTGTAAAACAGCCTAAAATAAGTTGTCGTTTAATTAATAAATACCAATTTTTAATAATATGATTAAAATGCTGTTCAAATTGTTGTTTCTCCACTTTTTCACCATTCGCTAACGCGATTGCCTCTTTCGATTCACGAAATCGAGTTAAGACAAAGCGATAATTTGCCTCTAAGTGTTGTTGTTCAATTAACACGTTTTTTAAGGGGCGCCCCAGCATGTGGGCAATACAAGAAGTGAATAATACATAGATAGGTGCTAGCCAAATTAAATAATGAGAAATACTTATATCAATATTGAATAGACTAAAATTTAAAACAAAATTATCGGTAATTTTCCATAGAAGCATAAAATAGGAAAACAGGCCTATACATTGAGTAATCAGCGAAAAGCCTTCATTTGTTAATCGCTCAATAAATAGCAGACAGTCTTCGGAAATACGCTGATCAGGATTATCAATTTGGTCTTGATTTAAATACCAATATGCCTTGTTATTCAGCCATTTATCAAGTATCGAATCATTTAAAACCTTGCGCCATGTAATCACTAAGGTTTTTCTTAAAAATTCAATTATTAAGTAAGTTATTGCCCCCGAAATAGTTAATAACACAAAAACGATTAATTGGGTAATAACGCCTTGCATGTCATATTTTTCTAATGCATTAAAAAAGTTTTTATTCCAATTAATCATTTCAAGACTAATTTTAATTAAAACAATATTTAAACAAATAATAATTAAAGCATAACAGTAACCATATTTACCTTGTCTTGTTTTGAAGCAAAGCTTCATAAGCAAGATTATATTTTTCAATGTTTGCACAACTTATACTCTCAAAACTGCCTTTTTCTAAATCAACTCCTGCCAATTATCAATTTGACAGAAGTATTTAACTTTAATGATTAAAAATTAATAACCGCACTAACTGCAAAAGTTCTTCCCGGTGCGGTTTGAAGCTCGATAGGATTCGTCACTTTTACATTATTTTGTGGATTTTTATAATAACTACTAAACATCGGCCATTTAAAATAACGGCGGTCAAATATATTTAACACCGATCCCCGAATAGTAATATTTTTGCTAGGGTGCCAATTTAAATAGGCATCATAGACTGCATAACCGCTTGGCTTAAATATTTCATCTGATGAGGATTTATCCCTAGAAACGTGAGATACCGCTTTGGAAAAAGTGCCGACGACTTCAGTATCAAAATTAAAATCGGGAACATTCCATTTCAAACCGATATTACCTTGCAGAGGCATGGCTTCATTAAAATAAGTTCTTTTATCACCGGGGGAATCTTGTTTTTTTCCATATTGATATGAGCTTGAAGCATTCAAAGTCCAATTTGGCGCAAAATGCCACTCACCCGATGTTTCAATTCCCCATAGATTAACATTGGATAAATTTTTGTAGGTATAATCCTTCGGTCCAACCCGAATGAAATTCTTGATATAGTTGCTATAATCAGCTTTGAATAAGCCTACACTAAACCAACCTTCTGAAAAATCGCCTCTGATGCCGGTCTCATAAGATTTCACTTTTTCTGGTTTTAGTTTAGGGTTAGGAATCAGATTCATCGTTACCGAAGGCAATGAGGTATAAAGCTGTTGAGCCGTTGGCATTTTGAATCCTTCAGCATAACGGGCATAAACAGAGTATTGATCAGTGATGTTATATAATATGCCTAACTGCGGAATGAGGCGATGTGAACTCAAATCACGAGGTTCTTTGCCTTTAACCACCGCATAATGGCTATCCGTATTGGGTTTAATTTTATACGTTGCATATCGTAAACCCGGTTTAATTTTTAAATTTTCTGATATAAAGTGAAATTCATCTTGAAGATAAATATCTGCACGCTGCGTTTTAGCGTTAGCAAAATTAAATCCGCCACCTATGGTTTTTACGCCATTTTTTGTGCTCTCATTACGATAATTGCTACGGGTAATATCCCCTTGAAAACCATAAATTAAATCATGCGTTGTATTGAAAAAATCAACGTTTGAATTTAACTGAAGATCCAACTGCCAAAACTTTTCTTTATAATCATTCGTGGTATAAGTATAAATCGGTGTTTGTCTTCGATCTTTTTGTTGACGATGCGATTTTAAATAACGTTCTTGCGGCGAGTAAGAGAACATGGTCTTGATTTGATCGATAAAGCTTATTTCGGGAGTCCAACTATCATCAATCGCAAACCTTTTACGAGTTTGAATTTGTGTTCTTCGATAATCCCCGTTGAATGTTCCATTGGTTTGTAATCCATAATCATACATTTGTTTTACATACGAATTAGAACGGAAATTCTCAAATGCTAACTTTGTTTCTCGAGTATCATTATGATAAACCAATTTGGTTAACATATTTTCAGCTTTAGCATCCAACGGATTTAATTTATTACATTTAATAGCATCTGCGCCACGTGGACAGCCCCAAATACCGCCATTTGCTTTAGCTTTAGTTAACTTGGTTTCTTGGTAATCTCTTCGACTAAAACTGATCAATCCTTCTAAGTTAGGCATCAATTCAAGCGCTAACATACTCGTTTTGGTATTTTGTTTATTTAAACTATCATAACCGCCACTTACTCGAACAGCATAAGATTTACCTTTAAGTAAATCACTCGGATCTATGGTTTTAAACGCAACTACCCCACCAACAGCATCTGCCCCCCATAATACCGAGCCAGGTCCACGAATGACTTCAACAGCTTTTATATTTGCTAAATCAATAAAATTTCTATTGCCGTCTTGGATACTTTCAATCACTCTTGAACCGTCAACTTGCATTTGAATACGGTTACCCGCCATACCACGTATTCTAATACTGCCTAAATTACCAAAAGGGTCGGTCCCTGAAGTTTGCCGATTAACTGATATTCCCGGTAAATATCTAACTAAATCTTCCATTGTTGACATTTGATGATCATCTATATTCTTTCTAGAGATGACATCAACGGTTTCTGGAATAGCTAATTTGGCTCTTTTTTGTCTACTAGCCGTAACCGTCATAGTTTCCAATTCATCATCAGCAGCAAATACTGAGAAGGATATTGAAGCAGTCAAAACGGTTAAAAAGATTTTATTTATTTTCATTTTTCACCACAAAGTTATATTAATAAACTGCTCAAATTAATTCCCAATATTTGATAATTATCATTTTTTACTAATTAATCTAGCAAAAATAAAAAATATGATCAATGAGAATAATTATCATTTATATTAGATAATGATTATCATTAGCTTTAATACGAGAGGTTAAAATATTAAAATAAGCGATTAATATCAATGAGGTTTAATAGAGAAGCAAATCTAGACCAATAGTTATTAATAACTAATATAAATATTAGTCATTAATAGCCTAAATCAGTAAATAACTATCTGAATTTTTCCAACAAAACCAAAACTTCCATGTGTGAAGTGTGCGGAAACATGTCGAACAATTGGGCTTTAGTCATTTGATAATCGCTTAAAAGCTGCAAATCTTCTACCATAGATGCTAAGTTACAACTTGAATATAATATATATTTCGGTTTTATATTATCTAAGTATTGAATGAGTGATTTACCAGCCCCGCGCCTTGGAGGATTAAGTAAGACTAAATCAGGGATACCTTGTTCATTGTTTACATATTTAGTGGCATCTAACGATTTAAAATCGAGTTTATCATAACCAAGTTTTTCAGCGGATTTTGTTGCGCACTCAATGGCATCAGAACTAATTTCAATGCCAGTCAATTGGATCTTTTCATTATTAGAATGACCAATACAATGCAAACCAAAACCACCTACTCCACAAAATAGATCCCATATTGAGTTAACATTTAAGTTTGCCACCCAATCACTAGCCGTTTGATAGAGTTTTTCTGCAATGTAACTATTTGTTTGAAAGAAACTTTTAGATTTAATATATAAAGGTATCTGATTAAATTGGAACGCTAAAAAAGGGTTATCGGTTAAAATCAGTTCTTCTTCCCCCTCTAATATCGCTGCATGGTTAGGTTGGATGTTGATAGTAACAACTTCTAAGTTATTTATTTGCAAGTTGTGGTAACTATTTTTAATTTTTTCTACAAATTTATGTGATTTCAATACAAATCGCAGCATAAAATGGCTGTTATTATCAATAATGCTTTCTGTGATGATAACGAATTTTAACTCCCCTTTTCGCTTGTTGATATTATAGGGAACTAATCCTTGCTTACGAATATAAGTACGAACCAATTTTAGAATATTTTGCATGTTCGAGCTATAAAGCGGGCAATCGCACAAATCAATCGCATCATTACCGTTTTGAATGCCTAAAATTGGTTTTTCAACCGTACCCAGCACTGCCATTTTAGCTTTATTACGAAACTCTGATTCAGGACTCGCATACGGATCGTTAACTTGGTTAGGATTAAAATCAGCTAATTTCTCCAACAAATGACTTTGTTTCTCAGTTAATTGAGAATGATATGGTTGATTAATTTTATGACAAGACAAACATTTTTTTTCTTGATAATAGCTACATTGCATCATATTGAAACCTTTTTTTATAATGTTTTATTATATAATTAAACGGTTTCAAGCTGTATTAGTTTTCATTTTTTATACACAAAAACCCCGTTCCTCAACTTTTTTTTCGTAAAATTTAAACTTTTAATCAAGAGGAATTATCCACCGCTATGCTTTAAAGAAACAACGGTATATGATAGGATATTGCCATTAAAATTACAGGAACACGTTAATGTCTATTAAGTTAAAAACTCCCGCCGAAATTGAAAAAATGCGTATTGCAGGCAAATTAGCTGCTGAAGTTTTAGAGATGATCGAGCCGTATGTTAAACCAGGAATTACTACTGGTGAACTCGATAAAATTTGTTATGAACATATTGTAAATGTACAAAAAGCTATTCCTGCCAATATTGGTTATCATGGATTTAAACATACAAGTTGTATATCCATTAACGACGTGGTGTGTCATGGTATTCCAAGTTTTGATAAAAAATTAAAAGATGGTGATATTCTTAATATAGATGTAACTGTGATCAAAGATGGTTATCATGGGGATACTTCAAAAATGTACATTGCAGGTAAACCCACTGTTGCTGGCGAAAAACTTTGCCAAGTTACTCAAGAAAGCTTATACGAAGCGATTAAAATCATAAAACCAGGAATTCGATTGAGAGAAATCGGTAAAGCTATTCAAAAATATGTTGATAAATTTGGATTCTCTTCAGTTCGTGAATATTGTGGTCATGGTATTGGTGAGGTATATCATGATGAACCTCAAGTATTACATTATGATGCTGATGATGGTGGCGTAATTTTAAAACCAGGTATGACTTTTACGATTGAACCGATGGTGAATACTGGCGATTGGCGTACACGCACAATGAAAGATGGTTGGACCGTTAAAACTAAAGACCATGGACTTTCAGCTCAATATGAGCACACTATTTTAGTAACCGATAACGGGGTTGAGGTTTTAACCCTTCGTAGTAACGAAAACTTTCCTCGTATTATCGAACATTAAATAAAAAAAGAGATTCAACAAAACTGTTGAATCTCTTCATTTCATCCTTCTAATCTATCAACTTTCTTTTGATATCTTTTAACTTTCCAAAGTTTCGATAGAAGCTCATAAAATTTTTTAGGAATTAATGCCAAGCTTTTACCATCGCCAGAATTCAATTAAGTATTTCTTAATATAGCAGCGTATAAAGCTTACGACGATAACTACTAGCTAAAGCGTTATTAGTACCCAATGCAGCTAACAGATCAAGTAATGTTTTCTTAACTTGACCATCTCCCGCATTTAGATCTTTTGTTAACGGTTTGAATAGTAGCTCTAAAGCCTCTTCGTGTCGCCCTACTTGCATCAATTGTGATGAAAGTTGGATCATTAATTCAATATTGTCAGGCTGTTTTGCCAATTCAGCTTGCAACTGCTGTAATTCTGGTGAATTTGCCGCTTGTTCAAGTAACTCAATCTCAGCTTGTAATCCATGAAAAGCGGAATCTTGGTCTTGTAGCGGAATTGTTGCTAAAACTTCTTTAGCATCGTTAAGTTGCTTTTGTTCAATTTGCGCTTTAGCTAACATTAATGCGATATCTGATCTTGGTTTGCCTAAGTGATCAGTTAGCGTCGTCCATGCTTGTTTTAATAAAGGTAAAGCTTGGTCATATAACCCTTCATTAAATAATTTTTGAGCTTCAACAAGTTTTAATTCATCTTCATTAGGTAAGATTTTGGCTAAAAATGCTTTAATTTGATCTTCACTTTGTGGACCTTGAAAACCATCAACTGGCTGCCCATTTTGGAACATATAAACTGTTGGAATCGCTCTTAAACCAAATTGTGCTGCAAGCATTTGTTGCTCATCACAATTTACGCTGGCTAAAATAAATTGTCCTTGACGCTCTGTCGCTAATTTTGTTAGCGTGTTTGTCATCTCTTGATGATTTGGACTTCTTGGTGACCAAAAGTAGAATAACACGGGAGTATTTGTCGATTTTTCGACAATTTCTTGAATATTCTGTTCGTTAACATCAAAAATAAATTGATTTGACATAATTTATCCTATGAATAATTTAATTTATTACTTATTTTCTAAAATTTTATCCATTAATCTGTCGGGAAGCAAACGTTTAGCTATCGCTGCTAACTTCGTTACTTTAGTTACCCTGTAACGTATTTTTGGCTTATCGTGCTCCAATGCATGATAAAGATAGGGTAAAACAGCTTCGGGAGCTAAGGTAAAACGTCTAGCAATTGGTGGATTTTTTACAATATTCTCTTTTTCGGTTTGATTCACATTATTTGAAAAATAGGTTTTTAATGGACCAGGTTCGATTAAACAAACCTTTATATTCGTTTTAGCTAATTCTAACCTTAATACATCAGACCATGCTTCTAAGGCGTATTTACTGGCTGAATAAGCTCCTCTCCCTGGGGTTGCAACAATTCCAACAATAGAGCTTGTTTGAATAATTCTTCCTTCATTTTGCTCTAGCATTGCCGGTAGTAATAATTGAGTTAATTGATGAACACCAAAAAAATTTGTTGAAAACTGTGACTCTAACTGCGCTCGACTAATGGTGTTTAATCGGCCATAAACCCCAAATCCGGCATTATTAAATAAAGCATATAATTTACCTTCACATAAAGTTAAAACTTCCTGCGCAGCTTGAGTAACAGAGTCAGGATCATCTAAATCTAAAAGAACGGTTTCAAAACCTTGCTCGACTAATTTTTTTTGGTCTTCAACTTTACGGCAAGAAGCAATAACACGATAACCTCGCTTTTTTAATGCTATTGCTGAAATCAAGCCAATACCGCTTGAGCAACCTGTTATAAAAATTGTACGCAAATTTTATCTCCGTTATGATTCATTTATTGTCAAGTTCACTTATGGCAATTATGATAGCACATTTAAAACAAATATACGGCTAATAAACACCTAGAGGTCCTTATGAAAATTGCTATTATCGCAGCAATGGAAGAAGAAGTTGCAATATTAAAAAGTCAAATTACTGATTATCAATTAGAACATCATTTAGGATGTGATTTTCACATTGGCAAAATTGCTAATTGCGACATCGTATTATTACAATCAGGTATCGGTAAAGTAGCTGCGGCATCAGGAACTACCCTGCTTTTAAATAATTACCAAGTTGATGCGGTAATTAACACTGGCTCAGCTGGTGGGCTTTCAACTAAGCTCAGTATCGGTGATATTATTGTATCAAAAGATGTTTTTTATCATGATGTGGATCTAACTGCTTTTGGATATAAGCCGGGCCAAATGTCTGGTTGCCCTGTTTCGTTTCCTGCTGATGAAAACTATCGATCATTAGCCGAAGCTTGTATCAAAAAACATGGTGTCAATGCCGTGGCTGGTTCAATCGGTAGTGGAGACGCTTTTATTAATGGAAAAAGTAATCTAGAACGAATTAAGCAAACTTATCCTGACGCAATTGCCGTTGAAATGGAAGCTGCTGCGATCGGCCATGTTTGTTGGTTATTTAAAGTTCCTTTTGTAGTGGTTAGAGCGATTTCAGACAATGGGGATAATGAATCAGCAATTGATTTTCAATCCTTTTTAAAGTTAGCCGCAGCTCAATCATCTAAAATTGTTGAATCGATGCTAAGTGAACTTGCTTAAATAACGTGGTGTCAATTTCATTTGACACCCTAGATATTGATCAATTTAATAAGCCATATTGTTCAAATAGTGGTTTTCTCCACCCAGATAATATTTCAGGCATACTTTCGTTTTTATCTATTTTCCATTTTATATATTGATTGATTAACCGTTTTGATATAATTAATTCACGGCTAAGTCCAGTCTGTGATGAAATATTTTCAGTGATTTGCTTTAATAAATCAGAAGTTTCTTTGTAATTTGGATAACTATTCATTCGTTTAATTGGTGGAATATTCGGTATAGGTTCCTGCAATATTTCCAAAATGGTTGGACCATATAGCCGAACTTCTTTCCCTTTCATTCCTAATTTATCAAGTTCAGCTAACGACGAAGGTTGGAAACGGGCAATCTTAAATAAAACAGCTTCATGTATAACAAAATTTAATGCAATATTTTCAGATTTGGCTAATTGGTATCGCCATAATGCTAACTTAGCCAATTGTCCTAAGCTGTCACCTTTTAATTGCCAGCTATTTCCGATATTTAGGTAAGCATCTTTAGGATCAAACGGCTTGCATTTACGGGCAATCGCACTTTGACATTCTTGATAAGCTGCATCTAAATAATGATTAGTTGTGAGTTTAGCTTTTAGAATTTCCATTAATTGGAAGAGATATAACACATCATTAATCGCATATTCACATTGTTTTTCAGTCAAAGGACGTTTTAACCAATCTGTTCGAGTTTCGCTTTTATCTAATTCAATGCCTAGGTATTTATTAACTAAACTAGCATAGCCACTGCTAACAGGATTATCTAGGAATGATGCCAAAATTTGGCTATCTATAATTGGAGTGGGTACACAGTTAAATGTAGAAAGAAACACATCAATATCCTCACTACAAGAGTGAAAATATTTTTCAATTGTAGGATTGGCTAAAATAGCTAAAAAATCCTGCCAATTGTTGATATTAACTGGATCAATTAATGCTGCATGTTTACCATCAAAAACCTGAATAAGTCCTAATTGAGGATAAAATGTTCGCGTGCGAACAAATTCCGTATCTAATGCGATTGCATTGCTGTTCGCAATTTTTAAACAATAACTAGATAATTCTTCATCAGTAGTAATATATTGATAACTCAAAATATGAATCCTATTTAAGAGGTCGATTTTTTTGCAAATGATACATCTATTACAACAATTTCAGAACGGGTCATTAATCGTATTGGTGGCCCGCCAAACCCATAACCACTACTCACGATACTGGTAAAATGATGATTAGTATCTTGATAAATTCCCTTAGCATTTTTATACATCATGGCGACTAAAATATTAACCGGGAAAATTTGCCCACCATGTGTATGTCCAGATAGCATCAAATCTACATTTTGTTCAGCGGCTTCATCAAGATTTCTTGGTTGATGATCTAACAATATTATCGGTTTCTCGGTATCAGTAAACAGGATTAAATCAGATAATGAAGCACGCTTAATATCATATCGAGATGAAGAAAAATCATCCCGCCCTATCAATGTTATACCAACTTCATCAAGATAGACTATGTCATCTTTTAAGACTTTCAAATTTGCTTGTTTGAAGGCATTAATAATATCATCTTCACGATTATTAGCGTCATTAATTCCTAAATATTCATGATTACCAAAAATAATATAGCTACCATATTTTGGTTTTAATTGTTGAAACTGCTTATCAAAGCCATATTCTAAAAAAGGCTTTAAACTCTTATCCAGTGTATCCCCCGTTATCACAATAAAATCAGGTTCCAAAGCGTTTACCTTTTCGACCATTTCTTGAATCATTTTGGAAGACGTATGTTCATTGATATGAATATCTGAAAGTTGAACAATTCTTAAATGCTCTACATGGGCAGGTTTATTAATTTCAACTTTATAATGGACAATTTGAGGATTTATCGCCATTTCATGCCCAAAACAAAACAGCGCTGCAACAGCAATAATAAAGCTAACCTTAAGCCATAGATTGGGTTTTAATCTTTTTTTACTAAACCAATAAGTGATATCAAAAATAGTAGCTATAAAAACGCTACAAATCATCAATCCAGAAATGGAGATTAAAGAAAGATGTATATATGAAGGTATAAAACCATCTAATAATCTGGCAAAAATTAATGATAATCCAGCAAAACAGACAGTGACCCAATAAATAATTCGAAAGTAACCTGTTAAATTCAAATTAAACCAAAACTGCCAACGTTTACCAAAATAGAATGTAACAAACACACTCATAACAATCGCTGCAAAAATGGCTATAAAATCAACAAATGTCATAATTATCCGAACAATCGAAAGCAAAAAATGGTATGATAACAGAATTAGATCCTATAGCACCAATAACTTTTATGAATAGCAAAAAAGATCAGTTATTTTCAACACCAATTGATAAATTAGGCGATTGGACTTTTGATGAAAAAGTTGCCGAAGTCTTTCCCGATATGGTTCAACGATCTGTTCCCGGTTATTCGAATATAATCTCAATGATAGGCATGTTGGCGGAAAGATTTGTTCAACCCAACTCAATGATATATGATTTGGGATGCTCGCTAGGCGCTGCATCACTTGCAATTCGTCGGAATATCAAGCAAGAAAATTGCCATATCATTGCCGTTGATAATTCATTACCAATGATAGAACGATGTAAAAAACACCTTGATGCCTATAAATCAATTACACCTGTTGATGTTATATGTGAAGATATTTGCAATATTAATATGCAAAATGCTTCAATGGTTGTCCTAAATTTTACCTTGCAATTTTTAACGCCAGACAATCGTCAACGTGTTTTAAATAATATCTACCAAGCATTAATCCCTAATGGCATATTAGTGCTATCTGAAAAATTTAGTTTTAATGATAAGAGTGTTGATGAATTATTATTTAACATGCACCATGACTTCAAACGAGCGAATGGTTACAGTGAACTAGAGATTAGCCAAAAACGGAATATGCTTGAAAACGTTATGCTTACCGATACTATTGAAACCCATAAACAGCGTCTTGCTAAAGCAGGATTTAAACATGTAGAAACCTGGTTTCAATGTTTTAATTTCGGTTCCATCATTGCTATAAAATAACATCAGATTTAACCCAATTACAAAGGAATAACGAATGATTGATTTTGGTGATTTTTACCAAATTATCGCAAAAAATAAGCTTAAAAATTGGCTTGAAGTATTACCAGCACAACTAGCTAATTGGCAAAAGCAAAATTTAGATAACCGTTTTAGTCAATGGTTAAATAGCATTAAACACTTGCCAGCAATTACCCCTTTTCAAATCGACTTCTTACACAGCGTAACGGCTAAAACTGAGCAACCGTTATCTTCAGGAGAACAGCAAAGAATCACCCAATTATTGAAAACTATGATGCCGTGGCGTAAAGGCCCTTTTCATCTTTATGGTGTGGATATTGATACCGAATGGCGTTCTGATTGGAAATGGGAGCGACTAATTAATCACATTGAAAATTTAGAGGGCAAAACCGTTCTCGATGTGGGTTGTAATAGTGGTTATCACTTGTGGCGAATGGTTGGCGCAGGAGCTAAACTTGCCGTTGGTATTGATCCAATGGCGCTTTATTTATGCCAATTTGAAGCAGTAAGAAAACTATTAGGTAATGATCAACGAGCTCACTTACTACCCTTAGGAATTGAGGAACTGCCAAAATTAAATGCATTTGATACGGTTTTTTCAATGGGGGTATTATATCATCGTCGTTCGCCACTTGATCATCTTTACCAATTGAAAGAGCAATTAGTTGATGGTGGACAATTAGTGCTTGAAACACTAGTTATTGAGGGAGTCGAACACCAAGCATTAATGCCAGGTGAACGTTATGCTCAAATGCGAAATGTCTATTTCATCCCATCTGTCCCCACCATGATAAATTGGCTACATAAATGTGGTTTTAAAGAGATAAAAATGGTTGATATATCGAAAACCAGTTTAGATGAACAGCGCAAAACAGATTGGATGGAATCTGACTCATTAGCTGAGTTTCTTGATCCGAACGATTTGACCAAAACGATTGAAGGTTACCCTGCTCCAATACGAGCGGTATTTGTTGCCCGAAAATAGTGTATTGATCTTATCGAATCAATTAACATAAAAAACGGGCTTATGCCCGTTTTATTCTTAATTCTATAGATGATATTAATTATTCTTTATAATCATTTGAACTGGGTAGTGATCTGAATACTTATCAGTAAAATCATCTTTGAGTACCTTAACATCAATCACGTTATCTTTAAGTGGTGGTGAGACATAGATATAATCATAACGTAATGGTACTGATGCTTGATCATAAAAGACTTTAGTTGGTGCGGTTGAGATAAATTCTTTGTGTTTTATCTTTAATGCATCAATATAACCCGCATCAAGTAGATTTTGTTGAACGGTATAGCTTAATTGGCCATTTACCAGATTATCAAGAATTGGTCTTTTCTTCTGTTTTTCTTTTATATCTTCTAAAAGCGTGCTTTTATCATAATCAGGTTTATCTGCTGGAGAGAATGAATTCAAATCCCCCGCGATTATCCATTTACCATTAGGATCACGACTGTATTTAATTGAATCTATAATCAAATTAATTTCATCGATACGCTTAGCCGTCCAAAACGGGTTCATATGGGTTATCACAAAATGATAATTACCAACATCTGCAAACAGCGCTCCATGCCATAAATTATCGACCACTTTATTCACATTTACGATAGGATATTTTGAGGTAATGGCAACTGGGAAAAAAGCAGGATCATCTGGTGACTCTTTTAACAGAACAGCGTATTTGTGACCATAACTGGCTGCAAATTTTTCAAGTTTTTCTCGAGTAAAGAAATTCATCTCTTGCCAGGCAATGATATCGGCATCTTGCGCTTTTGCCCAATCAATATATTTCTGCTTGCCTTCGCTCTCATCTAACTTCATCCCGTTATAAACATTATAACTGATGATTTTAAGTTGCTTAACATCATCAATTGATGCGTAAGCACTTGAAGCACTAAAAATAATACCACCAATTAATGCTGCAATTTTCAATCTAGTTTTACTCATAAGATATTCCTTTATTTTATTAACTCACTATAAATATTATATTGATTCGATTTTAATCAAAATTCTTTTTATGATTTATGTGATTTAGGTCAATATTATTATCTACAATTCGTGCGATTCGAATTTTATTCAAGGAAGGAGCATGATCTGTGAATATAAAGATTGGATAATTGCGATTTTGAAACTTCAAAAACCCCGCTCCTCAACTTTTTTTATAATATAAATACAATTCAATAAATTCAGAATAACGGTTATTGATAAAATAAAAGGCATAATAAAAATATTATGCCTTTTATAATTATTGTAGTGATAAATTACACAATGACTAAAATTTATTTGATAATATAGATATTAGTATCTTGGGTAAAATTTAAAAATTTTTCAAATGGGCCATATGCTTGGTAATAAGTCATATTTGGATCTATTTCTTTAGGACAAAGTTCATCAGATTTTCTTAAAGAATTTATGCCTTCCTCTCCACCTAATTTTTTATACTTACTAGCAAAGTCATCACCATTTAAAGTGAAAAGTTGTTTCCAATTATCTAATGTGTCTGCTAAATATTTTTTACCAGCATCACATTCAATTCCACCCAAATTAATTTTAGGGAATACGTATTGCTCAATCTCAGCAAATTTTACTGGTTTATTAGGAAAACTTACTTCAAATCCTGTCTCTGGATCTTCATTGGATTCAAAAAATTCATTTTTTAATAAGGTGATATAATCTTTTTCACGATAGACTTTAATTCTAGGAAGTTGGATATCTTTTTTGGTTTTAAATTTTTTAGGAAGTTCATTAGGGGCTTCCTGGTTGATTGAATAGTCCCAAGTATTATCTTCCCTTTCGATAAAAACATCATTTATCACTTTAACAGGTAGTTCAACTTCATCTTCTACACCATTTATAATAATGGAGACTTTACGTAAAGATTTTTCATATAACTTATCATAATCTTCGTCACTGGTATTTTCAGTAGCGTAGATATAGGTATGAAACATATAGTTGCTTTGTGTAGGATTAATAAAACCATCATTAGGAAACCTAGCTGGTTTAACGATAAAATCGAGCGACTCATTGTTATAAGCTAAATTATGCTTACCATATTCAAAAGTATAGGTAGTGTTAGAGTTAGCCGGAATAGCGAGTTCTTTACCATCAATGGCTACTACAATTTCATTATCAGTGGGATTATCAATCATACGAACAACTGACTTAGGTTCATCGGAACAGCTACAAAGCATAACGCCACAGACAATTAAAATGGGTAATTGAATTTTTTTCATCACATTCATTTATATTCATAATTGGGGAGATAACAATTTTATCATGGTGAAAAATCAAAATAAATGAATTATTTATCTTTAAATTGCTTTACAAAATAGTTTTTGATCTAATCAAAGTTTGAAAGCAGTTATATAAAATATGAAAAATATCCTAATAGTAATTAGGATATCTTGGAAAGATTTACTGCTGTGGCCAAATAAAGCGACCTTTAGCGTCAGGATCTTCATTAATAAATTTTCTAAGCTGATCTGATTGATAAAGTTTTTTTACATCTTGCGCCCACTTGGTATTTAAGTTTTCTTTCTTAACTACGACCATTAATTCAAGATTCGGAGTTAACTTTTCTTGAACTAAAACATTATCTGCAGGAATATGACTTAACCATGCTATTCCCCCAGGCATTATGGCATAATCAACTTCATTAAGCGTTCTAGGAATAATTTCAGATAATATTGCTTTAAATTTTAAATTATACTTATTTTCTGCAATATCATTTAAATCTAACGTTCCTGCTTCACTTTCAGGTTTTAAGGTGATCCAATTCAAACTTTGTAATAATTGTAATGAACGAGCTTTATTTGATGGGTCATTTGGAATAAGAATTGTCTGTCCATCAGCAATTTCATTTATTGAATGATGTTTTTGTGAAAAAAGCGCCGCGGATATTGAAGGAATATGAACTAAAGAAACAAGATCACTCTTAGTTTCTTTATTATATACATCTAAATAAGATTGATGTTGAGCGGCATTGAGATCGATACTTCCTTCAACTAAAGCGGTATTTGAATCCCTTAATGAACTGAAATTTACCATCTTAACTTTATAACCTTCTTGTTCTAAAGCAGGTTTTACGACTTTTTCCATCATTATATTATGCATACTTGGTGGCAAACCAACTACGATTTCTTTCTTCTCTTGTTGGTTGTTTTTAGCTGAATCAGACTTATTGTCACACCCAATTAATGTAAATCCTAATAATATAAACAGGTAAATATATTTTTTCATTATCACTCCCTATTAAGATAAATTAGTCGAACATATTCTGATACGACTATTGAGTCATTATAGTCGGTGAATAACTATTGGGATAATACGAAAAAATTATATCTATATTCAAATTGGAAATATGTGAAATAAGATTAAAATATTGCTAAGAAAATAGGATATCAATAAATTAGTTAAACTAGTATCCTTAATATTATTAAGCTTTTGAGTTCAATGTCCTTATTATATTAAAAAAATAATGGTATCCTTAGGATTAGGGCCAGATTTTAAACATAAGGATCATAATGAAAAAAACTATCATTTGCTTTTTATCATTTTTGATAATTGGCTGTAATCCAATGAGTGATAATGAGCAAGCTATTAATAATAATTACTTATTTTTTCAAGCTCCTGAACTTAAACCATTTTCCAAACCAATAAAAAAACAAATATTATCTGGTAGCATAAACCAAGAGTTTACTATAAATCAGCAAGGTTTTATTACCTCTGTTGTTTCACCCGAAATTAAACCTACTTTTAATCAATCATCAGATAAAGAATTTCCAGTCAAAATAGATATTGATTACCAAAAATCCTTAATGATTTTCTCGCAACAAGATCAATTTCTTTTAGAATTTTATATAAAATTTGATAATGACAAGAATATGACCGAAATTCATGAAGCAAAACTACCTATTGCTTGGTATGCTAATTATGATGAGCAAAAAAGATTGATTAAGCTTACAAAAAAAACTGATCCCAATCTTATTACCTTCGTATCAACATTTCTTTATGACCAAAATAATTTGAAAAAAATCATTGAAGAAACCACAATTAAAGAAAATGATGAAACAAAACTAATGTCAAAAAATGAAGTGGAATATTTTTATAATAATAATCATCAAATTGATAAAAAAATAATTTATTTAGATGATTATATAACAAAAAATAACCAAAAATTAGAATGCCAATTTTATGATTTTAATCAATTTGGTGATTGGACGAAATATTATTGCTTAAAGCCTAATGAAAATTTCAGTTTCTTTGTTTTACGTGAAATTGAATATTAACCTTTAAGTAAATAAATAGGAGTATAATAATGAAAATCAAAATAATTCTGCTTATAAGTTTAGCGCTATTTGGATGTAAAGATAATCATACACCCAATATAGCCGTTGAAAATAGCTATTTAATTCATGCTGGTATAGATTTAGCCCCCTATTCCATTCCAATTAAAGAACAGTCAATAAAAGGGGATAATCCTGTAACTTTAACGGCAAATACCGATGGACTCATTGAATCAATGACTTTAGATTATTATAAATTTGTTATTGATTATAAAAATGGGAAATATACTTATGAATCTGAAAATAAGAACCTGAATCTTGATATCAAGTTTGATCAAGAAAAAAATATTCTTTCTTATCAGGATGCTAAAAAAAATAATAAATTATTGGTAGGTTATGATTCTAATGGGCGAATAATAAAAATTGAAGATTCAACCTATGACTTGGATTTCATTAGTCAAGTTTATTATGAAAACGATTTAGTCTCTAAAAGGGTTGTAGAAATTTTTCAAAAATACGATGAAACTGACAGTTTCATCGTTGTTTTAAGAGAATATAAATATTTTTATAATGATAAAAAACAATTGAGTAAAAGAATTCAATACGACTACAAAATTGAATTTGGCAAAATTGTACTCGATGAAAACAATCAAAGAATAGCTGAGATGAAGGAAGAGTGTTCTTATGGTGATTATAATCAGCACGGCGATTGGACTAAAGAATATTGTTTAGGTCCAAATAAAGTGACGACGCATTTTTATTTACGAAATTTGGAATACTTTTGATTAAATTGATAAAAAAAGTCATTTAAATATTATTTAAAATCAATTTATTATTTAACCCTCGATATTTCAAATATAATATCGAGGATTAGTGAGCTGTAAAAAACAGTTAAAAAACAATACTTTTAGATTGCTCCCATAATAACATGGGGGATATAAAGTTCCTCAAGATAAGCAATATCATCTTTAGTTAATGAAACTTTTAACGCGCCGACTGCATCATCCAAATATTGCGTTTTGGTTGCACCAATGATAGGTGATGCAACGCCTTTAGCAAATTGCCATGCTAGCGCAACTTGCGTCATGGTTACACCATATTTTTGTGCGATATCATTTACTCTTACAACAATTTCTCTATCTATTTGTTGCGTACTATCATATTTGGCAATAGCAACTTTATCAGTTTTACTTCGCAACGTATCGGTTTTCCATTCTAATCGGGAAAGCCTACCAGCTGCTAATGGGCTATAAGGAGTTAATGAAACATGGAATTGCTTACAGATCGGAATTAACTCTCTTTCATCTTCCCGATATAATAAATTATAGTGATTTTGCATTGAAACAAATTGAGTCCAACCATTTTGCTTAGCTGCCAGCTGCATATTATAAAATTGATAACCATACATTGCCGATGCACCTAATGCTCGGACTTTACCTATCTCGACCAAATGATGTAATGCCGCCATGGTCTCTTCAATCGGTGTACTGTAATCAAAACGATGAATTATGTATAAATCGACGTAATCGGTACCCAATCGTTTGAGCGATCCATCAATTTCTCTTTCAATAGCTGTTTTAGAGAGGTGTCCTTCGTTAAAATAGACTTTAGTGGCCAAAACGACTTTATCTCTAGCGATATTTCGTTTCAATGCTCTTCCAACATATTCCTCGCTAGTTCCACTTGAATAAGTATTAGCTGTATCAATAAAATTAATACCTAGATCTAAAGCATGTTTAATGATGGCTTCACTTTGGTCGGGATTAAGTGTCCAGTCATGCATTTTACTGGCAGGATCACCAAAACTCATACATCCTAAGCAAAACCTGGAGACCTCAATATCAGAAGTACCTAATTTTATATAATCCATACAATAACTCCTCAGTATGTCAGAATCGTTTAAATAATTTAATAAATTGATAAAAAGTCAATTTTGATAATATTATTTTAGAGATAACTTTTATTGAGATAAACAGGGTATTCATTTATAGTATCATGAATTAAATTCATTAATTTTATATATTATGCATAACTATAATGAACTCAATTACTTTATTACTATCGCTGAAGCAAAAAGCTTTATTGGAGCAGCTAAATCTTTGGGAGTTTCCTCTTCCGCATTAAGCCATAGTATGAGGAATTTAGAAACTCGATTAAATCTCAGGCTATTTAATCGTACAACTCGAAGTCTTTCACTAACTGAAGCTGGTGAACAACTTTATAAACAACTAGCGCCTCTATTTAAACAGATAAATGAAGAAGTTAACGCACTTGGCGATTATTTAGATACGCCATCAGGTACAATTAGGATCAACGCATCAAATATTGCGATTGAAAACTTTATATATCCTAAATTAAGTCAATTTTCCTTACGCTATCCACAAATTAAGATTGAAATTGAATGTGACAATAATCTAGTCGATATCGTTAAAGATGGTTTTGATATGGGTTGTAGAATTGGGAATGACCTTGCTAAAGAAATGGTTGCTGTAAAAATATCAGATCCTTTGCGAATGGTCCTAGTTGCTAGTCCTGATTATCTAAAGCAGAGAAAAGAGCCTAAACAGATAAGTGATTTAGATCAACATCTTTTAATTGGCAAAAAAGTTTCAAGCCAACATGGAATGGAAACAATTTGGGAATTTACTAATAGCGGTAATATTATTCAATATCACCCCTCTACTCACTTCTCCATCAATAATCATTTAAGAAAACAGGCGATACTTGATGGCTTAGGTATTTGTTGGATTGGTTATCCTGATGTAAAAAATGAATTAGCAACTGGAAGACTTATAGAATTATTAAGCGACTATTCAATTACCTATGAGCCATTTTATATCTATTATCCAAGCCGTAAAGGCCATTCAAATGTTTTTAAACTTGTTTTAGATGCATTGAAATCTTAATTAGATTAATCTTTATATTTTAAAAAGGCAGTAATACTGCCTTTTTAATTTTCCAAAATGGCCTATCAATTTTTTAATAAACTATATTGATGATTAACTTCGTCAATTGCTTTGCGAAGATCTTCTTGAAACTGTGGGATAGTTTGTAATTTTGAGTACTCCACTGCCCCAACCATTCTACCGGCATTTACGTCGGTCTGCCAATGGGCCCCACAAATCATTCTGCTTTGACCAAATTCATAGCCTCGTTTGATTAACGCTTCAGCATGTGAAGGTGAAATTTGAGCTAGAACTAAAGCTAATGTCCAACCATAAGCGGTATGACCTGATGGAAATGAACCATTTTGACGTAATCGTTCTTCTTCATCAACAGGCTGGCAAGAGTGATTACCAAAATAGACAAAAGGACGTTTTCGCATATAAAACTCTTTAGCCGTTTTAGTGGCATTATCAGCAGAATCAACCAATAAATCACCAAACATTTTATATAAAGTGGGTGTTGTTTCGGCTGATATTGTAATACCTAAAGGTTCAGAAAAAATTTCAGCTACATTTGCCGTATGCAAATCAGCATCCTTTGTTGCTTGTTTCCAACGATCAGTATCTTTGAGATTATAACCATGTAAATAGGCAATCTTATCTGCTTCAAATTCAGGCGTACCTTCTTGAGGATAAATAGGCAAGTATTCTTTACTACTAACGGCTTGATCGGCAGTATGATATGTAACCCCAACTTCATGACCAAGAAAGTCTTCTGTTGATCCTTTTTGAAAAGCAAATAATGATGAAGAAAATATTAAAGAACAGTAGAGTGTTGAAATGAAAATTGTCAATTTTCTAATATTTATTTTTTCTGCCATATTTTACTCCTATTACCAGATTAATGATTAAACAGGCTTACTTCGGAGAACTTGGAAAAATTTTGATGATAATAATAACTTTATTTAGTATTAATTTTTTAGGATTTGGGTGAGCAATTGAAATATGATCTATTATTGGTGCCAGTGGTCGGACTCGAACCGACACGCTTTTAAGGGCGGCGGATTTTGAATCCGATAACTTATTATTATAAATCAATATGTTATAAAATTTACTTGGAATATACAGTGCTTTTTGCTAAGTTTTTTATCATTAAATATCAATACTTTATTCAATTTTATTCTTACATATTCTAACACTTTCTGCGATCCGCTTTCCAGCTTTTCATTTCAATTCACTCTCCAAAAAAATATTAGTTTATGATGAATAAAACTAACTAATCTTTCATAACATGATCACAATAAACTACACAAAAACAATTTACATACTAACCGACCCTGATAACGATTCTATTTACGATTGCGAAAATGATTCGTACTTGATTTTTCCGTCATGCGATATACACAATGATTGGTGGTGTTTTTATAAAAACGATAGATTAAACAAAATTGGAATTTTTAAATCGTATCAAGATGCGGTGGAGTATGTGAAGTTGAGGATTGAAGATGAATCTTTTAACTGGATATGATTTAATAATCATCTTATTAATTATTGAGATCAACCATGAAAAAAATAATAGCGATATTTTTTATCTTATTTTCGTTTAGTGTTTATTCTTATGATATTGATGAGTTAATTAAGAAAGCTAACAACGGAGACGCTGAAGCTCAATATAAGTTAGGTAATATATATTCTGATAACAACAGTACAATTACAGATTATGAGAAGGCTATAAATTATTATAAATTATCCGCAGAGCAAGGTAATTTATATGCTCAACACAACTTAGGCGTAATGTATTATTTTGGCAAAGGAGTACCTAAAAATTTATCTATTGCAAAAGAATGGTTTAAAAAATCTTGTGACCAGAAATTTGTAATTGCATGTGGTTATTATAAACAATTAAATAAGTTTAATTAATAACTAGACCTGCACCGTCGGTTAAAACTCCCGAAATTTTTGCCATAATTTTAATTTCTCCAGATAATAAAAAAACCGCTACTAAAGCGGTTTTTTTATTTTTTTAATGTCATAAGCGTAATGATGTCGGGAATGCCCGCTGTATGATGTTTATCGCTCTCGCGCATACTAACACTAAATGTTGCGTGCGCTGGAATGGCAATAAAATATGTTTTGCTAGCAACAGGATTATAACGTGTTGTTTCAATTTTTTGTATAAAAACAATTCTACCATTAGTGTTATTGAATATAGTTATTTCAACTTCCCCGTAACGCCATATGCGAGAATCATCAGGTCGCTGATACGCTATTAACGTAAAAGGTAAAATAAATAAATCTCTGTCAAATGGCTCAGGTGCTATAGTAACAGAGCCATTTTTTTTACACACGTACATTTTTACAATGTCGCCAACAATTTGCATTGCTGTCAATTTTCCCTGAATCTGACAATTTTCATTAATCACAACATTGTTTAATTGCCCTGAATTTGCATAAATGTTACCTGAGATGTTAGCACGTCTTGCGTTTAATGTACCGTCTTCCCAAAGCTCAAAAGCAGGTGGGGTACCTGCACTAATAACACTACCAGCTATCATCCTG
>NZ_JAFNNH010000002.1:0-213302 GCF_026536845.1 Gilliamella sp. B3023
TACTTTTATATCAAATTTTAGCCTTGTAGCTAAAACCGTGTAAAAAGTATAGTGATTGGAAAAACACGATGCAACACTTTTTTTCACTCATTTACGTTAACTTTTGTAAATAGGATCTAAAAAGGATCTAAATTATAATTGGTTATCTATTGTTTTAATTGAATATATTGCAATTACGAATCTTTAAAATTAGAGCAATTGATCCTCGGAAATTTTATTTTAGGGCTTCGGATTACAAATTTAGTTATTTTGACCATTTAAAAGTTTTTAAGTGAAATTTAAAACCTCAAAAACCCCACTCCTCAACTTTTTTGATGGAAAAATAGAACTACTAAAAAGTGCCACAGTTAGAGCGGAATTATTTATTTGAGATAATATTTCAAAGCAGAATTTAGACCCCAAAAACCCCGCTCCTCAACTTTTTTTGATGGAAAAACACAGCTACTAAAAAGCACCACAGTTAAAGCGGAATTATTTATTTGGGACAATATTTCAAAACAGAATTTAGAACCCCAAAAACCCCACTCCTCAACTTTTTTTTGATATAAAACACCACAAAAGCCTTTTAAGTTGAGAGTTGGGTTGTTTATGGCTAGGAGCCAATTTTATAATGCAAATATTATCCTAAATACATCTTAACAAGTATTTAACTTGTTAAGATGCCAATAATTTAGAGGATTACGAAATTCGCATACCCGGTTTTGCCCCGCTATCTGGTGATAATAGGTAAACACCTTCACTATCATCTTTACCGCTTGCACAAAGTACCATGCCTTCTGAGATACCAAAGCGCATTTTACGCGGCGCTAAGTTAGCGATCATTATGGTTAGTTTACCAACTAAAACCGCAGGATCAGGATAGAACTGTTTGATACCGGAAAATACGTTGCGAGTTTCATCACCAATATCCAGTGTTAACTGCAATAATTTATCCGACCCTTCAACCACCGTGGCATTTTTAATTAACGCAACACGCATATCAACTTTGGCAAAGTCATCAAAATTGATAGTATCAGCAATAGGTTCTGCCACTTTTTCTTTGGCAGGTGTTGCTAAAGCAGTTTTGGTTTCTTCAATCATAGCAGTAATTTTATCCATATCTATACGGTTAAACAGGGCTTTAAATTGGTTGATCGTGTGCCCAGTTAATGGTTTATCAATCGTGTCCCAGGTTAATTGGCTGTTTAAAAACGCCTCACTACGCTCCGCTAATGACGGCACGACTGGTTTTAAATAGGTCATTAAAATGCGGAATAGATGAATACCCATAGAACAAATATCTTGTAATGCTTGATCTTGTCCTTCTTGTTTAGCCACCACCCATGGCGCTTTTTCATCGATATAACGATTTGCTTCATCAGCCAATGCCATAATTTCACGAATCGCTTTACCGGATTCACGTTGTTCAAAATAATCAGCGATGACTTTTGATTTTTCAACAAATAAAGCATAAAGTTCCGGCTCTGCAAGATTGTCGGATAATTTTCCGCCAAAGCGTTTACTGATAAAGCCAGCCGAACGGGATGCAATATTCACCACTTTGTTAACTAAATCACTATTCACCCGTTGCACAAAATCTTCTAAATTTAAATCGATATCATCAATATGTGGCGAGAGTTTGGCTGCATAATAGTAACGCAAACAGTCGGGATCTAGATGTTTCAAATAGGTGCTTGCTTGGATAAAGGTGCCTCGTGATTTTGACATCTTCGCGCCGTCGACGGTGACATAGCCATGCACAAAAATATTGGAAGGTTTTCGATGTTCGCTACCGTCTAACATTGCCGGCCAAAACAGGCTATGGAAGTAGACAATATCTTTACCAATAAAATGATAAAGTTCAGTGGTTGAATCTTTATTCCAAAACTGATCAAAGATCGGTTTGTTGTGTTTATTACAGTAATTGAGGAATGACCCCATATAACCGATTGGCGCATCTAACCAAACATAAAAATATTTGCCCGGTGCATCGGGAATTTCAAAACCAAAATATGGCGCATCACGACTGATATCCCATGGTTGTAGGCCTGCTTCAAACCACTCTTGCATTTTGTTAGCCACTTGATCTTGCAATGTTCCTGATCGGATCCACGCTTGTAACATATCGGAAAACGCAGGCAAGTCAAAAAAGAAGTGCTCTGAATCTTTCATGATCGGCGTTGCACCCGATACCACTGATTGCGGATTAATTAAATCAATCGGATTATAAGTTGCCCCACAAACTTCACAGTTATCGCCATATTGGTCTGGTGATTTACAGCGAGGGCAAGTCCCTTTAACAAAACGATCCGGTAAAAACATCTTTTTTTCGGGATCGAATAGTTGTGATATTACTTTGGTTTTAATATAACCATTAGCCTTTAATCGTTTATAGATCTTTTCAGATATTTCCCGATTTTCAGGGCTATGGGTTGAGTGGTAATTATCGTAACTAATATTGAAACCGGCAAAATCACGTTGATGCTCAATTTTAACTTCATCGATCATCTGTTCTGGGGTGATGCCTAATTGCTGTGCTTTAAGCATAATCGGTGTTCCATGCGCATCATCCGCACAGATAAAATAGATCTCATTACCGCGCATACGTTGGTAGCGCACCCAGACATCAGCTTGAATATGTTCAAGCATGTGACCTAAGTGAATTGCACCATTAGCGTAAGGAAGCGCACAAGTTACCAATATTTTGCGTTGAGTTGTCATGTTGAATTATTACCTTTTATTACATAATGGCGGAAATAGTACATCAATCGTGGGATTATCGCCAGATTTATGCCATAATTTGATAAAAATTCTTTATATACTTTGAGCGATATTGTGCAGGGAATGGATATCATTCTATCAGAAAGAGTGATCACTCTTATCAAGTTAAAACAATATCGATAATCATATCTATTTGAAGCAATATGAGTATAAAACTTGTTGATAACAGTTAAGGCTAATAACCATGGAAGCAAAAAAAATTCTAGAGAATTTTACTCATCCCACTTTATCCAAAAATTTGATTGAGCTTGGCGCAATTACTCAATGTGAACAGGCTAACCAAGAACTGCTAATTAGCTTAGTGATGCCTTTTGCTTGGCAAACTGGCTTTGAAGACCTGAAAACAACCTTGACACCTCAGTTACTTAAGTTGGATGGGGTTGAAAAGGTTAATTGGAAGATTAACTATAATATTGCGACGTTAAAGCGGGCGAATAATAATCATCCTATCAATAATGTTAAAAATATTATTGCGGTAAGTTCGGGCAAAGGTGGAGTTGGTAAATCATCAACCGCGGTTAATTTAGCTTTAGCATTACAAAAGCAAGGGGCTAAAGTGGGGATTTTAGATGCGGATATTTATGGTCCTTCTATTCCTACCATGCTCGGCACCGAAAAAGAGCAACCAGTAACACCGGATAATAAACATATGTCACCAATTATGGCCTATGGTCTTGCGAGTAATTCTATTGGTTATTTGGTTGAGCCTGATAATGCTATGGTGTGGCGTGGACCAATGGCAAGTAAAGCATTGTGTCAGATTTTGGAAGATACGCTTTGGCCTGAACTGGATTATTTGATTATGGATATGCCACCTGGGACAGGAGATATTCAATTAACTCTAGCCCAAAATATTCCGGTTACTGCTGCTGTGATTGTGACGACGCCACAAGATATTGCTTTAATTGATGCCCAAAAAGGGATTGTGATGTTTAATAAGGTTAACATCCCTACCCTTGGTATTATCGAAAATATGAGTTATCACATCTGTGAAAATTGTGGGCATCACGAAGCGATTTTTGGTGAGGAGGGGGCTAAGCATTTGGCTGAAAAATATCATACGAAATTACTGGGTCAGATTCCTCTTCACCGTTTATTACGTCAAGATTTAGATTCCGGCAAGCCGACGGTTATTAGTCATCCTGATAGTGAGTTTACCCAGCTATATTGTCATATTGCCGCACAAGTTGCTAGTCAACTTTATTGGCAAGGTGAAACCATTTTACCGGATATTTCATTTAAGGCGTTATAGTCGAAATGATATTGGTTGTTAGGCGTTAACAACCAATATCATCATGCGTGCTGTAGATTGGTTTTATGCTAAAATTTTATCTTTAAACATAAAAAAAACTGCACCAAGTAGACATAGCCCCGCCCAGATGTAATCAGTTTTGAATGGTTCTTTTAATATGTAAATTGAAAACGGAATAAATACAGATAGGCTAATCACTTCTTGAATAATTTTCAATTGCCCCGCACTGGCGACTTGAAAGCCGATACGGTTTGCAGGTACTTGTAGCAAATACTCAAATAATGCTATCCCCCAACTAACCAATACAGCCACAATCCAAGCTTGATTATGCAAAAAGCGTAAATGCCCATACCAAGCAAAAGTCATAAAAATATTACTACAGGTTAATAGACAAACTGTGATAAGAATTTGATTCATGATAGTTAATCGAAGAATGATTTAGGTGGTAATATTATAATCCATTAAAGCAGTACTGTGGTTAAATGATTTAATTTGATCTTATTATTTATTTGCTTTCTCTGTTTAATCGTAAAACATATTCAGCTATAATTACACTATTAAATATCAATCCCTTCTTAAAACTAATCATGAGAAAAGTTAACCACCGGTCTCGAATCTGGTCATCGATCTTTTGCCTTGCTTTTGCTGCATTTATATTTAATACAACAGAATTTGTACCGGTTGGGTTGCTACCCAATATTGCCGAAAGTTTTTCGATGGATGTTGCTCATGCTGGGTTGTTATTAACGATTTATGCTTGGGCTGTATCGTTGTTGTCTTTGCCGTTAACGGTTTTAACGTCAAGGATGGATCGCCGAAAACTTTTGATTTTTCTGTTTTGTTTGTTTATTGGTAGTCATATCCTTGCTGGCTTTGCTTGGAGTTTTTACAGTTTAATGGTTGCGAGGATTGGTATTGCCTGCGCTCATGCTGTGTTTTGGGCTATTACTACGCCTTTAGCGGTTCGGTTAGCGCCAAATGGTAAAAAAGCTAAAGCCATGGGCTTTATTGTGGTTGGTACTTCAATGGCAACTGTTTTAGGTATTCCAATTGGAACCATGATTGGGCAACTGGTTGGCTGGCGTGTAACTTTTTTATGTATCGGTTTTATTGCTTTTTGTGTCATGTTATCGCTGCTCTACTTGTTACCTTCTGTACCAAGTTTGAACAAGATTTTAGTCAAAGATATTCCTAAAGTTCTTAAACGCCCTGTATTGCTAAATATTTATTTGTTAACGGCAATTATGATTACTGGTCATTTTACGGCTTATACTTATATTACGCCGTTTATGATTAATGTTGGCGGTTTTGATGAGCACGTGATAGTTAACTTGTTATTAGCCGTTGGTTTTTCAGGGATGATTGGTAGTGTTATTTTTGCTAGGTATGCTGATGCTCACCCTGTTGCGATATTTGTTGTTCCTGCACTACTATTAATAATCTGTCTATTATCGCTTTATGTTTGTTCGTTCAGCCTTATTACCGCAATATTACAAGGGATGGTCTGGGGGCTTTCGATTACCGTTATTAGTATGGTGATGCAAAGTAAAGTGATTGATGCAGCACCTGATGCTGCCGATATTGCAACTTCGGTTTATTCCGGTATTTATAATATCGGTATTGGTGGAGGCGCTTTTGTGGGTAGCCAAGTATTAGTTTATTTGTCTACCCATTACATTGGCTTTGTCGGTGCTATTTTTGTGATTTTGACACTTATACTTTTCTGCTTTATTTCAAGAAAGACTTGGTAAATTAGCGCTCATAGTGAGCGCTTATTGTGTTAATGCTTCTAATTGTTCCCAACGTTCGAACACGGCTTCAAGTTCCGCTTCTTTATCGGCTAAAGATTGTAATATTGGGCTGGTGACTTCATGTGGTTGATTGAAGAAGTCACTATGGCCAATTTGTGCTTGTAAATCAGCAATCGCTGTTTCAAGTTCTTCAATTTTATTGGGTAACTGTGCCAATTCTCGTTGTTCGTTATAGCTTAATTTTACCTTCTTTTTCTCCGTTTTTGCTGGGTCATTTTTAACCGATTCATGACTTTTGCTATTAGTAACTTGTGCACTCATTGATTGCGCTTGTTGTTGTAATGCGTCAGTGTAACCACCAGCATATATTCCAATTCGCCCTTGTTCTTCAAAAAACCAACATTGAGTCACCACGTTATCAACAAATTGTCTGTCGTGGCTAACAAGTAAAACCGTTCCTTGATAATCATTAACCAATTCTTCTAATAACTCTAACGTTTCAATATCAAGATCATTGGTTGGTTCGTCAAGTACTAATAAGTTACTTGGTTTCAAAAAGAGTTTTGCGAGTAATAGACGATTGCGCTCTCCACCAGATAGTGCTCGTACTGGGGTTCTAGCGCGTTTTGGCGGAAAGAGGAAATCTTGTAAATAGCCAAGCACATGTCTTAAACGACCATTTACCATCACTTCTTGCTTACCTTCTGCAAGGTTATCCATCACAGTTTTTTCGGGATCGAGTTCTAGTCGATACTGGTCAAAGTAAGCAACTTCGAGTTTGGTTCCACAGTGTACACTTCCTGATGTTGGTGCTAGGCTGCCTAACATTAGTTTTAATAATGTCGTTTTACCAATACCGTTCGGTCCAATTAAAGCGATCTTATCGCCTCGTAATACTTGCACGGAAAAGTCATTAACCAGTCGTTTATCTTCAATTTGATAAGTAACATTTTCCAGCTCGAATACAATTTTTCCTGAACGTAATGCTTCTTCAATTTGCATTTTAGCGCTACCCATAACTTGGCGACGCTGTGAGTATTCTTGCCTCATGGCTTTTAGTGCTCGAACGCGTCCTTCATTACGTGTTCGACGGGCCTTGATTCCTTGGCGGATCCAGACTTCTTCTTGTGCTAATTTTTTATCAAATTCCGCATTTTGTAGCTCTTCGACGCGTAATGCCTCTTCTTTACCAAGCAAATAACTATCATAATTGCCACCCCAAGAGGCGACTTTACCGCGATCCAAATCGATAATCCGAGTCGCCATCTGCCGAATAAAAGATCGGTCATGCGATATAAACACAATGCTACCATTAAAGCTTTTTAAGAACTCTTCGAGCCATTTAATGGTTTCGATATCTAAATGGTTGGTTGGCTCGTCTAGTAATAGAACTGAAGGTTGGCAAACGAGTGCTTTTGCCAACGCCGCTTTACGTAGCCAACCACCTGATAATGATGATAATAAGGCGTCGCCATCTAACGATAGTGAAGAAATAACATTACGAATACGATTATCCAGTTGCCAACCGTTTTGGTGATCAAGCTGTTCTTGCATTTTAGCTAACTTAGATAGATTACTTTCACTTGGATCCGTTTCAACCAAATGTGATAATGCATAATAATCTTTCAATAATTGAGCTTGCTCTTTTAATCCTTCAGCTACAAAGTCAAAAACATTACCTTGAATATCTCGAGGCGGATCTTGTTGTAATCGAGAGACAACAACGTTACTTTCATAAACGATCTGACCCTCATCCAATGGGATTTCTTTGTTAAGTACTTTTAGCAGTGTTGATTTACCTGCACCGTTACGACCAACAAGACAGACTCGTTCATTGATTTCAATCGACATATCAATATGGTCAAGTAGTGGTGCATCACTAAATGACAGATAAGCATTGGTAAGATTTATTAATGACATATTTTTTATTTGGATATTAAATAATAAGGCGTTATTCTATCATAAAGTTGCAATTGGCAATCAATTATCAAAGATATATTACAGCTCTTAAATATGAGCATTCCTTTTCTCTTCTAAAAATAAATACTGCTATACTTATTAATAAATTGAATAAATTAATAATATTTTAGTATGGAGGTGATTATGAGTCATACTTGGACATTTCAGCGTGTTGGTGGTTTAGATCAAGTCGTTTTAAAAAATGCCAATGACATTATCAATTTGCCCAATTTAGATCCAAAATTATGGGTTGCACTAAGTTGCCCGACTACCGGTTTAGATTTTGATCAAAGAACATTAGAGTTATTAGATTCTGATAAAGATGGACGCATCCGTATTCCTGATATTTTAGATGCGATTAGTTGGGTAAAAGATAAAATCGCCTCTTTCGATACTATTATTCAATCATCCGAAACTTTGTCGTTATCACAAATTGATGATTCAACCGAGCAAGGTAAAAAATTATTAGTTACAGCGCATAGTATTTTGGCCAATTTAAATAAAAGCCAAGCCGATTATTTGACTCAAGATGATGTCCAACAATCACTAAAAATTAATGCCAGCAAGCTCTACAATGGTGATTTGATTTTTCCACCTTCTGCTGAGTTATCGCCTGAAATGCAAAGCTTTATCCAAACAGCCATTAAGACTACTGGCGGGCAAAAAGATATGAGTGGGCAAGATGGTATAAATCTGGAAATAGCCCAAACTTTTGTTAAAAATCTAAAAAGTTGGCAAGCGTGGCAAACTAATATCAGCAATACCCAAACACCTTTTGGGGAAAATCGCTCAGAAATATGGAAATTAGTTCAAGAGCTCAAACCCAAAATTGATGATTATTTTCTTCGTGTTGAATTAGCTCAATATGCGCCTCAAGCACAAACGGCATTAAATGTTGATGAGAAATATATTGTCCCTTCTCAAAATGGATTACTTTCAGATGAAGCACTTTCTGAACTGCCTTTATCAAAGATTGATACTAATAATTCATTGGATCTCGTTAATGGGCTTAACCCACTTTGGAAAAGTAAAATCACTCGATTTAGGGCTTTAGTGGCTTCTCACTTATCCGATCCAAATCATTTAACACAACAAGAGTGGCAAAATATTCAAACTAGTCTTGATGCCTACGCGACATTAATTAGTTCTAAACCCGATATAGAGCAGTTAAGTGTTGCAACTAAACCAACGGCGAGTATTGAGGATATTCCTGCCGATCAGATCACTCATTTTATCAATGATAATTTATTAGATGAATTTGAGAAAATGGTCGAACAAGATAATAAAACGCCTATTTCAGCTTCGGATGTTTTTGTGTTAGAAAAGTTAGTACTTTTTCAAAAACATCTTTATCGTTTATTGATTAACTTTGCTTCATTTGCCGAGTTCTTCTCACTTGACCATTATGCCGCTTTTCAATTAGGCAAGCTTTATATTGATGGTCGCTGTGCTACGCTTTGTGTTGCCGTTGAAAACATCGCTAAACATTCAACAATGGCAAATTATTCAGAGCTATGCTTGCTGTATTGTGAATGTACAAGGCTAGGTCAAAAACAGACGATTGTCGCTGCTATAACCGCCGGACAAGGTGATTTATTAATGGAAGGCCGTAATGGGGTGTTTATTGATAATGCTGGTAATGATTGGGATGCTAATGTGGTCAAAATGATTAGTAAGCCAATTAGTATTCAACAAGCAATTTGGGCACCTTATCAACGTATTGGTCGATTAATCACGGAACAGATCAATAAATGGGCAAGCAATAAAGACGCAGATATTGAAAAGACCAGTACCCAAGCTGTGCAAAGTCCAGAAAATAAATTTGATATTGGTAAGAGTGTTGGCATATTTGCTGCGATTGGCTTAGCAATAGGCGCGATTGGTACTGCACTAGCTACCATTTTTCAGGCTATTTTTTCTCTTTCCTGGTGGCAATTTCCATTGGTGATTTTAGGTTTATTCTTAATTATATCTGGGCCATCAGTCATTTTAGCTTGGTTAAAATTAAGAAGAAGAACATTAGGTCCATTGCTCGAAGCTTCAGGTTGGGCAATCAATGGGCAAGTAAAAATCAATTTACTTCTTGGTGGGCTACTGACCAGTAAGGCCGAATTACCAGCCAATGCTAAACGAAACTTAAGTGATCCTTTAAGAAAACGTAATAAAAAAGCACGGATAATATTTTGGTCAGCTATCTTAGTTGGTGTATTACTTGTTGGCAGTGCAGTATGGTTTAAAGATGATATTGCCAATTATGTTAAGCAGCAACAACAAATGACTCAAAAAACAACTCAAAACTAATATTTTATAATAATTTCGCCGACATAACGTCGGCGAGAATATTAATGTTGATAAACAGGTAATCGATGACAAATTGCCAAAACTTTTTGTTTAACTGCTTGAATCGCTTGTTCATCATCAATGTTATCTAATACATCACAAATCCAGTTGGCTAATTCACGAGATTCTTCTTCTTTAAAACCTCGACGAGTTATGGCTGGTGTACCAATTCGAACGCCAGATGTCACAAATGGACTTTGTGGATCATTAGGTACGCTATTTTTATTGACGGTGATATTAGCACTACCTAAAGCGGCATCAGCCTCTTTACCGGTTATCTTTTTATCAACCAAATCAATTAAGAATAAGTGATTTTTTGTTTCGCCAGACACGACTTTGTAGCCACGTTTGATAATTACATCAACCATCGCCTGAGCATTTTTAACAACTTGTTTTTGATATTCTTGATATGCTGGTTCCATCGCCTCTTTTAATGCAACTGCTTTGGCAGCAATGACATGCATTAATGGACCACCCTGTGCGCCTGGGAATACAGCTGAGTTTAATTTTTTATAAAGTTCTTCACTGCCACCTTTGGCCAAAATAAGTCCACCACGAGGTCCGCCAAGCGTTTTGTGCGTTGTGGTTGTCACTACATGCGCAAATGGGACAGGATTTGGATAAACCCCTGCTGCGACTAAGCCGGCCACGTGTGCCATATCCACAAATAAGAAAGCGCCTACACTATCAGCAATCTCACGCATACGCTTCCAATCAACCACGCCTGAGTAAGCTGAAAAACCACCGATGATCATTTTCGGTTTTGACTCTAAGGCCGTTTTCGCTAATTGGTCATAATCAATATGCCCAGTTTCGTCAACGCCATAAGCAACCACATTATAGAGTTTACCGGAAAAACTAACTGGTGAACCATGAGTTAAATGACCACCTTGCGACAAATTCATACCTAACACAGTATCGCCCGGTTTTAACAATGCCATATAAACGGCAAAATTCGCTTGTGATCCTGAATGTGGTTGTACATTGGCATAATCTGCACCAAATAACGCTTTGGCTCGTTCAATCGCTAATTGCTCAACAATATCAACATATTCACAACCGCCATAATAACGCTTACCTGGATAGCCTTCAGCATATTTGTTAGTTAATTGAGTACCCTGTGCCTGCATCACTCTTGGACTGGTATAGTTTTCGGAGGCAATTAATTCGAGATGATCTTCTTGACGTTGCTCTTCACCCTTAATGGCGTCCCATAATTCCTTATCATAATCGGCAATAGTCATTTCTTTACTAAACATATTGACTCCTTGTTTTTGGATTACATTGACTTTTTGACTTAATTATTGTTTTCAAGTATGGAAAACAGCATAACGAATATCCTTACTTAATCAGCCAACGATTTCAATCCTTTTTTTGAATTATAAAAAATATTTATAGTAAAGCAGAAGATCGCAATTATTGTTTTTTAGCCAGTTAATAAAAAATCAAACAACTTGTAAAAGTATCAGGACTAGACAAAAAAACGCTTTTTTTTTAATTAAATTTTTTGAATAATATTGGAAATTTGTCTTACCGAGTCTATTAACGCTATGAAAACGATTTGCCGCATAATAAGTTTTATTATTTGTATTTTATTCAGTCAGATAGCTACTGCCTCTTTCCAAAATCTCTGTTTGCTAACCGGGACATTATTAGAAGATCCACAACACGGTATTTTTTCTATTGGCGAAGGCGAACAGGAACATGAAAAAAGTGTATTTGATATCAAGGTGTTAATTACCAAATCGGAAAAGAGGGGGCGCGCAGATCATGGTTGTTTTTTACCCAATGATAAACCTTACGAGTTAGAAGTAGGATTAGAAAAAGCCTTTCAATTACGCAATTATAAAAAAGGTGATCAGGTCGAATTAATACAATATGAAAGAGATATCCAAGATTGGAAAGATGATAGTAAGGTAGAAACTGAAACATCTTATTTTCTAGGTACAGAAAAATAAAAAGATTAGATTACTCGTATAATTTTCTCAGTATTAAGCTTTGAAAATATTGCGATTCTAAAAATCATCAATAAAACTTATTACGGCATAATATGTTACACCATAGTGTTCGTTTCAAAACATCTTAAAGAAAAGCCGACTAAAGTTACGTCAATTGTATATAAAAATTTATCATCGGTTGAATTTAACTCATTCGCTTCGTAAAATAGGCAAAATTTTATTTTTGGCTGATTATGCAACTTCATTTAGTGGTCAATACGTTTGGTGCTGACCTGCAACGCCGTTATGGCGAAAAAATCTATAAACTCACCTTACATGGCGGTTTTAGCTGTCCTAATCGGGACGGAACTATCGGTGTAGGCGGTTGCACCTTTTGTAATGTCGCATCGATTATCGATGAGTCGATTCAAGTCAAAACCATTTCACAGCAACTTGCCCAACAGGCGCATCAGATGAAAAAATCTAAGCGCTATCTTGCTTATTTTCAGGCTTATACCAGTACTTATGCCGAAGTCGAAATACTCAAAAATATGTATGAAGAAGCACTTAATAATGCCGATATTGTTGGACTTTGTGTTGGTACTCGCCCTGATTGTGTGCCGGATGAAGCGCTCGATTTACTTGCCAGTTATCATGCTAAAGGCTTTGAAGTTTGGCTGGAGCTTGGCTTACAAACCGCTCATGATAAAACCTTACACAGTATTAATCGTGGACATACGTTCGATGTTTATCATCAAACCGTTCAAAAGGCGCGTAGACTTGGTATAAAAGTTTGTACTCACTTAATTATTGGTCTACCTAAAGAAACTAAGCAAGATAATTTAATTACGCTAGATTGTGTTTTAAATAGCGGTGTTGATGGTTTAAAACTACATCCACTACATATTGTAGAAGGTAGTATTATGGCTAAAGCATGGCGTGCAGGTCGGCTTGATGTATTGTCCTTAGAGCAGTATGTCGATATTGCTGGTGATATTATTCGGCAAACCCCTGCCAATATTTTATACCACCGTATCTCCGCCAATGCCCGCAAACCCACCCTACTTGCCCCTGATTGGTGCGAAAACCATTGGCAATCGATGAATGCGGTTGATAATAATTTACGCCAATTTGGTGCGCAAGGTAGTGCAATTAATGACACTTATCGCTTTGAGTTATAATATTGCTATAGCTTAACTTTGCTATCAATCATTTAGTTGCAACTTGCTATAATTTTAATTATCTAAAAAGTGTAGATAAAACAGGATTCAATCATAGTAGATAAGGATTGACTTTGATAAGTGTTAAAACCATTCAAAGTCAATCGATGTCTGAATCAAAAAATCAAGTTAACCTTTTGTTGAAGTAACGATTTATTGATTGTCTCTATTTTTGTCGCTCTTTATCCACTTTTTAAAAACATTGACAGGTAATTTTGTTATAGCAAACCCACACAACATAATGATTGTACAAATGATGAAGTTAGTTGAAATGATTTTATGCTCATAAATCGATGAAATAAAAATAGCAACGACCGGGAAAATAATAAAAATAAATGACAATACTACCGGGCTCATTCGTTTTAATAAAAAGAAATAAGCAATAAAGCCAAATACGGATGCAAAAATACCGAGATAAATTAATGCTAACCAGCTATTTAACGAGATAGTTTGAAAATTATTTTCTTCAAAAGTAAAACTTAACAAACAAAGTGCGATACCCGCAACGCCTATCGGTAGGGTATTGAAGGTAAATACATTTATACCTTCGCCAGCTTTTTTGGAGTAAACATATAAAAAACCATGCATCAATGCCGCTAACAGTATTGATATTACGCCCCAAAAATCGCTATAGGAAAGAATAAAACCTTCAGAGATTAAAATGTACATCAAACATAAAAATCCCACTGTAATACCTATTACCTGATTTATATATATTTTATCTTTTAAGATTATCTTAGCGAAAATAATTGAAAAAATCGGCATAGTGCTAAATAACAATGAGGTTAAACCTGACGATACATATTGTTCACCAAAACTAATTAAATAATAAGGAATGGTAAAATAAAATAACGTTAATAGTAGAAAAAAATGGAATGATTTTCGAGGAAACAGTATTGGTGATTTAGCAATAATTGTAATTAATACTAAAAAAGGAAATGCGATAACAAAGCGCAGACCTGCGGCTAACAAAGGGTTAACAGTTTCAACGGCAATTTTTATTCCAATCCATGTCGTTCCCCATGTGAAGCACACAACGAGAAAGAGAAATAAAATAACATATTTGTTATTAAAAAAAATGTCCTTATTCATACTAATCTTCTCTTATCCATTAATAAAAACTAAGTTTGCTAATATAATATAAAATATAGGTTTTTGTAAGCTTATAAAAAATATTGTTAGATTCTCTTCAGAAAAATAGTTTTAGCTATGAATTTACTTTGATATAAAGTGCTTTGAACATGTCTAAAACAATCATTTATTTTTTAGTTCTTTTAATATTGTTAATAAGAAATGAAAAGATAATTATTTGCGATTCTAACCGTTAAAATCGCTTTTAGATTCTATTTAGTTTTTACTATTTCACTCTTAAATACTGGAATTTATAAATAGTCTTAACAATCCTTGTAGGCAAAATCAAGCTTTGCGCATCAATCAAGAGTGAGTATATAATATTCCTTTCTGACTTGAGGCAATCTAGATGCAACTAGCTTTTTGTATTTATAAATATTTCCCTTTTGGCGGGTTACAACGTGATTTCTTGCAAATTGCTACCGCTTGCCAAGCTCGTGGACATCAGATCCGTGTTTATGTATTGGACTGGCAAGGTGATAAACCAGCTGGGATTGATATTATTATCGTGCCCCAAAAAGGATTCTCTAACCATAGCCGAAATCAAGCCTATTATCATTGGGTGAAAGCTCACTTACAAGCTAATCCAGTAAACTGTGTGGTGGGTTTTAATAAAATGCCTGATTTGGATGTCTATTTTGCTGGAGATACTTGTTTTGCTGAAAAAGCCGCTCATAAAGGCTTTCTTTATAGATTATCGAAACGTTGCAAGCACTATTTAGCATTTGAAAAATCGGTATTTTCACCTAGTTCACAAACTAAAATCATGGTGCTAACTAAGCAACAAATTCAAGATTTTAAGAATCACTATCATACCCAAGATGAGCGATTTTTTTTATTACCGCCAGGGATTGCTTTAGATCGAAAATATTGTGCTGATAGCCCCAAAAAACGTGAACAATTTCGACAAGCTAATCAAATTAGCTTAGATGATTTTGTAATTGTGCAAATTGGGTCAGATTTTAAACGTAAGGGAGTTGACCGTTCTTTGAGAGCTATTGCAGCTTTACCCGATGCGCTTAGGCAGAAAGTTAGCTATCTGGTCGTAGGACAGGATAATCCTGAACCTTATCAGAAGTTAGCCGATGACTTAGGCATTAGTAAACAAGTGCGTTTTTTCTCCGGTCGTAATGATATTCCTGATTTTCTATTTTCAGCCGATCTCTTGTTGCATCCGGCAAGGCAAGAAGCCGCAGGCATGGTATTGATTGAAGCTTTAGCGGCTGGGGTACCGGTGATTGTGTCGGGTATTTCTGGGTATGCTTATCATATCAGCCAAGCTAATGCCGGCATTGTGCTGCCAGAACCTTATGATCAAAGCACATTGAATCAAGCGTTAGAACGGTCTATTAGTGATAAGGAGCAATGGGGTAATTGGCATAATCATGCGATTGCTTATGGTGATAGTGAAGATTTATATCATCTAGCACAACGCGCAGCAGACATTATTTTAGGATGTCGTTATGAATGAAATCAAACTAAAATCACCCTTTAAAGAGTTATGGTTAGGTAAAGATCCATTCACTGAAGTTGAATTAATTTCAGGTAAAGTTTATCGTGCGGTTAAACAAAGAAAAACCCTTAATTTTGAGTTGGATGGTGAATCTTATTTTATTAAAATTCATCGTGGCAGCACGGTTAAAGAGATTGTAAAAAACCTTATTTCTTTACGTTTGCCAGTTCTAGATGCTAAACAAGAGTGGGATGCAATTCATCGTTTAGAGCAAGTTGGTGTTAATACGATGGATGGGCGAGCTTTTGGGCGCAAGGGATTAAATCCGCTTACTCGGCATTCGTTTATTATTACTAAAGATCTTAATCCAACCATTAGTTTAGAGGATTTTACTCGACCATGGTTAGACAATCCACCTAGCTATCATTTAAAACGTTCGTTAACTATTTATTTAGCTAATATGACCGCTAAAATGCACGGCGCGGGTGTGAATCACCGTGATTGTTATTTGTGTCATTTTTTGTTGGATTTACCGTTATATGAAAATAGTGAAGAAATAAAACTTTCTGTAATTGATCTTCATCGAGCACAAACACGTGATAAAGTCCCGACGCGTTGGCGTGATAAAGATTTAATTGGACTTTACTTTTCATCAATTAATATTGGGCTAACTCAGCGAGATATTTGGCGTTTTTTAAGAACCTATTTTAATAAACCCATTAAAGCCATTGTACGTGATGAGCATAAGTTAATTGATAGTGCTAAGCGTAAAGCTGAGCGCATTGCGAAACGAACTGAAAAGTACCAACTTTAACCATAAGGATATGTCATGTTTATTGAACAAATTGATATCAAAGGGTTTAGAGGAATTAAGCAACTTTCGTTAAAACTTAACGCTAAATCAAGCGTTCTAATTGGTGAAAATCAATGGGGGAAATCAAGTTTACTTAGTGCGTTAAAGTTGCTAACTCTAGATAATAAGTTTTATCAGTTTGTCGATTCAGATTTCTATTATGATAATGATAATGATGGTAATCATATCTCAATAAATGTTGTCTATTGTGAATCCTATCCAAATCAATTAAATGAACAAGCTTATCAACCTTTGCAAGCCGTTAGCTATAGCTCGCAGTTAGATAATTTATATCGAATTACTTACCAAATGAGTGCTCAAAAAAGTGGTGATAGTATTATCACTGAGCATCATTTGTTAAATGAGCACGGACAGTTGTTAAAATTAGATGATTCTAAGTTATTAATTGCTATTTTAATTAATTTGAATCCAGTGATGCCGCTTAAAAATTCGATTAATGCTAAAGATTTACCTGTTACTAATCAACCTTTATCACAACACTTTATTGACCAGCTTTCCGAACAGTTAAAAGCCCATTCAGAGCAATTGAGCCAAGCTGAACTTAATCGAGGATTACAAGCTGCTCGTTCATTATTAGAATACTATTTTGTTGATTATCAACAACGTTCTAATTATAAAAAAATGGCGCAAAAAAATAATCCAAAAATAGAAGATTGGAATTCTCTTGAGCGCATCAATAATATTTTGGATGATTTGGATAATGATTATCTACGTACTGCCCTTTTAGGTATATTTGGTTCTATTGTTAATGCTAAGGGTGATAATCCTCTATCACACAGTTCAGTCCCTATTTTAATTTTGGAAGAGCCAGAAAGTCAGCTACATCCAATTATTTTATCGGTTGGCTTTCGATTATTGAAAAATTTACCCGCTCAAAAAATTATTACCTCTAATTCAAGTGATTTGGTGTCGTTATTTCCTTTGGAGAGTATTTATCGATTAATCCGACTTCCAGATCAAATTGTCACTAAGTACATTTCACCTCATTCATTGAGTGTTGCCGATAGTCGACGCATTTTATTCCATGTCCTTTATCGACGCCCTACAGCCCTATTTGCCCGTTGTTGGTTACTGGTTGAGGGTGAAACTGAAGTGTGGTTATTAAGAGAGCTCGCAGAACAAAGTGGTTATCACTTAAGTTCGGAAGGAATTCAATTGTTAGAATTTGCGCAATGTGGTTTAAAACCATTAATCCATTATGCAAATAAAATGGGCATTCGTTGGTACGTGATTACTGATGGCGATATGGCTGGAAAAAAATATGCCGAAACCGTGCAATCACAATGTGCTCCAGGTGAAAATCTAAACGATTATATTACTGTATTACCCGCGCGTGATATTGAAAACTTTTTATTCAAACATGGCTTTAGTCATGTCTATAAATTAGCTGCTTATAATACCGTTGCTCATATTGATATGTCGGTACCCAAAATTATTCAAAAGGCGATCCATAAAAGTTCAAAACCAGATTTGGCTATTGCAGTGTGTGATGATGCTAAAGCTCGAGGTATTACAGCAATTCCAAGATTATTAACCGATACTTTTGCTAAGTTGGTTAAGACATCTAAATCCTTGCTTTAAATTTTTATTGATTAGAGATTGATAAATCCGCCGATAACTTTCGGCGGAATAATTTATGAAGTTATTTTGTAATTCGTTTATATTTGGCTCGTTTAGGTTCAAGTGCCTCCGCGCCTAAAGTGCGTTTTTTCCACTCTTCATATTCGGTAAAGTTACCTTCAAAGAACTCCACATGCCCTTCGTCTTGGTAATCGAGAATATGAGTTGCAATGCGGTCTAAGAACCAACGGTCATGCGAAATAACTAATGCACAGCCCGGAAATTCTAATAACGCATTTTCAAGCGCTCGCAGTGTTTCAACATCTAAGTCATTGGTTGGCTCATCGAGTAATAGTACATTACCACCAACTTGTAATAACTTAGCTAAATGCACCCGACCACGTTCACCACCAGACAATTCACCAACTCGTTTTTGTTGATCCACACCTTTAAAATTAAAGCGACCAACATAAGCACGGCTTGGGATTTCGAAGTTACCAATACGCATGATGTCTTGTCCATTTGAAATTTCATCCCAAACAGTCTTATTATCATCCATACTGTCACGGAATTGATCGACAGAGGCAAGTTGTACGGTATCACCTAATGTGATAGTTCCTGAATCTGGTTGTTCTTTACCCGATAGCATTCTAAATAGCGTCGATTTACCCGCACCATTTGGACCAATGATCCCAACAATCGCCCCTTTAGGAATACTAAATGAGAGATTATCGATTAATACTCGATCGCCATATGATTTAGTTAAATTAGCGACTTCAATGACTTTATCACCTAAACGTTGCCCAGGCGGAATAAAGAGTTCATTGGTCTCATTACGTTTTTGGTAATCGTTGCTATTAAGCTCTTCAAAACGGGCTAAACGAGCTTTGCTTTTTGCTTGTCGCCCTTTCGGATTTTGACGCACCCATTCAAGCTCTTTTTCAATCGACTTACGGCGAGCGGATTCGGTTGCCGCTTCTTGCGCTAATCGCTGATCTTTCTGTTCAAGCCAAGAAGAGTAATTACCTTCCCATGGAATACCTTCACCACGGTCTAGCTCTAAAATCCAACCAGCAACATTGTCTAAGAAGTAACGGTCATGGGTTACAGCGACCACCGTGCCTTCATAGTCATGTAAAAAGCGTTCTAACCATGCGACAGATTCAGCATCTAAATGGTTAGTTGGTTCGTCAATTAATAACATGTCCGGTTTTTCCAGCAATAACTGACAAATAGCAACACGACGGCGTTCACCACCGGATAAATTTTCGATTTTTGCATCCCAATCCGGTAGACGCAAGGCGTCAGCTGCTCGCTCTAGTTGGTTATCTAAATTATGCGCATCTTGCGATTGTATGATTGCTTCAAGTTCCGCTTGTTCTTTGGCTAATTTGTCAAAATCAGCATCTGGATCAGCATAAGCCGCATACACTTCATCTAAACGAGCCAAAGCTTTTTTGGCATCACCAACGGCTTGCTCAATAGCTTCACGTACAGTTTGCTTAGGATCAAGTTTAGGTTCTTGCGGTAAATAACCTATTTTAATGTCCGGCTGTGGACGAGATTCACCTTCAATTTCGGTATCCACTCCAGCCATAATTCGTAGTAATGTCGATTTACCTGCCCCATTTAAGCCAAGAACACCAATTTTGGCACCGGGGAAAAAACTTAATGAGATATCTTTTAAAATATAACGTTTAGGAGGAACAATCTTCCCAACACGATTCATGGTATAAACATATTGCGCCATAAAACATCATCCGTTTGTTAAATTAATCATAGCTAAGTTAATTTTACTTGCTATAAAAGTCATGCCGTATATTGTAACGTTTCTGTCAATGGGGTCTAGGGTTATTTGTCGAATTGATTAGATTTATTCACTGTCGGTTTTGTTTTTTACATGCAATTTAATCGGTTTTATATATAATCAATTAAATTGACAGTATTAGTGATAAAGACCATTTTAGGAGCAAGGATGAGTAATATCACCGTTAATTGCCACATTGATCGACAATATTTAGTTGATACTTATTACGCACTGCTAGATTGTTTAGATAATGATTTTGCACAGCAATTAGATGATTCGATTGCTGATAATATGCGTAATTTTACCTTCACCTTCGATAATGAAAAAATAGTACAGCTAAATAGAGATAAAAACGAAGTCAGTACTTTCTATTACTCTGATTTGTATCAAATAAAAGAAACCACAACTGGATTATTTTTTTTTAGTAATAAGATTATTTTTGAATTTGTTCGTTTTGATCTGTTTCAACCGGATGAGTTACTGCTGCTAAAAGATTATCTGGCTCCTTATTTAAGCAAAAACCAACAACCCGAAATAGCAACGGTAAATTATCAATTTGACTATCAAAAAGTATATGCTTTTATTTGTTATCAATTTCGAAATTCAAGAAAAAGGATGTTTATTTTATCTACTATCCTTTTATTTTTGAGTTTGTTGCTATTTCCAAAAAATCCTACTTTATCAGTACTAATTTTCATACTGCCTATTTTATTACTTACCTTATTTTTGGCTAATTTTAAAAAACAATCAAAAAAGCAGGTTTTAACATTGAATGAACGCTTTGGCAGTATGACCTGTATTTTTTATGATGATCATCTAACATTCAATTACAAAAAAACAGTTGGATCTTTTAATATTAACTATGCTGAATTTCATAAAATAGATAAAACATCAAAAGGTTATGTGTTTTTCATACAAGAGAGTTCGGGGTATTACTTTTTTTATAACGAGTTTAGTTTAGAACAACAACAAGCGCTGGAAGAGAAACTGAAACACTATAAAAATTATTCAGTGAAATAAAAACATACCTTTTTTACTCATCCCACCTAATACGAGGTGGGATGTTAATCAGATTATAAAAAGGTGAAGATTTGATCTTTCGGCAAACGTGATTTTGGACGATGCGCATTACCATCATCTTGAGCACGATAACCTAACGTTGCAACCACAATGCTTTTCAATCCTTTGCTTTTAAGATCTAAAATTTCATCCATTTTAGCAGAATCGTAACCCTCTATTGCGGTAGAATCAACACCAATTGCCGCAGCAGCAAAAAGCAATTGCCCTAATGCAATATAGGCTTGTTTACCTTCCCAGCACTGTTGTGATTCAGGTGTTTTGCTATTTAAATTTACAAAATAACGTCGTCCCTGATCTTGAGACGCCTTTAATTCCGCCGAAGGCAAACGACCGTCTTTCTCTTCTTGATTAAGGAGATTAACTAAATGGGCTTCATCCAACGGAGTTTTAATACAAAAAACAATAGTATGTGATGAGCCGGTGACACGTGGTTGATTAAAATCAGCTATTGCCGGCAAAATTTTATTTTTGGCCGCTTCATTATCAATAACATAAAAATGCCACGGTTGAGAGTTGACCGATGACGGACTGTTTCTTAAAACAGTTAATAACTGCTCAATCTTATCTTGGGGAATCTTTTTCGTTTTATCATAATGTTTGGTGGTATAACGTTTTTGTGAAATTTCGACAATATTCATAATGGCTCCAATAATTGATAATTAATTCTGAAATAGCGTTACTTGTGTAAAACTATTTTTTAGAGCAAAAAATGATACATAAATAATGAACATTCTTATTTTTGAAATGATTATTTTGAATCTATTGAAAAGTACTTATCAGGCACCTTATCGCTTATGCCCTTAAATTCCTACCATTTTGCATACTATTAAACTATTTTTCAATTTATTTCTTAGCGTTCATGTTTGATGAACCATTAATAATCAGTGATGGATATAGAAATTGATTTACTTTCAAAAAAATATAATCCTTTGGTTATGCCGAGTTAATCCTTAATTTGATAAATAGAAAATAATTTTTCCAAAAATGTGACCGGTATCAAATAATTTATTATTCGATTAATCTTATAATTGAAAAAAATTGATTCATTTTTTTTGAATCAATAAGTTACCAGTAACATTGGAGGATTTTATTGAATGGAAAATTTAAAAACAGCTATTGTTGGTTGTGGAAAAGTAGGACATTTTCACGCAAAAGCATTAATGAATTTAAAACAATCTAATTTTATTGCTGTTTGTGATCAGAACTTATCACGAGCTCAAGAATTTGCTAAACAGTATGGTGTTAAAGCCTATGATAATGTTGAGCAAATGATTTTAAATGAAGGAATTGAGATGTTGAGTATTTGTACTCCTCACCCTATCCATGCATCGGTCGCCATAACTGCAACAAGTTTAGGATGCCATATTCTTGTCGAAAAACCTTTAGCATCAAATTTAGCCGATTCTCATGCAATATTATCTGCTGCCAAAAACGGAAAAGCTAAAGTCGGAACCGTATGTCAACGTCGTTTTTATAGACCATGTTTAAGAATAAAAAAAGCAATTGATGAAGGAAAAATCGGAAAACCAATCATCGGAACAGTAACAATGTTAGGTTGGCGTGATAAGGCTTACTACGAGAGTGATCCTTGGAGAGGAACATGGAAAGGTGAAGGTGGAGGCGTTTTAGTCAATCAAGCTCCTCATCAACTGGATTTACTTTTATGGTACATGGGTGAAGTAGAAGAGGTTTATGGATTATGGAGTAACTTAAATCATCCTTATATCGAAGTCGAAGATACAGCCGTTGCAATTATTAAATTCAAGAATGGTGGTATAGGTAATGTGTTAGTAAGTAATTCTCAAAATCCTGCGCTATATGGAAAAGTACATATCCATGGTGAAAATGGAGCTTCTATTGGAGTACAAACTGATGGAGGTGCAATGTTTATTGCTGGTGTATCTTCAATTACTGAGCCCCCATATAATGATTTATGGACAATTCAAGGTGAGGAAGATCTGTTACAAACATGGAAAAAAGAAGATTGTGATTTTTTTAATAGTGTTGATTCCATGTACTATTATCATCAACTTCAAATTGAAGATTTTCTCAATTCAATAATAAACGATACACCTCCTTTAATTGATGGGCTTGCTGGTTTAAAAACTGTTGAGTTGATTGAAGCAATTTATCGAAGTACACAAAGCAATAAAGTTGTGAAGTTTCCTTTAGATTAGGAGTGCTATCGTGAAAATTGGATACAATCAATCAAATGCAATGAAATGCTCTAGTGTAGATAAAGATTTAGTCTTGTGTGAAAAAAATGGCTTTGATTTTATCGAACTAAGGTTAGATATGCTTCATGAATATCTAAAAGATCATGATATAAATGAATTAAAGCAATTTTTTGAAAAAAATAACTTAAAACCTCATGCATTAAATGCACTTTATACATTTTCAACATTATTTGATGGTTCTCAAAGCCAACAGGAGCAAGATTTAGTAGCAGAATTTATCTGGGGATGCGAAATAGCGCAAATAATTGGATCTGAATATTTTATTATTGTTCCCCCATTACAAAGAAATCCCGATGGCGGGCCATTTATTGGTTCATGGGAAGATAATTATAAAAATTCAGTACGAATCCTATCCCACTTATCAAATTTAGCTAAGCCCTATGGCATTAAACTTTGCTTTGAATTGGTTGGTTTTAATCGCAGCTCTGTTAGAACTGTTGAACAAGCCTGGCAAATAGTAAAAGCAGTAGATAAAGATAATGTTGGGTTAGTTATTGATTCTTTTAATCTTTATCTATACAACCGTTTGAACGACTTTTCAATAATAAAACAAATTCCTGTTAATAAAATTTTTGCTGTACATATAAATAATGGTGACGACGCACCTGATGAACAGTTATCTCAAGCATTACGTCGTTTTTGCGATAAAGGAGTACTCGATTTAAATAATTTTCTAATCACATTAAAAGATATGGGATACACAGGAATGGTTTCGATTGAAACATTTCGGCCTGAATATTGGGAAAAGACGCCTGAGTGGATAATCTCCCAAGCATATCAAACAACTCATAAAATCATGAGTGATTGTAACTGTTTAACTAATGGACGTTATGTATAACTAACAAGGAAATAACATGAAAGCAACAAAATCTCGATATTTTGTATTGGTGTTACTTTTTATTGTAACAGCAATCAATTATATGGATAGAGCAAATTTATCTGTAGCCGGCACAAGTATTCAAGCTGATTTTTCATTAACTCCAACACAACTTGGTCTTCTTTTTTCAATGTTTACTTGGGCATATGTTTTAAGTCAAATACCAGTTGGCTATATACTTGATCGAATTGGAGTACGAAAATTATACGGATGTGCAATTGTTTTATGGAGTATATTCACTCTACTTATGGGAATTGCTTCAAATCATTTATTTACCACAGCAACAGCATCATTCATTTTTTTACTGTTATGCAGAGCGTTAATAGGTGTAGCTGAAGCGCCATCTTTTCCAGCTAATACTAAAATAATATCAACTTGGTTTCCTACCCAAGAAAGAGCTAGTGCTACTGCACTTTATGCTTGTGCGCAATACATTGGCCTTGCGGGATTGACACCAATTTTAGCTTTCGTTGTGGCTAATTATGGTTGGGAAATGTCATTTTACGTTTGTGGTATTGTAGGTATCATCTTCGGTATTTATTGGTTAATCCGTTATCGTGATCCTCTAGATAGTAAAAATACTAATCAACTTGAAATTGATTACATAAAACAAGGAGGTGGTCTAGGACAAGCCCAAAAACGCCAAGAAAAAGTTGAATGGAAAGAAATTAGTTATGTGTTAAAGCAACGTAATTTTTTAGGCTTATGTATCGCTCAATTTGCCTTAAATTCAACCCTTTATTTCTTTCTTACTTGGTTTATTGTTTACCTAGAAAAAGGGTTACATTTATCTATATCTAAAGCTGGTATTGGGGCAATGTTCCCTTATATTATGGCGATGGTTGGATTATTATGCAGTGGATTTGTAAGTGATGCATTAATGAAAAAAGGCAAAAGTAGAACTTTTTCACGAAAATTACCATCAATTTTAGGGTTAGGTTTTGCTGGGGTTATGTGTTTAGCTAACTTTTTTGAAGATTATCCAGCTATTGCCATTGGTTTATTATCATTTGCTTTTTTTGCAAATGCTTTTGCAAATATCGGTTGGGTTTTACTAAGTGATATTGTACCAGCAAAAGTAATGGGTACAGTTGGAGGATTTTTCAATATTGCTGGTAACTGTGCGGGTATAATTACTCCAATTATCATGGGGTTAATTCTCGAATACACTAATAGTTTTGCTTATGCAATGTGTTATATCTCTGCTGTTTCTTTAATTGGGGCTCTTGCACACATTTTCATTATTAAAAAATTAGAAACAATAGAAATTCCTGAAGAAATCTAACGATAATTTAATTTTATTATGGTGATATTTGTTGCTGATATTTATTGTAATGAGTAATTAATATTCAAATAATCATTGACACAACAATGATCATTTGATAAAAATATCACCAATATTTTATAAATAATATAACAATTGAGAAGTTAATGATTAAATTTACTAGCCTCCTACTCAGCCTCCTCCTCGCATCGGTTTGCGCGGATAGCTTGTGTGTGGAGTAAAAGTGATTTAATACTTAACTCGATAGATTAACAAGAACCCGCGCTAAAGTGCGGGTTTTTTGTTTTCTTAACTTGAAATACCGAGATAGCACCAAAATATAAAGGAAATAACAATGAGCGATCAGATTATTATTTTTGACACAACATTACGTGATGGTGAGCAAGCGTTACAAGCAAGTTTAAGTGTTAAAGAAAAATTACAAATAGCTTTAGCATTAGAAAGAATGCGGGTTGATGTGATGGAAGTTGGTTTTCCTATCTCATCGCCTGGTGATTTTGAATCAGTACAAACTATCGCTAAAACCATTAAGAATAGTCGTGTATGTGCGTTGTCTCGTTGTATTGACAAAGATATTGATGTTGCCGCTGAAGCGCTAAAAGTAGCCGATCAATTTCGTATTCATACCTTTATGGCGACATCAACCTTACATGTTAAAGATAAATTAAAAATGACATTTGAAGATGTCGTTGAACGAGCGGTGCACTGTGTTAAACGTGCACGTAATTATACAGATGATGTGGAGTTTTCTTGTGAAGATGCAGGCCGTACCCCAATTGATAATTTATGTCGGATTGTTGAAGCAGCAATTCAAGCAGGGGCAACAACGATCAATATTCCGGATACTGTCGGTTATACTGTCCCTTATCAATTTGGTGGCATTATTCGTACCTTATTTGAACGTGTCCCGAACATTGATAAAGCGATTATCTCTGTTCATTGTCATGATGACTTGGGCATGTCGGTGGCTAACTCGATTAGCGCGATTCAGGAAGGTGCTCGGCAGATTGAAGGCGCGATGAATGGTTTAGGTGAACGAGCTGGTAATACTGCTTTAGAAGAAGTGATTATGGCGATCAAAGTTCGTCAAAATATCTTAAACGTTCACACTAATATCAATCATCAAGAAATCTACCGTACCAGCCAAATTGTAAGCCAAATTACTAATACACCAATACCGTCTAACAAGGCGGTTATTGGTAGCAATGCTTTTGCCCACTCTTCAGGAATACATCAAGATGGTGTATTAAAAAACCGCGAAACTTATGAAATCATGACACCAGAGTCGATCGGTTTAAATCAAATCCAATTAAATTTAACTTCACGCTCTGGTCGAGCAGCTGTTAAACATCGCCTAGAAGAATTGGGTTACCACGATAACGATTATAATTTAGATCAAGTTTATGAAGCTTTTTTAGAGCTTGCTGATAAAAAAGGCCAAGTTTTTGATTATGATTTAGAAGCTTTGATATTTATTAATCAACTTAAAGATGATCAAGAGCATTATGTTTTAGATTATTTTAATGTTCAATCAGGCTCTACTGTCGTTTCAACTGCGTCAGTAAGTTTGATTATTGGCGATCAAAAATATTCAGATGCGGCAACGGGTAATGGTCCAGTTGATGCAGTTTATCAAGCAATAAATCGTATTACCGGTGAACCAATTACCATTGTAAAATATCAATTAGCCTCTAAAGGTCAAGGTGAAAATGCCTTAGGTCAAGTTGATATCGTTGCCGAATATAAAGGACGCAAATTCCACGGTGTTGGGCTTGCGACTGATATTGTTCATTCATCCGCATTAGCATTAATTAATGTTTTAAATAATGTTTATAGAGCTAATCAAGTTGCTGAGCAAAAACAAAAATTGCACCACGATTAAAAAATAGATGCGATTTCGTTATTTATTGACGAAATGCTTAAATTAATTATAAGGAATAGATATGTCTCAAAATTACCATATTGCAGTATTACCTGGCGACGGTATTGGTCCAGAAGTGATGAAACAGGCTTATAAAGTACTTGAAGTCATTCGTCAAAAATATAACCTTGCAATTACGACTAGTGAATATGATGTCGGTGGTGCAGCAATTGATATTCATGGTTGTCCATTACCTAAAGAAACACTAGAAGGTTGTGAAAAAGCCGATGCTATTTTGTTTGGCTCAGTTGGTGGTCCAAAATGGACAAACTTACCGCCAGATCAACAACCTGAACGCGGAGCTTTATTACCATTACGAAAACATTTTAAATTATTTGCGAATATGCGCCCTGCTAGTTTATATCAAGGTTTAGAAGAATTATGTCCTTTACGTGAAGATATTGCTAAGCGTGGTTTTGATATTTTATGTATGCGTGAGCTAACTGGTGGTATCTATTTTGGTTTACCTAAAGGTCGTGAAGGTTCTGGCCCTCAAGAACGTGCTTTTGATACTGAAGTTTATCACCGCTTTGAAATTGAGCGTATAGCTAAAATGGCATTTGAAGCTGCAATAATTCGTCGTAAAAAAGTCACTTCTGTTGATAAAGCTAATGTATTACAAACATCAATATTGTGGCGTGAAGTTGTAAACGAAGTTGCTAAACAATATCCAGATGTCGCACTTGAACATATGTATATCGATAATGCAACCATGCAACTTGTTAAAGATCCTTCTCAATTTGATGTATTATTATGTTCTAATTTATTTGGTGATATTCTATCTGATGAGTGCGCTATGATTACCGGTTCAATGGGAATGCTACCGTCTGCTAGCTTGAATGAAGATGGATTCGGATTATATGAACCAGCTGGCGGTAGTGCACCAGATATTGCTGGTAAAAATATTGCTAATCCAGCGGCACAAATTTTATCTTTAGCATTATTAGTGCGTTATAGTTTAAAACGTGATGATATCGCCAAAGCTATTGAAAATGCAGTTAATAAAGCTTTAGAACAAGGGACCCGCACTATCGATCTTGCTCGTGGTGGTAGTTATGTTTCAACCGATGAAATGGGTGATACCATTTGTCGTTTAATTTAATTTTTAGACTAAGGGTTAAGCTATCATTTTAACCCTTTTAAAGAATATTAAAGGAATATAAGCAATGTCTACAAAACCAAAAACATTGTATCAAAAATTATATGATGCACATGTTGTCTATGAAGCACCGAATGAGACCCCTATTTTGTATATCGATCGCCATTTGGTTCATGAAGTAACCTCTCCTCAAGCCTTTGATGGCTTACGAGCGATGAATCGTAAAGTCCGCCAACCTCATAAAACATTTGCTACGATGGATCACAATACTTCAACGAAAAGCAATGATTTAAGTGCTTGTAGCGAGATGGCTAGAATCCAATTAACTGAGTTAGCTAAGAATGCTGAAGAATTTGGCGTATCTTTATATGGTTTACAAAGTCCATTACGAGGTATCGTTCATGTTGTTGGACCTGAACAAGGCATGACATTGCCTGGTATGACCATTGTGTGTGGTGACTCACATACTGCAACGCATGGTGCTTTTGGTGCATTAGCTTTTGGTATTGGGACATCAGAAGTTGAACATGTTTTAGCTACCCAAACCTTAAAACAAGGTCGGGCTAAAACCATGAAAATTGAAGTAAAAGGCAAAGTAGCCAGTGGCATAACTGCTAAAGATATTATTTTAGCCATCATTGGCAAAACAACGAGCGCTGGTGGTACTGGCCATGTAGTTGAATTTTGCGGGGAAGCAATTACATCTTTGTCAATGGAAGGTCGAATGACATTATGTAACATGGCGATTGAAATGGGTGCCAAAGCTGGACTGGTTGCACCGGATGAAATCACATTTGAATATTTGAAAGGTCGACAATTTTCGCCTAAAGGGACATATTTTGAGCAAGCAGTCGCTTATTGGAAAACCTTAAAAACAGATGAAGGTGCACATTTCGATACGATTGTAACTTTGGAAGCTAAAGATATTGCTCCACAAGTAACTTGGGGAACTAACCCTGGTCAAGTAACCGCCATTGATAAGCAAGTTCCAAATCCACAAGATTTTTCTGATCCGATTGAAAAACAGTCTGCTGAACGTGCGTTAGCTTATATGGGTTTAACTGCTGGTACTAAGATGTCTGATATTAAGATCAATAAAGTGTTTATTGGCTCTTGCACGAATTCTCGTATCGAAGATCTTCGTGCTGCGGCAAAAGTCGCCAAAGGACGTAAAGTAGCTGATGGCGTTCAAGCTTTGGTTGTTCCAGGTTCTGGGCCTGTACGTGAACAAGCGGAAGCTGAAGGATTAGACAAAATTTTCATCGATGCAGGTTTTGAATGGCGTTTACCAGGATGTTCAATGTGTTTAGCGATGAATGATGATAAGTTAGCTCCTGGCGATCGCTGTGCATCAACCAGTAATCGTAATTTCGAAGGACGACAAGGACGTGATGCCAGAACACATTTAGTTAGCCCTGCAATGGCGGCGGCTGCTGCCATTACTGGTCATTTTACTGATATTCGCAAACCATTTTAAGGAGACTTGTCATGGCGAAATTTACAAAACATACTGGATTAGTCGTTCCTTTAGATGCTGCAAATGTGGATACTGATGCCATTATTCCTAAACAATTCTTACAGAAAGTTACTCGTACAGGATTTGGACAACATGCATTTCATGAATGGCGATTTTTAGATGATGCCGGTAAACAACCAAACCCTGAATTTGTGTTAAATAAACCTCGTTACAAGGGTGCGAGTATTTTATTAGCTCGTGAAAACTTTGGCTGTGGATCTTCTCGTGAACACGCTCCATGGGCATTAACAGATTATGGTTTTAAAACTATTATAGGATCGAGTTTTGCCGATATTTTTTATAATAACTCGTTCAATAATCAACTATTGTTAGTGAATCTACCTGAAGAAGATGTTGATGAGCTTTTCAAGATTGTAGAAGCCAACGAAGGAATTGAGTTTACTATTGATTTGGTTAACGAAGTTGTCATTGCTGGAGATAAACAATATCCTTTTAAAATTGATGCTTTTAAACGCCATTGTTTGTTAAATGGACTAGATAATATCGGTTTAACACTTCAACATGAAGATGCAATCAGTGCCTTTGAACATAAGATTCCAACATTTTTAGCTTAAAATCTTTATGAAAATATCATCGCTTATTGTTGTTTAAGCGATGATATCTCACACTACTTCTTAAATAAACTTTCAACTACACTTCATATAAATAACTAACCAAAGCTATACTTGTAATCACTGAGTTTTATATTAATAAATTCAATTAGATAAATGGTTTATTGCTTATCAGTTAAGTTATCACTTAAGGTGTGATGACTAAATATTAAGAATTAAGTTAAAGTTGTTTTCGATGGCTTGATGGAGGTATTGATAACGCTTCACGATATTTGGCCACTGTACGGCGAGCAATTATGATACCTTGATTTTCAAGGAGTGAGACTAATTTACTATCACTCAGAGGTTTTTTAGAATCTTCATCTGAAATATATTTTTTAATTAATGCCCGAATTGCTGTGGAAGAGGCTTCCCCACCGGATTGAGTGTTAACATGACTTGAGAAAAAGAATTTTAACTCAAAAATACCGGTTGGGCATTGTAAATATTTTTGCGTTGTCACTCGTGAAATAGTCGATTCATGCATATCTATAGCTTCAGCAACATCAGATAAAATCATTGGCTTCATATATTCAGCGCCATTTTCAAAAAAGTCTTGTTGATGCTCAACAATAAATTGACTAACTTTTAATAACGTCTCGTTACGATTCTCGACACTTTTTATAAACCAATTAGCGTCTTGTAAATGTGAGCGAATATATTGGCTGTCATGTTCATTGCTGACTTTTTCCATCGCAGCATAGTGTTGATTAATACGTAGCGTTGGAACAGTATCATTATTTAATTCTGCTATCCATTTACCATCAATTTTTTTCACTACAACGTCCGGAATAACATAATCAGGTGGCGTGGTATTAACAGAATCACCCGGATAAGGCTGTAAATGTTGAATAAAGTTAATAGCTTCTTTTAGTTGCTCATCAGAAGCATTTAATCGTTTTTTCAGTGTCCGGTAATCATGACTTGCTAATAAATCTAAATTGTCATTGATGATCTCTTTTACTAACGCCGGTGGTGTTACATGTTGGATTTGAATAGATAAACATTCTTGTAATGTTCTTGCTCCAACCCCGATGGGATCAAAATGCCAAATTCGCTTTAATACAGCTTCAACCTCGTCAAGCTCAATTTCATTATTACCTTGTTCCTCTAAAATTTCTTCAGTTGAAACAGTCAGGTAACCTCTTTCGTCTATTGCTTCAATAATGGATAGCGCAATTGCACGATCTACCTCACTAAAAGGCGTTAAATCTAATTGCCAATTTAAATAATCATGCAAGGTTTCGTGTGTTTCACCTTGATAGATAGGTAACTCATCATTACGATAATCTGAATAGGTTCCTGATGGTGTGCCTGCAGTATAGATATCATCTAAAGTTGCATCTAAAGGAATATCCTCTGGGATTTCTTGACTATCGAGTGCTTCACGAGTATCAATATTTTCGCTAGGCTCATGCTCTTCAACATTGATCTCATCGTATTGATCAGCAACCTCTAATAGTGGATTGTTTTCAAGTGCGGTTTGAATTTCTTGTCGTAATTCTAATGTAGACAATTGCAACATTCGAATCGCCAGTTGCAATTGTGGCGTCATTGACAACTGTTGCGATACCTTCAGTTGTAACCCTTGTTTCATCATAATCTATAATCTGAATTCATGTCCTAAGTAAACACGTTTTACATATTCATTATTTAATATGCTATCTGGCGTACCTTCAGCAATTAAATGTCCCTTATTTACTATATAGGCACGTTCACAAACATCAAGCGTTTCGCGGACATTATGATCTGTAATTAATACTCCTAACCCACGATCTCGTAGATGTTTAATGATATTTTTGATATCAATAACAGAAATCGGATCAACCCCAGCGAATGGTTCATCAAGTAAAATAAATTTTGGATTAGCAGCTAAAGCTCGAGCAATTTCAACTCTTCGTCTTTCACCGCCTGATAAAGATTGGCCTATATTGTCTCGAATATGTGTGATATGAAATTCTTCAAGTAACTCTTCTGCTCGATTTAATTTTTCATTTTTGTCAATATCTTGGCGTGTTTCTAAAATAGCCATAATATTGTCTATAACAGATAATTTTCTAAATATTGAGGCTTCTTGAGGTAGATAACCAATACCTTTTTGAGCACGCTCATGTAATGGTAAAATACTGATATCATGATCATCAAGATAGATTCTTCCTGCATTTAAAGTCACAATGCCAACTACCATATAAAAAGTAGTAGTTTTACCCGCACCGTTAGGACCAAGTAAACCAACAATTTCACCAGAATTGACGGTAAGACTTACATCTTCAACAACACGTCGTTTTTTATAAACTTTTGCGAGGTTTTCAGCTTTTAAAATTGACATTTTATTTATTCATCTCTTTAACTTGACTTGGGATGATAGTAGATTTCACCCGTCCTGAATTACCCGGCTGCGCAAGTATTCGTTGTTTTTTGACATCATAAGTAATGATCGGACTTTTTATACGGTTATCTTGCTGAATAAGCTCCGCATCACCTTGTAGTACAATATTACTTTCTTTCACATCATAAATAACTTGTGATGAATGACCTGTTACAACTTTATTATTTTTAGGCATAATTTGCTTATATCTTACAGGGTTACCATATCCAGTAATTTTTTGTTTGGTAGAGTCTTGCATATCGGTTATAACAACCTTATCAGCCCAAATGGTAAGACCTTCCTGAACAATCTGTACATTACCACTAAAGGTAATAATATTTTTTTCAATATCGATTTGTTGGTTATCTGCATCAATTGTAATAGGTTTATCATTAACAACCATCTTTTGATCTTTTTGAGGGGAAGACGCTTCAAAATTAGGCTCATTTGCAAAACAAGCAAATGATACATATAACATAAAAAATAATGGATAAATTGCTTGTTTTCTCAATCTCATTTTTTATTGTGCCTCAGTATTATAATAGGTTTTTATATTCTCAAGTATATTTGCCGTCTTTTCTCTTAAATCGCCAACTAACCCTGTCCCCGTCGATAAAAAGCCAATCCCTTTTATTTTTACAGGATCATTTGATGTGACAAGTTGTGTTTTTAAATCGACCACTGCGTTATCTGTCAATACTTGCTGTAATTGTGAATCAGGTGATAAATTTGTTAATTGTACATCTTGATAAAGGTAGATTAATTTATCATTAGTCAATGTTGCACGTTTTGCTTGAATATGCCAAGTCGCGGCATGTTCCTGATCGTAAAGCGTGACATTAGGTAAATCAAAATCTGTATTTTCATTGCTATCAAAATGTTTTACTTTGCTTGAAGCAATTTTATATACCATAGTGCCTGATAAATCATAGACATTGGTTATCATCTCATCACTTTGATAAATGGGTGTATCAGGCGAATTTGCGTTTGATGGTGCGACCGAAACACTATCTTCTGTTTGGTAAACAGAATAAATACCAATTATCAGAATAAGGAGTAGGATACAGATTAAATTTTTTTTATTCATAGTTTACGTTAATTATGTAAATAAAGTTAATCACTAATAAAAGTAGACCTTTATTACAAATCACCCAAAAATTGCCTTATTTTACTTTATTTTTTAGTAAATTAATATCTAACATTAAAAGAAGTTAAATCATTTTTGGGGGGCTGTTCTGAAACATCAATACCAGTTATTCGTGCGGATGTAGGACCACCTCTTTCAATCCACTGTATTAACTTAGATATTATTAAATCGTCCCCTTTAGCAACTAACTCAACGTCACCATTATCTAAATTTCTAACATAACCCGCTAATCCTAACTTAACTGCTTGTTGATAGGTAAAAAAACGGAACCCTACCCCTTGAACACGACCAGATACTCTAATTATAACTTGTTTTATCATACTAAAAAGTCTCACTCGATAAACTAAGCTTAATTTAAAAATTGAAATCGCGAATTAGTTTGTTTATTTAATAAAATGATCAATCAACAAACCATTCATTATGCTGTTGTGATACTATTTTTATCGTTTTTAATATAGTTGATAAATGCTCATGAAGTGCAAGTGCAGCCATTTCAGGATCATGATTTTTTAGCGCAATAACGATTTTTCCATGCTGTTTAACTAGGTCTTCTGGTGGGGATATATCTTCTAAAGTAAGGTATCTTACCCTGTCCATCATTGCTTTGATATTTTCGACGGTTTCCCATGCCATGGGGCAATCAATAACATTCATTATAATCTGATGAAATTCATCATCTTTTTCAAGAAAATAACTAATGTCTTTACACTTGTTGGCGTCAATTTGTTCTTTTAGATTTTTTTCAAGTAATAAAAGATCTGAATCATTAATTTCTTGTGCAGCACGTTTAATAATTGCACACTCAACTGCATCACGAATAAATTGACCATCAATTACTTTTTTAACTGATATTTTCGTTACAAAAGTTCCACGTTGTGGAAGAATTTGGACCAATCCAGCTTCTGCTAGTTTAATAAAAGCTTCACGAACGGGTTGGCGTGAAACATTAAACTGACCCGAAATATCTTTTTCAGACAATAAAACACCTGGTAATACTCGGCAAGTGATGATTGCCTTTCTTAATTGGCGATATATTTGTTGATTAACAGGTTCTGAGGTAGTTAACGCTTCCGATTTGAACATATATCACTTTCAAAAAACAAATTACAATAAAAGAGAATATAGGGGATTTTTGAATATAAGAAAAGTTTTTTATTTAATAATAAAAGTGCAATCATCTAAAGATGATTGCACTTGGCTTATTAATTATTGTTAGTGGAATTAAAAATTTTGAGTTATTTGTTTAACGGTCTCTTTTGCTCCTATGTCTCTTAAAGAAAGATAAGCTTTAGTTACCTGTTCAATAAACAATGGATTTTGGGGTAGATCCTCTCCAAAAACATGTTTTAAAGATAACAGTGCATTAACTCGATCTTGATTATCTGAACTATTTAAAACCAACTCTTTTAATTTCTCGGCTGCTGGATCGCAAACTTCAATAACGTTACCACTATCATCCACACCACTAACATAACGCATCCAAGCTGCAACACCTAAAGCTAAACAATCAAATGGTGTACCATTAGCTAAATGATATCTAACAGAATCAAGCATACGTTGTGGAAGCTTTAATGTTCCGTCCATTGCGATTTGCCATGTACGATGTTTTAAACCGGTGTTGCGATATCGATCTAGTAATGAATCAGCATAAGCTGACAAATCAACATTTTTTACCCGTAATGTAGTTGCTTGCTCATTTAACATTAAATGCCTAGCTGCTTTAACATAATTAGGATCTTGCATACATTCATCAATATGCATATAACCAGCTAAATAACCTAAATAAGCGAAAAATGAATGACTACCATTTAACATGCGTAATTTCATCTCTTCATAAGGCAATACATCATTAACTAATTCTGCCCCTGCTTTTTGCCACTCTGGACGACCAGCCACAAAATTATCTTCAATCACCCATTGTCTAAATGGTTCACCAGCGATACCTGCCGGATCATCAATACCACCAAGTTGTTTTTTTATTTTAGCCATCGTTTCTGGCGTTGCCGCAGGTACAATTCGATCAACCATTGTTGATGGGAAAGTAACATTATCCTCAATCCATTGCGCTAAACTTTCATCACGCTGCTTAGCCAAGGCTAAAACAACATTACGAGTAACATGTCCATTTTCAGGCATATTGTCACAAGACATAACTGTAAAAGGTTTTAATCCTTGCTCTTTACGTAAACGTAAAGCTTCCACAATGACGCCTGGAACAGATTTAGGTGTATGTGGATTAGTTACATCATGAATAATTAATGGATTATTAGTATCAATTGATGATGTTGATGGTAGATAGCAATAACCTTTTTCGGTTACAGTGATTGACACAATTGCAATTTCTGGACGAGTCATCACATCTAAGACTTTCTCAATTCCATCAACATCTGCATGTAATGCTTCTTTTGCAATACCTACAACACGAGTATTCCAATTATCATAAGACATTTCACACACACTAAATAAGCAATCTTGTTGTTTTAAATCTTGAATTTGTGCTTCACCACCAATCAAGTTAACTTCACAGTATCCCCAATCGCTATCATATTGCGTAGCCAATATATCTGCATAGATAGCTTGATGAGCACGATGAAATGCCCCAAAACCAAGATGAACAATTTTGGTTTTAATTTTGTTTCTATCATAAGTAGGGACAACTACCTCCTTAGGTAGTTGTGATAAAGTTTGATTTGATAATCTCATAATAAATCTCTAATTAAAATATCATTATTTTGCTATCCATTGTTGATATTCTTTTTTGATTTTGTTTGGTGCTGTTTCTGGTAATAATGCAATACCAATTATAGATGCAACACCTAAAAAACCAACATAAAGTGCTAAACCAGTATAATGACCGTTACAAATCTGAAGAATTTTCACGGCACATAGACCTAATATACCACTTCCAATTAAAGAACCTACTTGCCAAATTAAGGCTATACCACTACAACGGATCGCTGTTGGAAATAATTCTGGGAAGAATGAAGCTTGTGGAGCATAACACATTGCATGTCCAATAGGTAACACTATAATCATTGCAAGTTGAATCAATAAATAGTTTTGTGTGTTTATCATTAAGAAAAACGGAACAATAAAGATAACTTGTATCAATGCACCAAGTATATAAACTTTTTTCCTTCCTATTTTATCAGAGATTGCCCCCATCAAAGGAATTGTGAAAATCTCTATAACAACTGCAACGATAATTGCGTCTAGTACATAGCTTTTAGTTAAATTATTTACATTTACATATGCTAGAACAATAACAGTGAACATTGCAAATGAACATGCTTCGATGAGCTTAGCGCCAACACCTTTGATAACAATTCCTGGATAATTTTTCATAACATCTTTTAAAGGCATTGAAGATTCAACTGCTTTAGTTTCTCTAATTTTTTCGAACACAGGTGACTCATCAATTCGTAAACGAATAAATAAACCAAGTACAACTAAGAGCAAACTTAATAAGAAGGGAATTCTCCAACCATAACTCAACATTTGTTCTTCAGAAAGAATTGATGTTAATAACGCAAATAATGCTGATGGCAATAAGAATCCTAATGGTGCACCGATTTGAACCCAGCTTGAAAAGAAACCACGTTTTTTAGGTGGTGAATATTCCGCAGTCATAAGTACTGCTCCTGCCTGCTCACCTCCGACACCAAACCCCTGTAATACACGGATCAAGATTAAAATCACTGGTGCCCACCAGCCAATTGAAGCATAAGTTGGTAGCAACCCGATCACAAATGTACCTAAACCTACAATCAGAATAGTAATTACTAATGCTTTTTTACGCCCTACTTTATCGCCCATGTGACCAAATACGATACCACCAATTGGTCTCGCAAAAAAGCCAACCGCGTAAGTAGCAAAAGCTGCAAGTGTGCTAATAAATGGGTCATCACTTGGAAAAAACAATTGCCCAAAAAATAATACCGCAGCAGTTCCATAGGCAAAAAAGTCATAATATTCTGCAGCTGTACCAATTGATGATGCAACAGCCACTCGCTTTATCATGTTACGTCTTTCTTTTTCTTCTTGAATTCCTGTAGCTGACATATAAACTCCTTTAGTTCGCTTTATAATTAAATTACCAATTCCACAACGTGCCATCTTCTAAACGAGCAATTGGCAAATAAGCGGGGTTGTATGGATATTTTGCTGCTAGTTTTTCATCAAAATCGATACCTAAACCTGGTTTGTCACTTGGGTGCATATAACCATCAGTAAAGGTCCAGTTTGGTGAGAAGACTTCTAGCATTTGCTCTGAGTAACCCATAAATTCTTGAACACCAAAGTTAGGTACCCACATATCAAAATGAAGTGCAGCTGCATGACAGATTGGTGATAAATCTGATGGTCCATGAGAGCCTGTTCGAACTTGATAAAGCGACGCAAAATCAGCTATTCGACGCATATGAGTTATACCGCCTGCATGGGTTATTGTGGTTCGGATATAGTCAATAAGCTGTTCTTCAATTAACTGTTTACAGTCCCAAATACTGTTAAATACTTCACCTACGGCAATTGGTGTTACGGTGTGTTGGCGAATTAAACGGAAACATTCTTGATTTTCCGCTGGTGTTGGGTCTTCCATCCAAAATAGGCGATAGTCTTCAACACTTTTACCAAATCGAGCTGCTTCAATCGGTGTTAAACGATGGTGCATGTCATGCAATAAATGTTCGTTAAAACCAAATTTATTTCTTACTGCCTCAAATAATTTTGGTGTGAAATCAAGATATTTATCGGTAGCCCAAAACTGTTCTTCAGGATAGTTACCTCGTGTTGCTGGTTCGTAAGCTAAGTTTTTACCTTTACTTTGACCATAGGTGGTTTTCATTCCTGGTATGCCACACTGCACTCGAATGGCCTTAAAGCCCATTTCTTTATGTTTAGCATAATCATCTAACGCTTCTTCAATATCTTTACCTGTGGTATGGCAATACACCATTACACCAGTGCGAGAAGCTCCACCTAATAATTGATAAAGTGGCATATTGGCAACTTTACCTTTGATATCCCATAACGCCATATCTATGGCTGATATTGCTGACATCGTCACAGGTCCACGACGCCAATAGGCACCTTTATAGAAATATTGAAAAATATCTTCTATTTGACTGGCATCTCGCCCTATTAATTGTGGGCAAAGATGATCTTTAAGATATGATGCGACGGAAAGCTCACGTCCATTGAGCGTCGCATCACCTACTCCATATACGCCGCTATCTGTCGTTATTTTTAATGTGACAAAATTCCTTCCTGGACTACAAACAAAAACTTCTGCTTTTACAATTTTCATTAAATACCTCGAAAATAAATTGTGTAACTACAAATTAATCGATTAAATACTACCATACAAGTAGATTAGTATATTTTTGTGAGAGAGATCACATTACGAAGAAATATCTCAAAGAAAAAAGGAGCTTTTATAACGCGCTTCACAGAAGTTTAAATAAAAGATGGCATATGTAATGCATTGAAAGTTATTGAAAGAGGAACATCATTTATTTTATATATCATGCAATTTTATACATGATTTTGATCCCCTAAGTTAAATTTTTTTCTTAAATTACATTCAAAAACCCCGTTCCTCAAAATTTAAAAAAAAGTTGAGGAACGGGGTTTTTGAAAGCTTATATATAAACTGCTTTATGTGATATCCCTTTTTATAATAGAATCATCTGTCACATTTCAAACCTTCATTTTTTAAAGTAATAAGTATTGGATATAATTTTGATTCTTCTGATTGATAACTATGATTCATTTACATTTAATATATATGATTACCTGTGCCGTGCTGGCGCGAAGGTTATGGTCATCAAAAATGATGAAAAATCTATTGATGAATTAAAACAATTGTCGTTTTCTAAAATGGTAATTTCCCCAGGGCCAGGTACGCCAGATAATGCTGGGATATCGTTGTCAGCAATTCAGGCTTTTGAGAATAAATGTCCAATACTTGGTATCTGTTTAGGCCATCAAGCGATTGCTCAATATTTTGGATTCTCGATTATTAAAGCACCTGTACCCATGCATGGAAAAATTGATGAGATCATTCATGATGAAAAGGGATTATTTTCTGGAATTAAAAATCCTCTGTCTGTTGTAAGATATCATTCGTTAATTGTACAAAATTCGTCAAATGAGTCACCTTTAACAATCACTGCTACTAATAAACAAGGGTTGATTATGGGGTTACGACATAAAACATTACCTATCGAATCTGTACAATTCCACCCTGAAGCGATCAAGACTGAATTTGGTTTAAAAATGATAAGCAATTTTGTTAGTGAGCAATAAGCATGAAAATTTATATCGATTTTGAGGGGCAACGTAAATATTTTTGTGATCCAATAAAAATTATAAAGTCATCTGATTATCACTCAATAAAAAAACATATTGATGAGATAGAAGAGTTTATACAACAAGGTTATTTTGCTTGCGGTTATCTTGCTTATGAAAGCGCTATGAGCTTTAATGAGTCAAATAAGACCAAAATAGTCACAAAGTCAGACCAGGATTTACCTTTACTTTTTTTTGGTATTTTTGAGAGCTATACAACAATAGCTCATACTGAATGCGCTTTACCCGAATATTTTGAATTGTCTTGTGACACTAATATTGACGAATATCAGCAGAAAATTAGTTATATTCGATCACAAATTGAATTAGGCAATACTTATCAAACCAACTATACCATTCAATTTAACGCTCCATTCAATGGTGATCCTTTAGATTATTATCATTTTCTACAAAAAAATAATCAGGCAAATTATTGTGCCTATATTGAATTTGAAAATTATCATATTTTATCTATCTCCCCTGAGCTATTTTTTAAATTAGAAGATAGAACCATTACAACTAAACCGATGAAAGGAACAGCAGCACGAGGTTTAAATTCTGACCAAGATAAACAACAAGTGGCGCTGTTGAAGTCAGAAAAAAATCTTGCTGAAAATATGATGATTGTTGATTTACTTCGTAATGATTTAAGCAAAATATCAGTGCCAGGTTCAGTAACCGTTCCACATTTATTTACAGCAGAAAAGTATCCGACTGTCTGGCAACTCACTTCAACTATTCAAGCAACCGTAAAAGAAAATATAAGTTTGTATCAGCTATTTCAAGCGCTGTTCCCGTGTGGTTCAATTACTGGTGCGCCCAAATCAAGTACCATGCAAATCATTAGTGATATTGAAAACTCGGCCCGCGGGGTTTACTGTGGCACGATTGGTTATGTAGAACCTTTAATGAAAAAGGCAGTATTTAATATTCCAATACGAACTTTAACCATACATAATCAACAGTTGAATTATGGTGTTGGTGGTGGCATTACATGGGATTCAACTGCTGATGATGAATATCATGAGATTTTAGCTAAAACAGCTATCTTAAATCGAACGCTGACTATTCCTGAATATATTATTGAAACATTATTGCTTAAAGATGGCGAGTTGGTTTTGCTTGATATGCATTTAGATAGGTTGATAAATTCAACAAGTTATTTTGATTTTGAATGTGATATTCAAACAATTAAACAGACATTGACTAATTTAGCAAAAACTCATTCATCAGGAAGATATAAAATTAGGCTTCTGCAACCTAAATATGGCCAAGCAAAAATAAGTCTCGATAAACTTACTCACTCAATGGTGATTGATAAGCTTGATTTTGCACCCAAATGTGTCGATAAGGAAAACGCTTTTCTCTATCATAAAACGACTAATCGACAACACTTTCCTGAATTAGCAGCTGGGCAAGAATATATCAATTATAATCAATATGATGAAATCACTGAGTTTGTTAATGGTAATATTGCGTTGTTGATTAATGAAAAGTGGGTAACACCAACTATGACTTCGGGTTTACTTGCGGGTACTATGCGACAGTATTATTTGGATAATCATCAATTAACCGAGCAAAAGATTGTCAAACAAGATATTTTGCAAGCCGAGAAAATAGCATTTATTAATAGTGTGCGAGGATGGGTTGAAATTAAAGACCAAATATTAGATAAATTAAAAGCACAGTTTTGATGATCTGAAATTAAGAGCAGAGAACATTCCGTCATCATATTGACGGAATGTTTAGTAAGTATTAATGTTTAATTGAATTTGCAAAGTCTAATTCTTCATTTTGCCAGCCTTCGGATAAGGCTTTTACCAAAGCATCATAACCATTTGTTGCAAGTGGAACATGACGTTCAATAGCTTTAGTTACGATTTTACCTTTCTTATCTGTCACTACCCAGCGTCCTTTTATGATTGCATCGCCATTATAACCGCCATGGAAACCATCAATAAAAAGTTTAACTGTAAAAGTTGGCGTGGTAATTGATTTAGTTGACACCAAATAATTAGGCAAAATTTGAGTTAAGTCTTGTGACAATCGATCGGCAAGTTGTTGAGACAGCGTTGATGCCCATAAATGATTAGTTGCTGTGACATATTTTATGTCCTGTGTTTGCAGGACAATACCGGGTTTATTTAAGAAACTAGCTACCTCAATGGACTCAATCCAAATAAAATGATCTGTAGTTTGTGTCATTCTTGAGCCAGTCAAATTACTAGTTAATTGAAAATAACTTTTACTCGGTGCATTTGATGAACAACCAATTATAGTTCCTAATAATGTCACCAATATCGTAACTTTTAGCGTTCGAATTAATTTAACCATTATTTCTTACCTCTGGCTTTGGGTTCTTGGTCTTTTTTATTTGGCGCTGAGAAAATCAATGCATTACTTTTATTATTTAATGTGTTAAGTAAAGGAGTCAGCTCATCCATCATTAGTTGAATTTTCTGTAAACTTTCGATCATTTGTGTGTTAAGTTCAGATCCCGGTTGCAACCCTTTCATGGTCTCGTGTAATGAACGAATTGCCTTTTGTAAATCCTTCGGCATAGCTTGCATCTCTTTACTCGCCATAATTTGATTTAATGAATTCATTAGTTTTTCACTTGATTCTAATGATTTATTAAATTGTGTCATCGTGTTATTCAACGGTAAACTGTTAAAGTTGTCGAGTAATTGCAATATTTTTGCTTGAATTTGAGCAAATCCTGTTGATGTTGTTTCGATAGTATCGTAACCATATTGGTTAGCTAATTTTATATTGTATTTATTTTTTAAATCAGGATAAAAATCTAGATCAATATAAAGCGCACCAGTAAACATATTGGACGTTTTTAATGATGCTCTTAGTCCATTTTTTTGTTCATCTTTTATCAAAGCTGCTATATCGATCTTATCATCAACTAATTCTGATAGACGATCAGGCTCTATTCTGATTAATACTGGTACTTTTTGGTTGAGAATTGATCTTTCTTTTAACATTTCTGTGGTATAAAACGGTACTTTACTCACTGTACCCAATCTTATACCATGATATTCCACTGGCGCACCTTCGGCTAATCCCGATATGGAATCAGTAATCATAATTAGAAATTCTTTATATTCAGTGTACTGTGAATCTTGAATCGATTTTCTATCTTCATATAATTTATAGACATCATGTTGCTTAGCCGGTTCGCCTAATTTCGCGCCATCTGGTAAATCAAAGCTGATTCCACCAGACATTAGAACATCTAACGAAGGAACTTCAAGACTTGCTCCACGTGATGATAAAGATAAATTGATACCACCCTCTTTCCAAAAGCGTACATTTTCGGTAACTAATGCATCATAAGGTTTGGTTATAAAAACTTGATATTTCATTTTACGAGCATCGACATCAAATAAGGACGTTTCAACATTACCGACTTGATAACCACGGAACATCACTTTTGCACCACGAGGTACTACACCACTTTGGTCACTTTCTAAATTTAAGCGAATTCCTTTTATACTTGGATCAGATAACGGTGGTGTATCAGATAGAATAAATGGGTTATTTTTGAAACTATGCGTATCGTTGCCTGAGACCAGTTCAATATATACACCAGATAAAATAGTGCCAAGCCCTGTCACACCATCACGGCCAATTTCAGGTTTAACTACCCAAAAAATTGAGTCATTTTTTAACAATGGCTCCATATCATTATAAATTCGACCTTTTACGACGACTTTCTTGTAGTCATCAGATAATGTCACTTCATCAACTATACCAACGTCAACGCTACGATTTTTGATTACAGTCTTACCTGCAACAATGCCATTTGCATCATTGGCTAATAAGGTAAAAGATGTGCCTCTATCAGCAAAGTGGGCATAGATAATCCATAATCCAACAACGGCGGTTACTATGGGAATAATCCATATTGCAGAAATTGCTCGGATTTTAATTATTTTTGCTAATTTTCTTGAGGTTGCCATATTATTCCTATTGTTCTATTTTCGATTTCGATCCCAAAGTAAGCGTGGATCAAATTTTTGGGATGCAATCATAGTAATGATGACGACGGTTGCGAAAAAAGTAACACCAATATCAGGATAAACTCCCATCATTTGTTGGTTTCTAACTAAAGAACAAACTACAGAAACAACAAAGATATCTATCATTGACCATTTACCAATAAATTCTACCGCATTATATAATTTCTTCATTTTTAAGCAATTATGTTTATTTTTATCTTTCACGGCTAAAGCAAAATAACATAACCAGCTGAGTGAAATAATCTTTAAAATTGGAATAACCACGCTTGCGGAAAAGATAACTAATGCCACCGGCACATCCCCTGACTGCCACATATAGATAACACCATCCATAATAGTTGAGGTCGACGCTGAGCCAAATACAACTGTGATCATAATTCCGAATAAATTAGCGGGAATATAAATTATTAATGAAGTTACCAATAATGCAATTGTCCATTGTATTTTATCTCGCCCTCTTACTTGGCTTTTTTGTTTACATCTTGGGCATTTGGCATACTCAACAGGGACGATTGCATGGCAACATTGACACAATTTTATATTTTGAGAAATTCCCGTTTCACCAACTTCTAATGCTTTTATTGAAAAATCACTTCGATGAATTTCATTCCAGATTTTACCCGGAGTGAAGATAACTAAAGCTTTAATATAAAAGAATACGAATAAACAAAATGCCCAAAATGTGCTAGTCACACCAATATTGCCATAACTCATTAATTTAACGAAACTAACTAATATGCCAGTTAAAAATATTTCAGGCATACACCAATGTTGGATTTTTTCATAAACAATAAGTAAATCTCTTTTCCGATATTTGGTTAAATTAATATTTGAACAAAGTAAGGCAATAATTGATAAATTGAGTAATGGAAAGACTAATACGAAAAAAATAAATAATGCTGAAATATAACTATATTTATCAATAAAAAGTATTCTTGGAATGTCCAGCACACTTACGCCATTGACATTACCAACTAAATTGATATCAATAAAAACAAAACCACAAGCAACAATGAGCATAATTAGAGAGCAAATTGCATACATTGCCGCTCTAAACTTCATATTGACATTGTTTTTAAATAATATTGTATTACATCGTGGACAAACAGCTTTGTGGCCAACTGCAACATCAGCTAATTCGATGACCAAATCACAATGAGAACACAATACATAGTCTTGACTATCAGTGGTCATTATTTTCCTTTATTTATATTTTAAGCTATAAAGATGTTTTTGATTAGCATAACATTTAGGTATAAAAATCTTCAATGATTATAATATGTTGAGGCAATTAATTTAATACATCAATAACGACTAAAATTTATTTCTATCATCATACCAAATGGTCTTTTTTTATGAAAGTATTACCTAATTAAATTACCTTAATTTGATTATTCTCATTTTTTAAAAGATCTATTTTTTAGTCACCTTTTTAAATAATTCAATATCTTTTTCAGCACTAGATCATAAACAAATTCTGCAAAAAATTAATAAATTTTGTGACCAATTTCACAGAGTTAACTAATTTATGAATGTTTATAAAAAAAACTTGATACTGTATAACAATACAGTATAATGTACCCCAATATCCTTACTTATTGGAATTTTATTATATGAATGAAAACAAACAACGTGCACTTTCTGCAGCATTAAGCCAAATCGAAAAACAATTTGGTAAAGGTTCAATAATGCGTTTAGGTGATACTCAGACACTAGACGTAGATGCGGTTTCAACAGGTTCTTTAGGGTTAGATATTGCATTAGGTATCGGCGGCTTACCAATGGGAAGAATTGTTGAAATTTTTGGTCCGGAGTCATCAGGGAAAACAACATTAACATTATCTGTTATTGCTCAAGCACAAAAAGAAGGTAAAACCTGTGCATTTATCGATGCTGAACATGCTTTAGATCCTATCTATGCAGCTAAGTTAGGTGTTCAAGTCGATGATTTATTAGTTTCTCAACCTGATACAGGAGAGCAAGCTCTTGAAATTTGTGATGCATTAGTTCGTTCTGGTGCAGTTGATGTGATTATTGTGGACTCAGTTGCAGCATTAACACCAAAAGCAGAAATTGAAGGTGAAATGGGCGATTCTCACATGGGGTTACAAGCACGCTTAATGTCTCAAGCATTACGTAAATTAACCGCTAATATCAAAAATGCAAATTGTCTTGTCGTTTTCATTAACCAAATTCGTATGAAAATTGGTGTAATGTTTGGAAATCCAGAAACCACTACCGGTGGTAATGCCTTAAAATTCTATGCATCTGTTCGTTTAGATATTCGTCGTACTGGTGCGGTAAAAGAAGGCGAAGATGTTATTGGTAGTGATACGCGTGTAAAAGTAGTTAAAAATAAAGTAGCTGCGCCGTTTAGACAAGCGGAATTCCAAATCCTTTATGGATGTGGTATCTCTAAAGAAGGTGAATTGATTGATTTAGGTGTTAAACATAAATTAGTCGATAAGGCTGGAGCTTGGTATAGCTACAACGGTGAGAAAGTAGGTCAAGGTAAAGCAAATTCAATTAAGTTTTTACAAGAACATCCTGAAATTGCCAAAGAACTTGAAACTAAATTACGAGATTTATTGTTAAATAGTCCTGCTGTTTTCTCTGCTGATGATGAAGACGTTTCGGCAGATGATGAAAGCTTTGAGTAATGGAAAAAAAACTCAATAAATTAATCTTAAATAAAGCTGTGCAATTACTTGCACAGCGTGATCACTCATCATGCGAACTTAGCCGAAAATTAACATTATTTTTTAGCAAAAAAATTACTTGCTCAAAAGATGATTATCCAGAACAACTAAATAAGTTAAAAACAGAAATAGAACATGTAATTGCACACTGTACTAATCAACATTGGATGGATGATAAGCAGTATATTGAAAAGTATATCTTTATGCGTGCTCATAAAGGTTATGGAAAATATAAAATAAGCTTGGAATTAAAACAGCGAGGTTTGCCATCAGATCTTAGTAGAGAGCTATTACTTTTAGCTGATATTGATTGGTCAAAAATTGCATGTCATCAATTATTAAAAAAGTTCAAACTTATCGAACCAAAAAATAATCAACAAAAACAAAAAGTAATACAATTTTTAAAGGCCCGAGGATTTACACAACTTGATATAAAAACTGCGTATAGTTTGTTGACTTAAATTATTATAGTCCCTACAATATTACCTAGATAATACCCATTACGTAAAAAGCTCTCAAGATCTTTTAATTTTATTCCTTATTACTTATTAATAGTAACTAGATCAATCGTTGTACTAAGAATATTTACTTTTCAACTTAAGTTGTAACGGGTATATTACTATGTCTAAAAATTTATCGTTTAATATGGAAGCATAAATGAAAAGCACTGCAGAAATTCGTCAAAGTTTTCTTGACTTTTTCCATAGCAAAGGACACGAAATCGTTGCAAGTAGTTCCCTTGTTCCACACAATGACCCAACACTTTTATTTACAAATGCGGGAATGAATCAGTTTAAAGATGTTTTTCTTGGTATTGATAAACGACCTTATACCAGAGCAACAACATCTCAACGTTGTGTACGAGCAGGCGGAAAACATAATGACCTTGACAACGTAGGTTATACTGCTAGGCATCATACTTTTTTTGAAATGCTTGGGAATTTCAGTTTTGGCGATTATTTTAAACGTGATGCGATTCATTTTGCTTGGGAACTACTAACCAGTGAAAAATGGTTTAATCTTCCAAAAGACAGATTGACTGTTACTGTTTATGCAACTGATGATGAAGCATTTGCTATTTGGGAAAATGAAATCGGTATTCCTAAAGAGCGTATCATCCGCATAGGCGATAATAAAGGTGCACCATATGCATCCGATAACTTTTGGCAAATGGGTGATACAGGACCTTGTGGGCCTTGTACAGAAATTTTTTATGATCATGGTGATCATATATGGGGTGGACCACCTGGAAGTGCAGAAGAAGATGGTGACAGATTTATTGAAATTTGGAATCTCGTCTTTATGCAATTTAACCGTCTTGCTGACGGTACTATGGAACCTTTGCCTAAACCATCAGTTGATACTGGTATGGGGCTTGAACGAATAGCAGCTGTGTTACAACATGTCAATTCAAATTATGATATTGATCTGTTTAAAACATTAATAAAAGCTGCTGCTGAAATCATTCAAGTTAAAGATTTAGAAAGTAAATCATTAAGAGTAATTGCAGATCATATACGTTCTTGCGCCTTTTTAGTTTCTGATGGAGTCCTACCTTCAAATGAAGGGCGTGGTTATGTATTACGTCGAATTATTCGCCGAGCAGTACGCCATGGACATATGTTAGGTGCTAAAGATATTTTCTTCTATAAGCTAGTTAAACCATTAATTGACGTAATGGGAAGTGCTGCTAATGAATTAGCAAATAATCAAAAGATAGTTGAAAATACACTTAAAACTGAAGAAGAGCAGTTCTTAAAAACATTAGAACGGGGTTTATTCTTACTAGACCAAGAGTTAGGTAAGATTACTAACAATGTATTACCTGGCGATATTGCTTTTAAACTCTATGATACTTATGGTTTTCCATTAGATTTAACCGCTGACGTTTGTCGCGAGAAGAATATCACTATTGATGAAAATGGCTTTAATCAATGCATGGAAGAACAACGTAAACGAGCTCGTGAATCTAGTTCATTCAGCGTTGATTATAGCAATATGATTAAGCTTGATGATAAGACAGAGTTTTTAGGTTATCAATCTAGCGAAGCTTCAGGAAAAGTGATTGCAATCTTCCAAAATGGAAACAAAGTTGAAACAATAAATGCCGGTGATCAAGCTGTTGTCATATTAGATAAAACACCATTTTATGGTGAATCTGGTGGTCAAGTTGGCGATAAAGGTGTATTAACCGCTGCCGATTTAGTATTTAACGTTTCAGACAGCCAGAAATATGGTAAAAGCATTGGTCATATAGGTAAGGTCACCAAAGGATCATTGAAAGTTGGTGATATAGTAACAGCTGCAATCGATGTAGAGATACGTGAACGCATTCGTCGTAATCATTCTGCAACACATTTATTACAAGCCGCGTTACAACGTATTTTAGGAAGTCATGTACATCAAAAAGGATCATTAGTTAACGATAGCTATCTTCGGTTTGATTTTTCACATAATCAACCGATTACATCAGAACAAATTGAAGAAATTGAAAATTTAGTTAATCAACAAATTCGACGTAATTTACCAGTAGACATAGAACTCATGCCTATTGATCAGGCTAAAAATAAAGGTGCTATGGCGCTATTTGGTGAAAAATACGAAGATATTGTAAGAGTATTAACTATGGGAGATTTCTCCATTGAGCTTTGCGGTGGAACACATGTTGATAGAACTGGAGATATAGGACTATTTAAAATTATTTCTGAGTCAAGTATTGCATCAGGAGTACGTCGTATTGAAGCTACTTCAGGTCAAAATGCGATGGAATATATACACCATGAATCCAATTTGCTAAATCAAATTGGACAATTGGTTAAAAGTGATAAATCTGCTGTTTTATCACGAATTGAGCAACTGCTCGATCAAACCAAAACACTTGAAAAAGCAATAGAGCAGTTAAAAGCCCAACAAGCTAGCCAACAAAGTGGGCAATTGCTTAATCAATGTGTGGAAATCAATAATAAAAACTTACTAATTGCTAAGGTTGATAACGTCGAGGCAAAAATGTTACGTACCATGATTGATGATCTCAAAAATCAATTAAAAACTGGCGTAATTATTTTAGCTGCTGTCAATGATGGCAAAATCAATTTAGCTGCTGGTGTAACCAATGATTTATTAAACATTGTTAAAGCTGGCGAATTAGTTTCTCAATTAGCATTAAAAGTAGGTGGTAAAGGCGGTGGGCGGCCTGATTTCGCCCAAGCAGGTGGAATGGATCTTTCGGCGTTACCAGAAGCGTTATCTTCTGTAAAAAAGGAAATCAGTAATAAATTACAAGCAAGTTAGCCGGAAGTACTCCAGTGTTGTTAATTAGACATTAGTGTATTTCTGTAAAATTACGTCTTTCTATCTCTTCGATAGTAGGCTGACGAAGCTATATCTTAAAATTGTTTGGATATATACTTAACTGATATTAGGAGATCTAATGTTAATTTTAACTAGGAGAGTAGGTGAAACACTTATCATTGGTGACGATGTTGTTATTACCGTCTTGGGCGTGAAAGGTAATCAGGTCAGAGTCGGTATTAACGCACCTAAAGAAGTTTCTATTCATAGAGAAGAAATCTACAACCGTATTCATCAATCACAAGACAAAGTTGATGAATTAGTTCAACCCAAAGAGTAATATTGGGCACTAAATAAACAACCAGCACGTGTTCGCAAAAAAATGTTTGACTTATTTTTTGTAGAACGTAATATGTGCGCCACACATTATGATTTTGTTGTTCAAGCAGAGTCATAATGTTTTGGTGAGATGGCCGAGAGGCTGAAGGCGCTCCCCTGCTAAGGGAGTATGCGGTCAAAAGCTGCATCGAGGGTTCGAATCCCTCTCTCACCGCCATTTTAAAAATTAAAATATGCATCCGTAGCTCAGCTGGATAGAGTACCCGGCTACGAACCGGGCGGTCAGGGGTTCGAATCCCTTCGGATGCACCATTTTAAAATCTAATACGCATCCGTAGCTCAGCTGGATAGAGTACCCGGCTACGAACCGGGCGGTCAGGGGTTCGAATCCCTTCGGATGCACCATTTTTTACGAACTTACAAGCATCCGTAGCTCAGCTGGATAGAGCACTCGGCTTCGAACCGAGCGGTCAGGGGTTCGAATCCCTTCGGGTGCGCCAATAACGATATTTTTAAAAAAGTTTCTCTAAGATCGTTATATATTTATACCTGTCTTTTAATTTTGTGCCACAAATGTAATATTGTTTGCAAATTAGAACATGTGATTGATATCTAAATAAAAATATTTCTTAACCTTTGATAGTGTTTCCTCTCCATTCATTTCCCTTAGTGTAAAAAATAGAGTTCTACTTTAGATGTACCAGTTAGCTGATGATTAACGTAGTCATAGATATGAAAATTTTGTATATAAAATAGTTTCACTTGTTGTAATCCATATTATTTTAAGTTTTACTTCGTTAATCTTACCAACACAAAGCATCAATTCAATCGAATCCATTTTATACGCTAAACTAAAAGCCCTAATTTAGGTTTGATAATTTTGCTGTTAGATTCCTTTCTGACACTTCTTTTAAAGTTATAAACTAACTGAAATGTCAAATAAAACTGAGTAATACTATTAATCATTTGATCTTATAGAAAAACATCCCTATAATCCAACACTTTTTTGGTAATAAGAAACTTATAATGGGAATTGTTTTATCTTTTAACAGCCTTAGATTTATTTTAGCTATTTTTATTTGCTGGCATCATAATGGAATAATATTTTTTGGTAATGAATATGAATATAATAAATATTTCAGAACAGCTCACTTAGCTGTTGATTGTTTTTTTATTTTATCGGGCTTTCTAATGGCCAAGTCTTTTTATTCTAATATTATCTATTCAGCAAATAATCGTGGAGTTAGTTCTTTCTTTTGGGAGAGAATAAAGCGATTGTATCCCGAATTTATCTTTTGTTTAATTATTATATATTATTTTTTAAAAATATTTCATGTACATAAACCATCAAAAACATTTTTACTTGAAGCGATGATGTTTGGTGGAATGAGTAATATTCCATCCATACTTTCAGTGGTTTGGTTTGTTTCTGTGTTATTTTGGTTAGGTTGCTTTATATATTGTCTTGTTTTCTTTTTTAAAGAAAAAGGATTGTTTCTTATAATACCTACTTTAGGCATACTTTCCCTTTTAGTTTTAGTTGCAAACTTTAATTCTATAGCAGGTCATTCACAACCATTACTTGCAAACTTTTTATCTTTTGGGGTAATTAGAGGTATGCTAGGGTTAACTGTAGGGATATTTGTTTATATTATTGTTGATTTTATAAATAAAACAAATTGGGATAAATACAATAAAAAGGTTATTAACATTATTTTTATGGTATTTGAATTATTATGTATTATTGAATTTATAAAATTACTTGCATTTAGAAGAAATGGAGATATAAGTGATTTTAATATTTATTTTGTGTTTTCCTTCCTTATTATTTTGCTGTTTTATAAGAAAGAGTTTTTTTTGAAATTTTTATCCAACCCTATATTAGCGAAAACTGGTACTATATCTTATATTTTTTATCTTTCTCATGTTGCCTTAATTGACGTTTTTAAAAAATATTCAATATTTACGGAAATGAATATTGTAGCAATGTATACTGTCGTAACTATTGCATGTGTTATTTTTGCCACAGTTTTATATTTCTTATACAAGCAAATGGCATTATTGTTTATAAAGTTCATTATGATAAGAAATTAGTTTAAGAAAAAAGGGCGTACAGCCCTTTAAGTAATGATAACCGATGAAATTAATGTCAAAAATAGTTGAAAGATATTAAAATATCTACTTTGCATAATTACTAATTATGCAAATAATCAGTGTGCTGTAAATGTTTCATGTCCAAAGTAATAATATTTAATAAATGTGAACAAAATTTAACTTAATCAAGTGGTTAAAATTATTAAAATATTGATTAATTTGTCGTTTATTTGATAAGACTTATCCTCATTCGGCTGAGTCATTTCGGTTGAATCCCTGTAAAATTCTAGTATACTAAGCTCACAAATTTTATATCCTTTATCAATCTACTTTTTTATTTTTATATGTCGTTAGCTAGATTAAAATAACCACTTAAGTAGATAGATATCTTTAATAAATAATAGTGGATTTTTTATGTTGGACCCAAATTTACTTCGAAACGAATTAGATCTTGTTGCTAGCAAATTAGCACGTCGTGGTTTTAAATTAGATGTTGAAACCATTCGACAATTAGAAGAAAAGCGCAAAATATTACAAGTTGAAACTGAAAATTTACAAGCACAGCGTAATGCCCGCTCTAAAGCTATTGGGGAAGCTAAAGCACGTGGTGAAGATATTTCAGTTGTACGAGAAGAAGTAAACCAATTAGGCGAAAAGCTTAACAGCGCTAAAGCAGAGCTTGATATCCTTTTAAACCAAATTAAAGATATTGCATCCAACATTCCAAATATTCCTGATGATTCTGTACCCGATGGTAAAGATGAAAGCGATAATGTTGAAGTATCTCGTTTTGGTACTCCAAGGACTTTTGATTTTCCAATCCAAGACCATGTCGCTTTAGGTGAACGTTTTGGTGGCCTTGATTTTGCTGCTGGGGTAAAACTTACTGGTGCACGTTTTGTGGTGATGAAATCACAATTAGCCCGTTTACATCGAGCGATTACTCAATTTATGTTGGATCTGCATACTGAACAACATGGCTATGCTGAAATTTATGTTCCGTATCTTGTTAATCATGCTACCTTATTTGGCACAGGTCAATTACCTAAATTTGCAGGTGATCTTTTCCATACTAAACCTCTCGATGAAGAAGCTGAAAGCAGTAACTATGCATTAATTCCAACGGCAGAAGTGCCGGTAACTAACTTAGTGCGTGATGAGATACTTGATGAAAGCCAGCTTCCGATGAAAATGACTGCTCATACACCTTGTTTCCGTTCTGAAGCAGGCTCTTATGGCAAAGATACCCGTGGCTTAATTCGTATGCATCAGTTTGATAAAGTCGAACTTGTGCAAATTGTTAAACCGGAAGAATCAATGAAAGCTTTAGAAGAGCTGACAGCACATGCGGAAAAGGTTTTACAGCTACTTGAATTGCCATACCGAAAAATCGTATTGTGTACCGGCGATATGGGCTTTGGTTCATGCAAAACTTACGATCTTGAAGTTTGGGTACCGGCTCAAAACACTTATCGAGAAATCTCGTCTTGTTCTAATATGTGGGATTTCCAAGCTCGCCGAATGCAAGCTCGATATCGTAATAAAGCGGATAACAAAACCTATTTAGTCCATACCTTAAATGGCTCAGGATTAGCTGTTGGACGCACATTAGTGGCAATCATGGAAAACTACCAACAGGCAGACGGAAGCATTAAAGTGCCTTCTGTTTTAGTGCCATATATGAATGGTGTTGAAGTAATCGGTTAACCATGTACTAAAAGTTTGCTTACTTCATTTTTAGCGCTATTAATTAGCGCTATTTTTTTATTAAAGGTGGAAAAATGATTAAAGGTGTTGTTCTTTCAATACTCGCATCATGCCTTTTTGGCTTACTTTACTACTATCCGGTTTTACTACAGCCTCTTCCTGTGGTTGACATCTTTTGCTGGCGTTTATTAACCTCGTTTCCAGCCATAGTGGTGTTAGTCTTTATAGAACACCAGTGGTCCGCAATTAGGGATTTATTTAAGCGCATTAGAGAGCAACCGATGATTTTAGTCGGATTGATCTTTTCCTCCCTATTGTTAACTATTCAGATGTTAACTTTCATTTGGGCACCGCTTAATGGGCATGGCTTATCTGCTTCTTTAGGTTATTTCTTATTACCATTAACCATGGTGATTTCAGGTCAAATTTTTTACAAGGAAAAACTCAGCTTTTTGCAAAAGATTGCCGTTTGCCTTGCTGCTATCGGCGTAGCCGTTGAAATCTATACCACAGGCGCATTTTCGTGGGAAACAGCAGTGGTTGCATTGGGTTACCCCATTTACTTTATTACACGTCGTAAATTGCAAATAGAGGGGATTTGTGGCACCTTTTCCGACTTCTTTTTTATATTTATTGGTTGCGTGATTTATTTCGCCTTTAATTACCCATTTAGCCAGATTGTGAGTGATATTACGCACTTTCACATTTTTATCCCAATGCTAGGGATCATTACTGCTATCGCCTTTGCTATGTACTTTTTAGCTAGACGACTATTACCTTTGGGATTATTTGGTTTGCTTGGATATGTTGAACCCGTTTTATTAACGCTTGTATCAGTTCTATTTTTACATGAATCGATCTCGGCACAACATATTATCTCTTACAGCTTTATTTGGTTGTCAGTATGTGTACTTGCGCTGGAGGGAACGATTTTTGTTTTGCGAGCAATAAAGCGTAAAAGAATTAGATAAAAAAGGATAGCAACTAAAAAGGTACCATAGCCGGTACCTTTTTTATTATCATGTTATTTACTAAATGTAACCGATTGACCATAACTTTCTATGATCTGTTGTATTCTGTCTAAGGTTTCTCGCGGTGGCGCCTCTACCCCTTCTAACTGATATTTATCTCCGAACGTATCCCATTTGTAAGCGCCCATTTTATGATAGGGTAATAACTCTACTCGCTCAATATTCTCCATACCTTGAATAAATTGCCCTAAAAGATGTGCGGAATTATCATCATCAGTCCACCCCGGTACAACCACATATCGTATCCAGGTTCTCTTATTAATTTTTTGTAGATATTTAGCAAACTCGAGCACACGCTTATTAGGTACGCCAACTAGTTTTTGATGTATTTCATCATTGATTTGTTTGAGATCTAACATGACTAAGTCTGTCACTTCCATAAGTGCTTCAACTGTGTGATCTAACTGTCTTGCATAACCATTGGTATCTAAGCATGTGTGAATACCTTCTTGATGACAAGCTTTAAACCATTCAGTAATAAACTCAGATTGTAGTGTCGCTTCACCGCCAGAAGCGGTTACGCCCCCGCCATTAGGCATAATAAAACTTTTGTAAGTAACGATCTCTTTCATCAGTTCATCAACAGTGACTTCACGGCCTGCTTTTAAATCCCAAGTATCTCGGTTGTGGCAGTACAAGCAACGCATCAAGCAACCCTGAAAAAAAACAATGAAACGTATACCTGGCCCATCTACGGTACCAAACGACTCATAAGAGTGAATGCGACCTTTGATTGGTTGCTTTGTTGTCATAATAATATTTTGTTCCATAAAAATTCTCTAGTGCTTGCTCATATTACTTTTTTATTGTTTAAGATATTTTAACTCATATGATACTTTCTTACACCAATTGTATTAATTGGATAATCGCTTATTAAATTAATGATGAGAATAACAGTTGAAAAACATTCTTTTTAAGAATATTGATATGGAATCAATAAATCTTAATCTTATTCTGATAAAAAAATAGCGCCTCAAGTAGGCGCCATTTTAAGTTAGTATCAGTTAACTAAATTACATTGATTGTGTGAAAGTACGTGTAATAACGTCTTTTTGTTGTTCTTTAGTTAATGAGTTAAAACGTACTGCATATCCAGAAACACGAATAGTTAATTGTGGATATTTTTCAGGATGTTCCATTGCATCTAATAATGTTTCACGGTTTAAAACGTTAACATTTAAGTGCTGACCACCTTCAACAGTTGCTTCGTGGTGGAAGTAACCATCCATTAAACCAGCTAAGTTACGTTTACGTGCACTATCATCTTTACCTAACGCATTTGGTACGATAGAGAAAGTATAAGAAATACCGTCTTTAGCATAAGCAAATGGTAGTTTAGCAACAGATGTTAATGAAGCAACCGCACCTTTTTGGTCACGTCCGTGCATTGGGTTAGCACCTGGTCCAAATGGTGCACCAGCACGACGACCGTCTGGAGTGTTACCTGTTTTCTTACCATAAACAACGTTTGAAGTAATGGTTAAAACAGATTGTGTAGGAATTGCATTACGATAAGTTTTAAGTTTTTGAATTTTCTTCATGAAACGTTCAACTAAATCAACTGCGATATCATCTACACGTGGATCGTTGTTACCGAATTGTGGGTATTCACCTTCGATTTCAAAATCTACAGCTAAACCGTCTTCATCACGAATTGTTTTCACTTTTGCATATTTAATAGCAGATAATGAGTCAGCAGCAACCGATAGACCTGCAATACCACATGCCATTGTACGAATAATGTCACGATCATGTAGTGCCATTAATGATGCTTCGTAGCTGTATTTGTCATGCATATAGTGAATTGCATTTAGTGCAGTTACGTATTGTTTTGCTAACCAATCCATAAAGTGATCTAAACGAGCAAATACTTTGTCAAAATCAAGGTATTCGTCAGTGATTGGATCTTCTTTTGGTCCAACTTGCATTTTAAGTTTTTCATCCACACCGCCATTGATTGCGTATAGAAGAGTTTTAGCAAGGTTGGCACGCGCACCGAAGAATTGCATTTGTTTACCAACGATCATCGGGCTTACACAACATGCGATTGCATAGTCATCGTTATTGAAGTCAGGACGCATTAAATCATCATTTTCATATTGTAATGATGAGGTATCAATAGATACTTTAGATGCAAACTCTTTGAATCCACTTGGTAACTGTTCTGACCAAAGAATAGTCATGTTAGGCTCAGGTGATGGACCCATTGTATATAGTGTGTTTAAGAAACGGAATGAAGTTTTAGTAACTAAAGTACGTCCGTCAACACCCATACCTGCGATTGATTCAGTTGCCCAAATTGGGTCACCAGAGAATAATTCATCATATTCAGGCGTACGTAAGAAACGAACCATACGTAATTTCATAACGAAATGGTCAACAATTTCTTGAGCGTCTTTTTCAGTAATTAAACCTGCTTCAAGGTCACGTTGGAAGTAAATATCAAAGAATGTAGAAGTACGACCAAGAGACATTGCCGCACCATTTTGAGATTTAACTGCAGCTAAGTAACCGAAATATGTCCATTGAACTGCTTCTTGAGCTGTTTTAGCTGGTCCAGAGATGTCGTAGCCATATTTAGCTGCCATTTCTTTGATTTGACCAAGAGCACGATGTTGTTCAGCGATTTCTTCACGACGTTGCATAGTCATTGCTAAATCAACACCATTTTCAAAATCAGCTTGTAATGAATTGAATTGAGCAAATTTATCTTGCATTAAGAAGTCGATACCGTAAAGTGCAACACGACGGTAATCACCAATGATACGACCACGGCCATAAGCATCAGGAAGACCAGTGATAACACCTGATTTACGACAACGAAGGATATCAGGAGTGTAAATATCGAAAACACCTTGGTTATGAGTTTTACGATACTCAGTAAAGATTTTTTTGACTAAAGGATCAAGAGTTCGGTTGTATGCTTTACATGAGTTCTCGATCATTTTGATACCACCAAACGGGATAATCGCACGTTTTAATGGTTTTTCAGTTTGTAAACCAACAATCTTCTCTAAATCTTTTTCGATATAACCTGCATCATGAGCAGTAATAGTAGAGATTACACTTGTATCAAAATCTACAGGAGCATGAGTAGCATTTTCAATTTTAATGCCTTCCATGACTTTATCCCATAATTTAGTTGTAGCATCTGTTGCGCCAGCTAAAAAAGATTCATCACCTTCATATGGTGTGTAATTTTTTTGAATGAAATCGCGAACATTGACATTACTTTGCCAATCACCCTCTTTAAATCCTTTCCAAGCCGTTGCTTGTACTTCGTTTAAATTACTCATAGTTATTAACCTCAGGTTTACAAAAATATCTATCTACTCTTACATAAGGGTAAATATTATAAAATCAATGTGGCTTACGAAGATGTAAAGCCCAATTAGGGATAGCGACTAACAAGCCTCCTAAAATATTCCCGATAGTAACAGGAATTAAATTATTTACAATAAAATGCTCAACGGTTAATGCCTTAAATGAATCAGGAGATATTCCAACAGTAGTCCAAAACTCAGGTGATGCAAAATTATTAATTACAATTCCCATAGGAATCATAAACATATTTGCAATACTATGTTCAAAACCACTTGCAACAAACATTGCTACAGGTAATACCATAATTAGCATTTTATCAAGTAGACTGCGACCAGCATAACTCATCCAAGCAGCTAAGCAAACCATTAAATTAGCTAATAAACCAAGAAATACAGCTTCGATGAAAGTATGATGTAATTTATGATCTGCGGTTTGTAATACATTCAATCCCCACAAACCATTGGCTACCATATATTGCCCAGAAAACCAAATAATTCCTACAAATAGTATAGCACCGATAAAGTTACCAATATAGACCAAAATCCAATTACGGAACATTTTTATCCAACTAATTTTATGTGTCATTTTAGGTAAAATGGTTAAAATAGTTGAAGTAAAAAGATCTGTTCCACAACATACAACAAGCATCAAACCTAACGAGAAGCAGATACCGCCAACTAATTTAGCCAAGCCAAAAGCAACGGTTGAAGTCCCTGTTGTGGCAGTAATATAGAAAACGAATGCGATAGAGATAAAAACACCAGCAAGGATAGCTGATACTATAGTACTAGTAGGGTTTTTATTTACTTTATAGTTGCCAAGTTCCTCGGCGATTTGGGTCATTTGCACGGGAGAAAACGAGTCCACAAGCTTATCATTACTCAAGTTGACATCCTCAAAAAAACTATGCTTTTATGAGGCGCATAGTATACTACTAATTTAAGTCAGATCATCAATTTTTTAGTTAAAAAAAAACATTTTTTTTAACCAATTGTTTTTTTTAGTTACTTTTCAATGTTTTTTTTCTGCACTTAAATAGTTAATATTTAGAGATAAACAATTATAAATCAATGTAATTATCAGTTAGAAATAAAAAATTCCGCCCTTTTCCTAATAAATCAGAAAAGGACGGAAATTAAGGTGGTTTAAAATTTGGATCTTACGATCCAAATTCATTTGTTATTGACTCTTTTCCTCTGAAACTGTGAAGTCAACTTTACTTGGTAAGCCTGGTGATACTCTCACTACTTTAGGATTACGCCCAATTACTTCATAGCCTTTCGGTAGTGATCTTGTATCTAATTTAAGAACAAAATTCGCACCTCGTTCCCAACGTCCACCAGATACACCGACTATGTGATAACGACCACTAGCATCAGTTGTAATAATTTCACCACGTACAGTAACTAGTTTTACACCACCTAAGCCTTCTTCACCTTCGTCCTGAACACCATTACCATTTTTATCAACATACACTTTTCCGAAGATTAGTGCATCATCAAATAATGGATCAGCAGTAACAGTTACTGTTGCCTGAGAAGTATTAGATACAACTTTTCCATTTATTGAATTAACTGCTACAGCTGTATTAGTGTATTCACCTTGAGTGACACCAGCACCAACAACAAGCATATAGGTAAAGGTTAATTCACCTTTTGGTTTTAATTGAATAAGTTGTGAATTTACTGTTCTTCCTCCAGTAGGATCTTCAACTTTTTTACCATTAAGGCGAGTGGAGCCTTTAACAAATTTAAAGCCTGCTGGTAAAACGTCTTTGATCTTAATAGTTGAAACGCGTGAACTATTATTCGTTATTTTAATAGAGTAAGGAACAATATCACCAACCGTTACCTTATCTTTTAATGCAATTTTAGCAATAGTTATATCAGCATCTGAACTACGATAACCTAATAAAATTCCATATGCTAAATTACTTGTTCCATCATTTACCATAACTGGTACAGTATGTTCACCACCTACACCATTAAAGTTTATTGTAGCCGGTGGGTTAGAGAGATTAATTAAATCATGCTCTACTAAATTACCACTAGCATCTCTATACTTATCAAATGATGGTATTAGATCATATAAAGGATTACCTCGACCTACACTAACAGTTCCATCATTATAATCGCCATAAAGAACACGGATAAAGTAACGTGCGCTTGTACTACGAGTAGTATCACTGATTAGATTACGGAAATTAAATTTACCATTGTCATTGCTGGTCGAAACAATTGGACGACCATTTCTATCCATTATATGGTTTTTATTACCATCTAATAAGTAAACTTTAACTCCAGATAAACCTTTATAACCAGATACTCCAGTTAAACCAGCACCTTGATTATCATCTAGAACTTTACCTTCGATAATACCACCATTGATATAACCAAAGTTTTGATCAGATAACTTACCTGTAATATTTATGACGGCAATATTCGCAGTTTGCGGTAATTTTAATTCACCATTTGCATTATGATGGGCATCATCAGGGTCAAAGCTAGCTTTTAGTGTTGATGGTACGCCAGCAATTTCAATACTCCATTTGCCCGGAATAAGATTAGCAACATCATAATCTATATCACCAGCAGCTAAATTACGTGTGAAGTTAATTGACGGATTATTCACATTTTTAAAGGTAATTGTTATTGGAGCATTAATAGCTGTATCTATTGAAGGATTATATTCTCCATCATCATTATTATCCAAGAACACTTTACCTTTAATGCCACTAATACCACTCCAAGCAAATGTAACGTTTTTAGCTTGATCTGTTGCACTAGCAAACTGATAGGTTTCTTCCATCAAGTTATCTGTTTTATTGATTGTTGCGGCAATATTACTATCAGTAAGCATGAAGCTACTAATGTAACTATTACTTCCCATACTAACTTTAACTTTATAACTAATACCAGAAGCTAAATTGTCAAATTGATATTTACCAAGCTCATCAATATTTGTTCCAGTAGTAGTTGCGGCTTTCTTATCAATTAAATTATCGTCTACAAATAACTCAACTTGATAATTTGGAATTAGAGAATCAATACCGATATCCCGAGATGAAATAGCATTACCATCTTGAGTATCAACATCAATTACAACTTGACCGCTAATACTTGCTTGTCCCTTCAATCCAAAATCAACATTCGTGACCAAATTAGAAGATGTTGCTTCAATTTTGATTCTTGTTCCATTTGTTATAGATGTTGAATTTGAACCTTGAGGCTGAATCACATAACTGTAACTATAACCTGCAACGGCTGTTGCGTTTACAGTTACATCCCATTGACCTTCAGCTATATTATTAATTTCATATTGACCATTAGGATCACTAATTGCAGTTAATACTATATTATGATCATTAACATCTCTTGCCTCAACGGTAACTCCCGCTAAAGTTGTATCGTATGTTTGATGCACACCTTTTCCAGAAACATCTTTATAAATAGTTCCTTTCAAGGTTTTTTGGCTCTTATAACCATAGTCAATTTGAGCAAGATCTTGAGTAGCAGATGTTAATGCTAATGTATCATGATTAATTGCAGACCCACCATTTATCATAGCTGGACTGAAACTGATTTGATAGCCAGCTCCAGTCAAGTTACTATCATTAACAGTCAATTCATAATCATTATATGCGGTAAGGTTTTCAAACTTATAACTACCGTCACTTCCTGTAGTTGTTGAAATAGCCGTTGTACCGTTTAAACCATTTGCTTTAAGGGTAACCTCTACACCGCTTAATGGTCTATCAATTGATGCTGCATGATAATTTAAACCGACATTATCATTTACATCCACGTCAACAACAACTTTACCTGATATTTTTGCACTACCTTTCAAACCGAAATTAATATTTTTTCCTACCGTATCATTTGACGCGATTATTATTTTCAATTCGCCAGGGTTAACTTCGCTAATAGTTGCATTACCTACGGCAGCATCAAAATAACTATAATTCCAACCTGACGGTGAATTTGAAATTTTAATTATCCAAGTACCAGCAATCAGATTGTTTAGTGAATAACTACCATCTGCAAGAGAAACTGCATTAATAGTTAAATTATTACTTTGATTAACTGCGGTAATTCCAACACCTGCTAGCGGAGGATAGTTAGTATTATGCTGACCATTACCCATAATGTCTTGATAGATATGTCCACTTATACCTAAATTAGATTTATAACCAAAGTCATTCCTATCTGATTGCGCAGCATCGCCTGAAATAGAAATTGTCGCAATATCCGAAGCAGTATTTGATGATGCTTGACCAGAAGGACTAAAGCTAATGACATAACCATTTAATTTATTAGATGGGTCAGTCACTCTAATTCGGTAGCTACCATTAGCTAAATTATCAAAAGTAAATTCACCATCACTATTCGATACCGCTTCCTTATAAATAACGGTATCACTATTTGGGTCTATCAATTTTATGGTTAAACCATCGACACCAGTATCGAATGATGACAATTGCTCATCCGCATCATTATCAAACACGACTTTACCAGTAATCTTAGCTTGGCCTTTCATACCTAAATCAAGTTTGATCTCATTGCCAGTATTTGAATCTACTTCATAAGTGATACTATTATTATTGACAGCAGTTGGGGTTACCACTTTTTCAACAAAATAACTATAGGTTAAATCAGTTCGTGTCGGATGAGAGACAGATACTGTCCATTTACCTTCAGTAATATTATTGAAGGTAAATTCACCGTTACTTCCTACAGTTTTAGTATGAGTTACATGCTTATTGTTACTCAATTCGCCTTCAACTTTAACTACCGCCCCATCTAGTTTTGGATTAAATGTTTTTTCAGACTCATTTCCACCGATATCTAAATAAACATTCCCTGATAATTTACGATCAAACTGATACCCAAACACTCTTGTATTTGGATTTGCTTCAAAACTTGTATCATTTGGTCCATTTACATTAAAAGTTGCTGTCTCAGATACAGGTGATGGATTTCCAGGACTAAAGACTAATTTATAATTAGAATCACTCACATTACTACTTATTTCATAATTATAAGCGCTCAATCCTGTTATTTCAAAAAGACCAGTTGATGCATCAACAGTAAATTCTTTTGTTTTAAATCCAGCTTTATTAGTTGCCGAAGTTAGTGTTATTTTCGGCGTTATAGGAGTAGCTAGCTGACCAAAGCTTATATCGTTAGAACTATAAACTCCATCACTATCACTATCAATAACGACATAACCGGTAATCTTACTATTACCTCGATAACCAATATCAATGTTATCAACAACATTTTGATCAGCTGTCACTTCAACTTCTAACGATAAATTATTACTTTGTTGTATTGGAACAACATTATTTCCAATAGCCGTATAATTTAGAACATAACTATTCCAATCAGTTATTGTTTGTGAAGATGCTGTTGAAATAGCCCATGTTCCTACCGGAATATTATCAAATACAAAGTTACCATTTGGATCAGTTGTTGCTTCAAATGGAGTTTGTCCACCACTGAAATTTGAACTTGATACTTTCGTTAGAACCAGTTTAACACCTGCAAAACTAGTGTCTACACCGGTTCTATCTTTGCTATCATCAACATCAATAACAACTTGACCTGATACTCGTCCAGTATATTTGAAAGCTGTACTGCTATTAAAATCATTATCAGTTAAAGGTTCAAAATTGAATGTATTAGTATTATTCGGTATATCAGTCGCTGGTACTAATACAGTCGAATTAGGCGTACTAACCTTAATTTGATAATTATAATCTTTTGGTAATTTATCAAACAAATATTGCCCATTTTTCGATGCATTACCATTCAATGCAATGTTAGCCGTTTTTGTCTTGTTAAGCGTCTTAAAAGTATCTGTATTTGGTTCTTGATAAGATAATTCAACCTCAACATTATTAGTCAGTTTTTGATCAGTTTTAATCTTATCACTATTATTATCTATCCAAACATCACCACCTAGTTGTAGTTTACCTAAAACTACATAGTGATTATCTAATGATCCCTCTTCTTTCAATGCTTTTACAGGAATAACAATATCTTGCGCTCTATTACCTGCTTTACTGAATTTAAAGTCATAGCCCGGAAGAGTGTTCATTTCAATTTTAACTGAGTAATCAACATCATTTCCATATAAAAGATCTGCAAAATGATAGTGCCCATTGGTTGTCAATTGTGTCATTAACAACTGACCTGTACCATTTAAACCATCATAAAGCTTAACTGTTACTTGGTTTGAACTATTGATTAAATGTGCATACTCATTCAATCGACTTGTATCAGTATTAGTATCATTAAAATCGACATAAATATCACCTTGGATACCATCATGGCTTGCTTTGCTATAGAAGAAGGTTTTATCCGTTACCCCTGAATTAGTAATAGCAATACCTGAAATAGTATCAATTGGTTGAGTAGTGCTCACACTATTTCGAACAACAACATAATATGCTGGTGGATGTTTCACGTTAACTTTATAATTTCCACTCGGTAAATTATAGAAATGATATTCACCATTCTCATCGCTATTTTGACGAGCCATCTCTTTACCGTTTTCATCAATCAAACTCAATAAAACATTTTTCAATGGTTTATATTTTGTAGGATCTGGATCATCAATTAATGTTTTACCAGAAATACCACTATTTATTGCTGTAGGGCTAGTAATCCCTGCTGAAGGATTAGGGTTTGTCCCTCCAGCTAACAAGAAGTATTTACTTTGTTGGTTTTGCCTTCCCGAACTAAAGCTAATTGGCGATAAAACTGTATTGGTATTTTTATCAGCATTAGAAATAACACCATACCCACTAGGAGGCACAATTTGAACAACATAAGTATCATTAAGTTGATTTTTATCTAAATCAAAACTATAAACCCCAATTTGATTAGTTTTTATCGTCTTAAATGGACTACCAGTTGCCGTAGGTCCCTTATATAAATTGATAGTAACATTTTGTACTGGCACATCACCTGTTTTATCGAAATTAATATCTGCTTCACCATTATTATTAATATCAATTAACACATAACCATAAATAGAGGAATCACCTTCTTTTTTATAAAGAAAATCTAACGCCCCATTTGGTACAGTTGGATTGCTTTGTGTAATTTTAATATTAGAAATTGTGTCAGATAAACTTTTCAATTCATAACGACTTGTATCTAATCCTTCAGCTGTGACTTTAACTTTATAGTCATCATATAACAGGTTTGTAAATTTATAATTACCATTACCATCTGTCATTGTATATGAGTAAACATTATTAGAACCATTACGATATAACTCTACTCGAACCCCTGTCATTGGCACGTCACCATTATTAGGTTCAAAAATACCATTGTTATCATAATCGTAATAAAGTTTTCCACCAATTTCAGTGGTTTCTCTTAATCTTAGTAACCAATATTGATCTGGAGTACCATTTTGCAATAGTTCTACCTGCATATACTCCAAACCATTTTGTACTTTATTCGGTAAATAGCTGCCTTTCGTTTGACCACTATTACCTACTATTTCGAATGCATTATCCAACCCTTTTAGTTTTAACATCATGTTGGAAATATATAATTTATTTATCAACCTTGCATTTGTCTTGTTATAGACAAATCTAGCGTTGTCTTTTACTCCCTTATCTATAAAATCTGGTGTATTGAATAATGATTCAAAACTTCCACTGTAATGATTTTTATAAAGACGAGGAGTAAATACCCCTTCAACAGTTATTTTGGAAGGATTATACCTTTCGAGTTCTTCTTTAGTTAACAAAATTGACTGATCATTCTTAACATTTGAACCAGTAACATCCAGATAGATATTACCTGAAACAGCTTCAGTTAACGCTTCTGGAGCTGTATTTGCTTGCATAAACCACTGTTTATCAGCTTGCATTCCATTAGCTAAAGATCCATCAGCTTGAACTTCAAACTGCAATGTACCTGGTTCAGTCGCAGGATCTTGATCGGCTATATCAATATAATCATCAGTGCTAGTCTTATGCACAATTTTATATTTACCTTTCGGTAAAGATTTTAAATCGAATGCATGATAATAATCACCAATATCTGCCCAATATTCATAATGATCGTTATCCCAATAATAGAGAGCAAAATTTCCTTTACCGACTTCAATTGTTTGCTCGCCTGCATATTGAGTGTCACCATTTATATCATTAATTGGTGCACCAGAAATAGTACCTTTACCTTGCATAAGGAAGTTTTTAGTAATAGGCGCATCAAGTGTTGTAAATTTAACTCTGTAAAATGGATATAAATTCTCACTAGCATTTGTAACTGTTTTTATTCCATCATATTTTACCTTAATCATATAATCTGTATTAGGAGTTACATTATTAAGTTGCCCATTAAATGTGTAGTCACCTTTACCATCTGTGATTTGCTTATCAAGAAAGTTTATACCATTTTCCGTACAATCGCTTTCATTACCATCACGGCAAAGTAGAACTGTTGCATATTTCAATGGCAAATCATTAGAGTTATAAAGTTGTCCTGTTTGGATCTTACTGTCAGCTAACCATGTATCAAGGTATACTGTACCTCGAATAACATAATCATTGACTTTCAACTTATACCAAAAATTGGTATTAGTATTAAATACTCTACCGCCATTAACTGATAATTCAATTTGTGATATGGTTTTTTTGTTATTACCTGGATCTATACTAAACCCTTTATTTTGGTCATTATTTTCAAAAACTAGATCCCCGTCTTTTATATTACTAGCCAAACCATATGTTTGTTTAGCCGTAATTCGATAATCACCATTCGGTAAATTAGTAAATTCATATTTACCATTTTCATCAGTAGAAAAGTTAGTAAATTCGACCCATTCACCGTCAACTTTCCTATCCAAAACAACTCGATTATATTTAATAGCTGTATCATTATTAGGAACATAACTACCTAAAGCACCTGGATGACTATTATTTAAATAAACATAACCTGAGATAGTATTTTTCTGTTTAGGTGCAAAAATAAGTCTATCGTCCCAAACTCTACCAGGGGTTAGCATCACCGTGAAATTCTGTAATGATGTAGGTTTTTCCAGAAGATTAGTATCATAATCTTCAACCGAATAATTAAACAATCCACAACGGTCAATATAATAATTCTGAAGGTCTCTTAAACCATAATACCCTGGTCTTTTATAAGTTACTTCAAGTTTATTATTTTGAGAGTCAGTTGCTTGGGTAACACCATCTTCTTCGTAAAATACTATCTTAGTATAGGTACTGGCTGAACTTGCCTCTAGTCCATTGTAAGTTGTACTCCAACTCCAATGTCCTCCAGCTGTTTCTAAATAGTTAACAACCATTAAATTACCTATAGCTTTTTGTACTGGTGAATACCAGAAGTTTTGATATCCTTTCTTATTATTTAAATTAGGTATAATAATTTCTTTTCCAGCAATATTATCTTTTGTATTGTTGCTTAATGTGACTTTACCTTTATGACTACTTCTTGAATTTGGAGAAGTACTCGTTGATTTTCCATCAGTATCATTGAGGAAATAGAATTTAGTCTCATCAATACCAGATTCAGTCAATGAAACTTTGTAATCTTTACCTTTAGTAAGACCTATAAATTGGTAGAATCCTGTTGTACCATTTGTTTTTGTAGTGGAAATTTTTTTCCATTCTGAACCAGTATGTTGATAAAGTGCAACTTTTGTTGACATTCCTCGGCTACCAACCGAAGTATCATAAATATTATTATCCGATTTGCCTGAATCGGGACCGCTGCTAAGATATTGTTGTGGTCCGATAACAAAAACATTACCTGATATACTAGATAGTGTTGTATCATTTGGGTCAATCTGAAATAAGAAATCAGGACCTGTTGGATTACCTATCTCATCAGGTATTTTCGCTTTCTTTCTCAGATCGCTTGGTAAGTATTTAAATGGAGGTGCAGGAACATTTGAAACTACAATATCATAAGTTGCTACAGCTAAATCACTGAAACCATAAAAACCATCATCTCCCGTAGTAACTGGATTTGTACCCATAACAGGGATAGTAGTATTCTCATAATAAATATCAACTCTTATTCCTTCTAATCCTGGATCGGTACCGACAGTGTAAAGTCCATCATTATCCATATCAAACGCAATGATACCATCTAGCTTATTCGGATTTCGCTTTTTGAGATTAAAAGAGCCACTTTGTTCAGCGCCTTTCATTGCAAATTTAATTTTATCATCATAGGTATTATTACCATTTGGTAAAGTAACATCCCACAATTTATACTTTAAACGCTTTAAAAAAATATCAACTTCAGCATCAAAGTAAACAGTATATTCATCATTCAATAATGTGTTTTTTATCTCAACCTCACCATTAGAATTAGTATCTAATACTATTACATTTTTTGTTGATGTATTAAGCAATTTAACTGGAAGATCATTAATCCCCTGATTATTATCATCTTTAACTTTAAGGTGAACAGTTCCACCATTACCTTTTAAAAATAGATTTTGACCTAATTCACCAGTCATACCACTGACTGAAACTGACTTGGAAACACTTTCATTATTTGTTGTTTTCACTTCAACATTATAAGAACCTAATGAAGATACATCAAATTCATAAGCTCCATCTTCATCAGTGTTTACGCTAGCAATTTTCGCACCTGTATAATCTTTTAGTTCAACAGGTAAGTTTTTTAATGGGAAGTTGACATTATTAGAGTTACCATCATAATCCAGAAAGACTTTACCTGAAATCGGTATCGCATTTGCTACCGATAGAGCCATAAACGAAATAAAAAATGAGAACAACACTAAATTAAAGTGTTTTATTATCGCTTTATAATTAAAAACTTTTATTAATGATCTTCTTTTAGATTTTGTGTTATGCTCAGTTCGCATTATCTTTTCTCCTGATATGCGTAAATTCTTTTTAACGTTTTCGACTTTTTGATCTGATTTCACTTGCATTTGTAAATGCGGTTGACCATTTTTAACTTTTTGCCAACTGTTCATTAGAAACTCCCCACGACATTTACAAACCAACCATGTGAACGGTAATTCAGGTGTGTTAAGTTATCGTTATAATCAGTAAAGTTATAACCTACACCCATCTTGATATTGTCACCAACATTGCGATAAACACTGGTAACTAAACCATCTTTATGGTCATCGGCTAAGCTTGTGCGTAATGTTCTTCCCTCTACCTGATATTCCCAATCGCCAAGTTTGTAATTGACTCTTAAGGCATATAAGTCTGCGCCTGATGAGTACCAATTACTTTCGCCTTTGTAACGTAAATGCCCTTGACGGTGCGCCGCTTTAAACGCCGTCTCCCAATTTGCATTCCATTCATAAACCCCTTCTAACGACCACACCCAGCTCTTCTGATCATATAAGCTTGATGTGTAACTTTTACTGCCTGATGAGGTAGAGTTTGCGATTAGCTGATCGTCAGGATCTAATCCATATACATAGGTTAGTTTTCCAAATAGATTTAGATTATTAATGGCTTGTGGCCGATAAGCAAAACCAACCATTGATTCAGTATAGTTACTCACAACCTTATCATCGCGTTCACCTAATGTTTTAGCAAAATCAAACTGAGTAAGCCAACTTAAGTTTTCACTTACAATAGTTTTAGCACGGTTTGTCGTGACCCATTGTTTGATACGCTCACTTGCTTCATCTATACGATATTCAAGGCGGTTACGCATTTGAAATTTTTCATTTTTAAAGCCATAACCTACTGCATATACATCTCGGCGAGTTTCATCATTTCCTGTCAAACTGGTACTATTTCGATTACGGTTATTTACTCGACCTATAGAGTAAGACCCTTCGACATATTGCGCTTCAGTTGGTTTATAATTGACACCATAGATATCTGAAGTAGTGTGATCGATTTTGCTGGTTTTAAATTGACGCTCAGAATATAACTCCATTTTACTTGTCGCATTGGTTTTTCCACCAAAAACAGTAGTTATTCCACGACCAGAAGTTGAATCGACATCATTTAATAATTTGGTGTATAAACTGGTTCGTTCATTAACATCCCAGCTACCTTGTACACCACCCCCTGCGCCTCGGTTAGAACCAAAAACTTCAGCACCGATATTGATGCTTTCAGTCACTTGCGAGTTATAACCTAGCGTCGTGCGGTTATCATCGGCAACATCACCTGATTTATTTAAGGTTAATTGTTGGATGATATAACCTTTATCTCGACCATCAAAGAATGAACGTTCTAATTTTGCCGCTACTAATGTTTCTTTAGTTGAATCACTACCATAATTATGATCATTTCGTTGTTGGAGCTCTAAAGCGGTTTTATATAATTCACCTAAGGCAGTGTAGTATTGTGCGCGAGTAATTCGTTCAACGTAATTTGCTTTATCTTTTTCTTGACTATGACCAACCAATACACCTTGTTTATCTGGTTCAAAATCATAACGCAATTCACCGCCCCACTCTTCTAAATCACTACTACGTGCTTTAGCAAAAGATGAGAAACCTTCTTGTTGCATCGAGTAATAGCCTTTGAAACTTAGTGGAACATCTTTTTCAGTAAAATCATTAAAATCGATTTTTTGTTCTATTTTCCAAGCAGCTCCACGAGTATCACCTGATAGCACAGTTTCAGTAAATGATAGACCACCATTGCTCGATACAAATATATCGTTCATTTTCGCTTTGGTTTTGGCGTATTCTAATTGAGTATGTGTTCCTTGCGTTGGTCTTACAATTAAATCCACACCTTTCAATTCATAATTATCACCACTAGCCTGATCTTCACTTAGGTAAGTTCCCCCAATTCGTAGATAATCGTTTAACCAGTGATAAGCTCTTCCACCAAAAACTTTCTGACCTTCAAGGTCAAATCCATCCGAGTAATATTCATATTCAGCAATAATCCAAACTGGATCACCACCAACTAAGTTTCCACCTTCGATAATGGAACTACCCGAGCCACCACTGGAGGTCATTGGTAATGGTTTAGTTAGCATTATACGACCTTGGAATTGGTTAACTTCATAATCCACACCTTCGGTTAAGGTACTGGTACTTAATACTCGTCCAGTGTTACGATCGCGTACTTCGACCGAAAGTTTTAAACTACCTTGAGTTACACGTTGATGTTTCAAAAAGTATAAGCTACCACCAGTTGAGGCTAATTCATTATGACTACCTCGTGTTTCACCATTTGATAAAAATATGGTAGCTAATGTACGAGTATCGCCATATTTTGTCGTCTGCTCACTTTCATGGTAAAGCTTAGCACCGTATAGACTTCGGTTAAAATTTGCAAATTCATTGCCAGTAATTTGGGTATTATAATTACCCCATAACCCGTAATTTTTACCTTTCTCTAACTTAACATAGAACTTACCTTCGGTATCAACATCACTTTCAGTAGTTGAGTCATCACCATAAATTGGATAATAAGCTTGAGGATCGATTTCTCGAACAAAACGCGTTGGGTCTTTTTCACCTAAATGACCAAATGCATTTTTTAATTTGGTTTCGGTGGTATCTAAATGAGCTGTTAAGCGATAATCTTCTTTATTGGCTTTTAAATAAAATGCAACTCGACCATCCCAACTACCTTTACCACTATAATGATGGCTATCAGCATCTTCTACTATTGATTGGCCTTCACCGCTAACATTATTTTGTGCATATGTGACATCAACAATACCAACATAAAAAATATCATTTTCTTTTTGAACAACTAATTTTTCGTTTTGTGAATGAGTTTGACCAAATTCATCTTTCCAAGTTAAATCGAACTGATATTCTCCTGGCGATAAAATCATCTCTCGCATGGCACGACCACTATTATCCACAACCAATCGTTCACCATTTAACATCACATCTTTTTTATCTTTTAGTCCCGCCATTTGAATGACAACTTTACGATCCTGCGCACCACTGACAATGCCTTGATGATCGATCCGACTTTCTCCAAAACCAGGAATAGTACTATCTGATTTTAATTTACCAAAGGTCAAGTTAGCGGCTGATGAGGAAGAAACATTGGATTTGCTATATGAAATAAATTCACTCTCTTGTTTTATACCATGGCCTAATGTACTAAAGTTAACGGCATGAACGTTATCTTTTAAGCCGTCATGACTAGTCGTGGTTAAAATCGCTTTATAATCACTATCAATTGACAATGGTTCACCATTGTCGGTATCACCTTGCCACAATAGCGCTTCATATGGGCTAATTTCATTAAACCTCAATGTTTTTATTGGGTGTTGGTTATCGACATCAGATTGACGATAAATAGTGATTTGATATTCTGCTATTTTGCTCGGATAGTTGGTATAAACATAAAGCCCCATTGGGGTATTGAATAAACCTTGGGATGTTAATTTAAGCTTCGGATTATAGATACTTAAATTTAGTTTTTCCGCTGAATTAAATTCATCACGAATAATATTTAATTTTGGTACGGTCTCCGTACTTGCATAAACACTATTTGAACCAAGTAAAAATGCAGCACTTATACTTAGATAAGAAATGTTACGGAAACGATTAAATTTGACCATGAACTATTATTTCCTTTCACTTAAATACATCTTGTTGTTATAAAAATAGAGCTGAAGAAATTTCAAAATTAAAGAAATGAAAATTTTTTATATGTTCATTTACAAACATATAAATATTAGAAATTTATTATAAAAATTTTGATATATTCTAGATTTGACCTTGATAGCCAGCAACTTCATATTTGATAAGAGTTGTAAGCCAAAAAAATGATATAAAACAAATTATTAAACGTCATACACAACTCTTGAAGTAAGCTTTTTTAAAGAAATGAAAGGGAAAGGTTAAAATATTAAATTTTGCATAAGAAATATAATGTTTTTTAAAAGGACCATCACAATATTACATTATTAAAAATAATGTGATAGTCCTATAAAAAATAGATACTTTTATTTATTATCTAGAATTCTACTAACTTTGATAAGGTAATTTCGTGATTCTTGAGAAACATGTGAAGTCACTAATTTCCGATAAACTTGTTGAGGTGTCATCGAGTTAATTATATTGATCGCCTCATTTCGGTCATCAGAAAAAGTACGTAATACACTTCCTGCTCCACCATTATAAGAGGTGATCATTGCATATCGTAGTGATATTGGATTATTTATACCTGCTAAATACTTAGTTTTTAGTAAAGATAAATAAGCAGTTCCCATATCAACATTATTACGAGGGTCAAGTAAAAACTGACGGCTCGGTTCACCAGGTTTACCCCGCAACTTGAAGATGTCTCGACCAGCAGTGTGTTGCTGTACTTGCATTAATCCTAATGCATCTGTACGACTTACCGCAAATGGGTTAAATGCTGATTCAACTTCCATAATAGCTAAAATCAATCGTTCATCAATAAAGTAACGATTTGACGCTTCAGTCACTAAAGGTAAGAATTTTCTTGCACGTTGATTAATATGGTTTGGAACAAGTTTGATTTCAACATAAGTGATTTTATGAGCTCCAGAAGAACGTACTTTTAAATTATTGGCAAGCAAATAATCGGCAAAGCTATTTGCCCTACCACTCCAACGAATTGGTTGTCTTTCTTGATCAAGAACCTGATTATATAAAAAAGGTTCTTGTGATAAATCCTGACTTATTTTATCTCGCCTGATAATATCAACAGGTTCAGGCATAAGTAATGTTGATACAATTGCGTCCTTCAAATTATTGATTGGTGTATCAGATAAAGTTTCAATGGTAATTATCCCAGAAACAAAATTGATATGAACTCGAGTTTGTAGATTATCTTCATATTGAACATAATCTTTAGGACCAGCAATAAGAACCTCTTTAGGTCCCCAGATTTGTTCTATATTATTAGCGTACTGACTTATTAAAATATTAAATGCATTAGTATCTTTTATATAATAGTCTTCATCAGTTTTTTTGTTATTTGAGCCAGGACAGGCTGTTAATAAACTTACTGAAATGAGTAATGTAAGAATTTTAAAATTGTTTTTCATTGTAATCTCTCAATTTTCAGGTTTATATCCATCAATAACCACGTCTTCACCTTCAAACAAAAACTTTATCATTTCGGTTTCAATTTTTTTACGATGTTCTAAATTCATCATATTAAGCTTATTTTCATTAATTAACATTGTTTGCTTCTTAAGCCATTCTTGCCATGCTATTTTAGAAATTTCATTATAAATACGCTTGCCTAGCTCTCCTGGGTAAAGCTGAAAATCTAGACCTTCGGATTCTTTTTTTAAATAATGGCAATAAATAATACGACTCATATTTATTCCTATTTTATTAACGATTATTAATTAATCGCTAATTATACCCGAAAATAATTGCAGAAAAGAATAAAATATACAAAATATCCAACTTTTTTAAATGAATATAAATTCAATATTTATGAATAAATATTTACTTTACTATCTTTATAAATAACATAAAATAGAAAAAGACTGTTAGATAAGATAAGGATCGTATAATGCAGCCAGAAATAACACGAGAACTGTTTGACAAAGTAATCCTACCCGTTTACTCACCAGCTAAATTTATACCTATTAAAGGGAAAGGTAGTAGAGTATGGGATCAACATGGTGAAGAGTATATCGATTTTGCAGGAGGGATTGCGGTTAACGCGCTTGGTCATTGCCATCCTAGGCTAATTAATGCCTTACATCAACAAAGTGAACAATTATGGCATGTAAGTAATGTTTTTACCAATGAACCGGCTTTACGCCTTGCCAAAAAAATTATTAATAATACCTTTGCTCAGCGCGTTTTCTTTGCTAACTCAGGTGCCGAAGCAAATGAAGCCGCCTTCAAATTAGCAAGATATTATGCGGCGCAAAAATATAGTCCTTATAAAACTAAAATTATCTCGTTTTATCAATCATTTCACGGTCGCACCTTTTTTACAGTATCAGTAGGGGGACAAGCTAAATATTCCGATGGTTTTGGTCCTAAACCTGCTGATATTATTCATGTCCCTTTTAATGATTTAAATGCCGTTAAGGCAGTAATGGATGATCATACGTGTGCAGTGGTGTTAGAACCGGTACAAGGAGAAGGTGGATTAAATGCAGCAACGCCAGAATTTTTGAAAGGTTTGAGAGCACTTTGCGATCAATATAACGCTTTGTTGATCTTTGATGAAGTTCAATGTGGAATGGGGAGAACTGGTACTTTATACACTTATCAGCAATATGATGTGGTTCCAGATATTTTAACTTCTGCAAAAGCACTTGGCGGAGGATTCCCTATCAGTGCAATGTTAACAACCGATGACATAGCATCGGTAATGCACCCAGGTGTTCACGGCACGACTTATGGTGGTAACCCTCTTGCTTGTGCTGTTGGTTGTGAGGCATTTGATATTATCAACACACCTGATGTACTTCAAGGCGTTCAAAAACGCCGAGCAATCTTTATTGAACAACTTGAAAATATAAATGATAAATTCAAAGTATTTCGAGAATACCGTGGTAAAGGACTACTTTTAGGTGCTGAATTACAACCAGTGTTTCATAATAAAGCACGTGACTTCTTGAATGTTGCCTCCGAATTTAAAGTAATGATCCTTAATGCAGGACCAAATGTGCTTCGTTTTACCCCTTCACTAATTATATCTGAAGACGAAATAAACGAAGGAATGAACCGACTTAGCAAAGCAGTCGAAAAAGTTGTCAATTCCTAAGTTTTTCTATACAGTAACGGCATTTTAAGAGATTAAGTGCCGTTAATGCACTTAAAGGACATTTTTTATGACCGACATTCGACCATTAAACTATGCTAAAACGCATTTTATTTTAAGTGCACCCGATATTTCACATTTACCAATTGATAGTGGCGTTGAAGTTGCCTTTGCCGGCAGATCTAATGCCGGTAAATCAAGTGCACTTAACACATTAACCAATCAAAAATCTTTAGCAAGAACCAGTAAAACACCGGGACGAACGCAACTTATTAACCTATTTGAAGTGGAAGAAAATTGTCGTTTAGTCGATTTACCGGGCTATGGTTATGCACAAGTTCCGGAAGCGATTAAACGCAAATGGCAAAAATCATTAGGCGAATATCTGCAAAAACGAGAAAGCTTAAAAGGCTTAATTGTATTAATGGATGTTCGGCATCCGCTTAAAGATCTCGACCAACAAATGATTGAGTGGGCTGTATCAGTTGATATTCCTGTTATGCTACTGTTAACTAAAGCCGATAAACTCGCTTCAGGCGCATTAAAAAAACAGGTTAACATGGTTAAAGAAGCTATCTTACCTTTTCAAGGTGATATTACTGTTGCACCGTTTTCATCGCCAAAACGTATCGGCTTAGAGCCTTTGAAACAGAAATTAGACCAATGGTTCAGCCAGCAATAAAGGAACGTTAAAATGGATAGTTCAGCCTTTTCATTTCAATCATTATCACCCGACGTTATTTTTGCTAGTTTGGCAACCGTTGGTATTCGGGTTGATTCGGGGCTGACTGCTTTAAATAGTTATGAAAATCGTGTCTATCAATTTTCTGATGAGGATCGCATACGATATGTCACCAAATACTATCGCCCCTATCGTTGGAATCAGGCACAAATTCTTGAAGAGCATCAATTTACTAAGCAACTATCAGAAGCTGATATTCCTGTCGCTGCGCCATTAACCTTTAATGGTCAAACTTTGCATGAATATGAAGGCTACCTATTTGCTCTGTTCCCAAGTGTAGGAGGACGGCAATATGAAAGTGATAATATCGAGCAGATGGAATCGGTAGCCACTTTGCTGGGACGTATTCATCAAATTGGTGCAAAACAACCTTTTATTTATCGCCCTACAATTGGACTGGAAGAATATCTTTATCAGCCTAAAGAAGTTTTGTTAACCTCTAATTTGATCCCTAAGAAAATCCATGACGAACTCAAGACCAGTTTAACCCACTTAATACAGATTGTTGAGCAGCATTGGCATACCGATTGGCAACCAATTCGCCTTCATGCTGATTGCCATGCGGGTAATATATTATGGCGTGATAGTGCCATGTTTGTCGATTTTGATGATGCACGTAATGGACCAGCGATTCAAGATATTTGGATGTTACTCAATGGCGATCGAAAAGCGCAACAATTGCAACTTGATAGCATTCTTGAATGCTATCAAGAGTTTTATAATTTTGATATGAACCAACTGAGTTTAATTGAACCACTTAGAGCAATGAGAATGGTGCACTACCTGGCTTGGATAGTTCAGCGTTGGCAAGACCGAGCTTTTCCAATCGCATTTCCTTGGATAATCGATGCTGATTTTTGGTATCAGCAATTAGCTGAATTTAATCGTCAAAGTCAAGCCATTAAAGCGCCACCGCTACAATTGATGTCAATGTTTTAAATTGAGCAGTATCAAGAATAAATTACGCCAAATAACCTCTATTGCAAATCAGGACAATAATATCATTCAATATTCTGCAATTGAGCAAATCATCGATTGATCAAGGTTAATAAATTCACTAAGTCGGGAGCGTTTGCCACCAGTTGCTCTTTTTTCTGTTTAGAAAGCTGTTTTATACGATACTCAAGTTTCAATGCGGTTGATCTGTCACCTATACTGATTTGATAAACAACGGTTAAATTATTATGCCCTTTAAGGTGTTTAGCACCTTTACCATTTTGATGCTGGCGTAAACGCCTGGCGACATCAGTTGTGATACCAGTATATAAAGAGTGTTTAGCCGTTCTGATAATATACAAAAACCAAATAGCAGAATGATTACCCATAACCAAATTTAAAATGCAGATGTAATTTAGATGGATATAATACGCGGTTTAACCAATTTAATCAGTAAAGTCCCGTTCAATTATTAGAGATGATTGGTTTGATTAATCGATGTCAACGTAAAATAACCACACGAGTCAATATCATCTTGTTTATAATTAATAATGCTAATGCTGGTATTTGCTAAAATTTCTGTATTTTGTAAATGTTCTTGCCAATTTCCACCCGTAAGAACATAAATCAGTTGTCTTAACAATGAACCATGCGAAACAATTAAAATATTTCCATGATGATTTTCAGTTATGATATCGTCAATTGCTTGTATGGAACGCATAAATACACTTCTAAAATCTTCTCCTTGATTGTCAGCTATTGAATATTTTTGGGCATCAGTTTGTAAATAGATAAAGTTTGGGTCAGCATAATAATTGGGCACAAATTTACCCTCCCATTGACCAAAATCAATCTCTTTTAATCCTTCATGCAACTTTAAGGAAATATCTCGATTATTAATAATAAGCTTTGCAGTATCAACAGCCCTCTTTTGTGGGCTTACGTAAGCGTTAACAAAATTCACCTTGTCTACTGCTTTAGCAGTTAATTTTGCTTGATTAATACCATTTAAAGTGAGTTGAGAATCTGATGATCCTTGAAATAACTGTAATTGATTCCATTTTGTTTCACCATGGCGGACAAAATAAAGATTGATGTTTTTAAACATAAAGTTGATACCTTTCAATTTTTTGAAGTAGAGAAATATTTTTTAAGGCTGATTGATTTGATGACATAAATAAATAGTGAAAAATAGATCAAAAAATAAATCATATTGTTTCCTGTACCGATTTGCTGTGAAGATAAATAGATAATCTCTACCGTTGTGGTAATTAAGCAAAGAAAAAAGTAAAAAGTGAGATAAATTGGCGTGTTCTGATTTTTTTTGATAATCAAATAAATCAACAGCGCAATACAGCACAGAATGACCAAGTAAAGCAGTGTTGAAAAAACATCTAATTGAGAATGAGCAAAATTCGAATATAAACCATAACTGATAGAATAAAAATTAACCAATAACACGACTAAAATCAGAATAATCGATACTTTTTTCATCTGTTCTACCTTATTAATACTAAATTTTGCTCATCTCATCATTGCCAATGATTGTGCTGTTTTAAACAAAGTAATTGGCTTGTTATAGTTCAGTTTTTATGACAACTTTTAATACTGATTGTTTAGGATTAGTCGATAAATCAATCGCTTCGCTTAATTTATCTAAAGGAAAAACGTGGGTTATCATTTCTTGAGTGTTGAGCTTTTTCTTCTCAAGCAGATCTAACGCTTCTGGGAACTCATAAGGTGTCACCGAATAAGTGCCGATAATACTAATTTCATCCTTAAAGAAACGGCTGGCATCAATATTCACCATTTTATTTTTATCAAACCCGGAAAAGACAATGATTTTCCCCGCCCTTCTTACCAGATTAATTGCATCAGACACTAATGATGAAACCCCGGCAGCAATAACAACGACATCAACACCTTGCCCATGAGTAATTTTATTCACTTCTTCAAAAATATTTTTCTCTGCAATATTAATTGCATAATCACATCCTACTTTTAGTGCTGTTTGTAATTTAAATTCAGACATATCACTAATAATGACTTTATTTGCGCCTTTAATTTTGGCTAACTGCGCATGTAAGATGCCGATTGTTCCGGCGCCCATAATAAGTACACTATCATTAGGTCTAATATCTGCTTGCTTAAGACCATGCAAACAACAAGCAATAGGTTCAATTAAGGTAGCTTCTTCATCTGTAACACTATCGGAAACCTTATGGGTCAAATGCTTTAAATGTAATTCGGGAATACGAATAAATTGGGCAAAACCACCGGGATCGATATTATTTGTTCTAAATTGCTCACAAATTGTGTAATGTCCTTTATTACAATAGTGGCAAGTAAAACAAGGAACATGTATTGCGGTGATAACTCTATCGCCCAGCTCAAAACGATCAACGTTTTGGCCTTTTTTAACAATCTCACCGACTACTTCATGTCCTAGCACGGTAGGCTTATTAACACTATCGCCCCTAATTTTTTGAATATCGGTACCACACAAACCACAGGCGAGCATTTTTATCAATACTTCATTATCAGAAATATCAGGAATCGGAAGATCCTCTGTTCTTAAATCGTTTTGTTTATAACATACTGACGCTTTCATCTTTATTGTCCTTTTTACTTTGAAATTCTAAACGGTTTTTTAAATCAAAAAATGGCTGGTAATAGTGTTTAAAAACGGAATTGTAATAGTGATTTATTTGCAAATTGGGGATATACCGAACCATATAGTTATCACTCTGCTTATCTGAATTTTTATCAATATAGTGATTTTGATATCCGGCTAACATGACTGCGCCTTTGCAAACCGCTTCTTTGATATTACACGATATGATTTCTCGACCAAGAATGTCGGCTTTTAACTGCAACCACAGTGGATTTTTTGCCGCCGCACCGATTACCTTTATTATGGGGTGATGGCTTGCGGTTAATTGCTCAATAGTGGTCAAGGTATTTTTTAATTCAAAACACAATCCTTGAAAAACAGCCAATAATATATTTGATAAAGTGCTGTTTTCATCAAACCCATACCAAAGCCCTTTGGCATCAATATTACGCTTAGGTGGTCCACTTCCCCGCAAATGCGGAATAAAGATTGATAGGTTTGCTTTGAGGTAAGGTAAATCGGTCAGTTTGCCAAGCAATGAATCGATTAATTGATTAAATTCATCATCACTCACCGAAAAAGATCGTTTAAACCACTCAATGCTATATCCCGCTGACGGAAGCGAAGCATAAAGCGTATATAAATCATCAATAACATATTGCCCATTTGATAGATGACTATCTAAAAAACCGTTGTCAAAATTGGCTTGATTACGTAATAACAGTAATCCTTCAGTGGTGCCGGTTGAGTTTAGAATTTCACCCGGTTTAAGTTCGGCTGCGATTGAACCACACATATGGTCATGACCACCAATCGAAACCATGATTGACTGACTACAATTAAGTTTTTGGGCCAACGCTGGTTTAAGTTTCGCAATATTTTTGCCGGATTGAACAAGATCGCAAAATAGATGATTGAGCGCAAAAGCTGACGCAATTTTTTGTGACCAACAATGATTTTTCAGATCATAAACCAGCGTTCTTGACGCAAGTGAAGGCTCTGCTCTTTTTACATCAGTCAATTTATAAGCCATATATTCGGCAATACATAACCATTTAACTTTATCGATATCCAAATCAATGTTTTTTCGAATCCATAAGATTTTAGTTAAACTATAGTTACTATGCACAGGAATACCGGTAATTGCATAAAGCTCATCATCGGTGAATTTTTGATTAATTTCTGCTACATTTTTCTTAGTTCTGGTGTCATACCAAGTGATTGCCGGGCCTACCACCTCACCTTTTTCATTAATCAATACACCAGATTCACCTACGCTTGCTATAACGATATTTTTGACATTTTGCGCTAGAGAAGATGAACCAATAAGCGTAATGATAGCCTTTTCAAGCTGGTTATATAACGATGTAATATCAAAGTCCGATCCATATTCTGAAATCACTTTAGGGGTTTGAAAAGCAACGCTATCAACCAGTTTTAGTGAAGGCAATTCAAAAACACATAATTTACAATTTGTTGTCCCGATATCGATCCCAATCGAGTACATATTAACCTCCTTACTTACCCTTTCGCTCGATAGTTTTCAAGCAAATTGAGTGTATACCCACCATAAAATAACAAGTTAATCATATATTTAAATTTATTCACTTTGAAAAAAAGTGTAGTTTTCTCCATTCCGATAAGTTGCCTTATCAGATTCATTACCTCAATTAAAAGTGTTATTTATAGTGGGTATACGTTATTTTTTTAGGCCAGATCCCATGTTTTTTTAGTGTGGCGATACAATAAAAGACAAGTGATGAAAATTATTGGAATTAACGCTAAAGCGATATAATTTCCTTCAAATACTTTTACTGCCCAAAAACGGTAGGGATTACCACCATCTAATAAGCTTGAAAATTCACCGTCGGTTTTTACTGGGAAATTAATACTTTTTGCAATGTTGGTAATTATCGGCGCCACTGCTGAAGCAACATAAAGATTCACAATTAAGCAAGGTATGCCGATAATAAATGATCTCACAATATTGCCACGACAAGCTAATACCACCATGGAAATAGGTACCCAAATATTGGTTAAATCGCCAAGTGGTAATAACCTATTACCGGGTAATATGATTGATAAAATCAATCCAACGGGAATAAGTAAAAGTGCAGTAGAAAGCACCGATGGATGCCCAACAGCAACAGCAATATCTAAACCAATGTATAAATTTTTTCGGTTAGGAAATTTTTTATTTAAAAATTGCTTCACTGCATCGGATAATGGTAACAATCCTTCCATGAGTAATTTAACCATTCGTGGCATAATTAACATGACAGCACCAAGATTAATCGCTAAGTTTAAAATCCCTTTAACATCATAACCCGCCGCTATACCAATTGCGCCACCTATGACAAATCCAATCATCATCGGTTCGCCAAAGATACCAAATCTTTTTTGTATCGTTTGAGGATCGGCATGCAATTTTTGTAATCCCGGTATTTTATCTAAGATAAGATTACCTAACACACCAATAGGAAAGAAGATAACAGATGATAGTGTCGGAAGTGATATACCGGGTAACTCAAAATACTTTTGAATCATAGGCGCACACCAGTCAGCCAAAACAAAAGTTATCACGGCAGTAACCCCTGCTATAATCAATCCATAGACAAAGCTGCCAGTACTGCTATAAACCAGCGCACCAACAAAGGTAAAATGCCAGAAATTCCATAAATCAATATCGACAGTTTTAGTCCAATTAACGGTTAACATCACAATATTGATAATAATGGTCATTGGAATTACAAAAGGGGCAATCGGTGAAGCCCAAGCAATTGCTGCTAACGGTGGCCACCCAAGATCAATGACGGGTAAATCAATTCCGGCATGTTCAACTAAATCAGTTGTTGCACTGCCAAGACTGGTTCCTAACAAGTCAAAAATAACAAAGATACCAACAAAGCCCATTCCAATGGTTAATGATGAACGAATTGCCCGCCCTATTTTTACCCCTAAACACAGTGCCATTATAAAGATGACAACAGGTAACATGACGGTCGGCCCGAAGCCCAAAATGTATTGGACAATTTCAAGTAACTTATCAGCCATAATCAATCTCCTTGCAAGATCCTAACGATTTCGGCTAAGACTTCTTCTTCACCTATAGTGGTAATTAAAGGTACCCCATTGATAATTGGTGTTTTCTCTAATTGATAAGACACTTTAGAAGTCACGATAATTAAATCAGCCATACCGTCTTGAGATTGTACAGTTGCGACATCAGACTGAATGTTTTCAACCTCGATACCATGCTCGGCACAATAATTTTTAACTTTCTCAGTTGCAATAGTTGAAGTTGCAATACCACTGGTACAGGCAAAAATGATTCTTTTTTTCATAATAAAGCTCCTTATTTCAAAATATCTTTTAAGATTTTTTTGATTTCAAATTTGTTATTACTTTCAACTATTTTTTGCAAAATCTGATCATTGCTGAACGATGATGCTAATTTCATTAAAAAAGTTAAGTGGGTATCGGATTGTTTTAACAGTAAACCAAATACGATATTGACGGAGAGGTCTTCATCAGTTTCGGCATTTTTAAAAATAATGCCTTGTTTACTGGTCACAACAAACATGCCATCTTTTTTTACAAACTCACTGTCAACATGAGGCATCGCAACATTAAGGGTTTTTAATTTAAATCCGGTTGGATGTTCATTTTCTCGTTCAATAACTTTTTGTAAGTATTGTTCTGTAACATAATGATTTGCTAATAATTCATGGCTAATGGCTTCAAACATTGCTTCTCGGCTTTCAAAGCTTTTGTTTAAAAAAATAATATTGTCATCCAATTGTTCTAATTGCATATTTACCACCTATGACGTTAGTCTAACGATGAATGTTTAATAAATTCATAGATAGTATTTTGTTGTAAACAACTTGCTTCACATCGCCTTTTGCTTTTAACAATACTTTAATAAGATTATATTCATTATTATTAGCGACATATTGTTTACCAATTGAACTAATATAAGCTCTACGCAAATCACCACCAATATTGAGTTTAACAACATTATATTGGCTGATTTTTTGCAAAGTTTGATCATCAATTCCTGAACCACCATGGATGACCAATGATACGGGGGATATGTCGGATAGTTTGCCAAGTAAATCAAAGTCTATTTTGGGCTGTTGTTCAAAACCGTGCACATTACCAACTGATACAGCCAAAGTTGCACAGCCAGTTCGTTTAACAAATTCTTGAACTTGATTAGGATCGGTTTTGCGATCGGCTTCATTAACTTCATCGTCCTCTTTACCGGTGATGGCACCTAACTCTGCTTCTACCGGAATATTGTATCCACCACAAAAATCAACCACTTTTTTTGTCAATTGAATATTTTCTTCAAAAGGTAAATGAGAGCCGTCAATCATAATTGAGGTAAAACCAGCCTCAACCGCTTGCTTAACATCTTCAAAAGTTTTGCCATGATCCAAATGCAGACAAAATGGTGTCTTCATGGTACTAGCTCGATTACGAACCATATCGACAATATATTTATAACCCGATAACACGATGTTTGTCGGTGCAATCTGCACCATGCTTGGTATGTTGCTCTCTTCAATTGCATCTAATATGGCTAAAGTTGTTTCCAAATTTGTTGTATTAAATGCGCCAGCTAATGTTTTTTGTTTTTTAGCTTCACCTAATAAAGTATACCCATTGACTAATGCCATAACTAACTCCTACTTTCGTCTAAGTGTTGTCCCCAAGTAGTTTACGTTTGATTTTAGCCATACATTACCAAACTCGATTGGTAGACCATTATCAAGGTAAACTAATTGTTCTAAATGAAGAACGGGGGAGATATCACTAATATTTAATATATCTGCCCGTTCCTTACCTACCACTCGGGCTGAATAACGGCAGTCCGAATGATCTATTTTTTTATGGGTAATACGTTCAATTTGGTTAAATAAACTATGTTTGGTAAAATCAACCAGCTCTATTTCAGGACATAAAGCTAAATTGATTCGGTTTTCAATAAACATGATTTTTTCACCATTGACGCTTCTTACCCTTTCCATATAAAAAATATTTGCGTTAAGCGGAACTTGTAATTTTCCACTAATATATTCATTTGCTTTCTCTACTCTTTTGGTGATAACCTCGGTGGTGAACTTGACGTGCTGCATTTCTAACGATTCGGCAAATGACTGTAGTCCATAACCTAATTGATAAGAGATGTTTTCAGCTTTTACATACGTTCCTTTACCTTGAATCTGTTCCAACACAGATTCATTAATCAGTAACTCTACCGCTTTTCGAACTGTGCCTCGACTAACAGAAAGTAGGCTCATGATCTCGTTTTCCGACGGGATTCTGTCGCCCGCTTTTAGATCATTACGATAAATCTGATTTCTTATCCACTCTTTTACTTGTACATAAAGTGGTGTGCTAGAAAATTTATTGATACTCATTGGTTACCCCAAAATGTTGGTTAAGTTAAATATACATCCATAGACAACTATGTACAACTATGGACAACTAGTTTTTAAACAAAATGTGAGTTTAATCACATTTTCATATTTATCAATATAATTTAGAAAAAGGATTGCATTTAGTTTCAGCATTAATCAAAGATAATGAGATCCTAATTAAGGAATTGTTGAAGAAATTAAATTATTTTGCAAATAAAAAAATCGTGTTTTGATCCGCTTTTAACAATAAACTCATTTGTATTTAATCACTAAGCTAAATTGCATAATTAGAGTAAAGATTGATTTGACTTTATTGACAATAAATACACTGAGACATAACAAAAATGCTATTGTATTAAACGTTACTTGCCCGTCTTTTGCCAATTTTATGTAAAATAAATTTCAGCTAACTAGTAACCAATATTTTTTCGCACGCATCACCTGTTAATATTGACAGTTTCATTTACTTTAAGCTTGATAGTGTTTAAGATAAACTCATTTTTTGATGTATCTTAGGACTTTAAAACTTGAATAACTTTGCAAACATTATTGAAATCGAGCGCGGCAATATGAAGTTCGCTTACGTACAAAATGATGAGATAAATTATTTGGAACTTTTTGACCAATTTTTGGCCGAAGAAGGACATCATGAGCTACTCGATCCAAGTGATAAAATTGAGAGATATACTTATCTAATTAATCACAATCAATCTAAATTTATTTTCAAAATAGATGGCGGTGTTGAGCATCGTTTAGAACGTCGACTTATTGCTAAAATCACTGGTGATTTTTATTTTAATCTGATTCGTAAGCTGGCTAAAATTTCGTTGGATAAATGCGATATCGCTTATGAACTCTATTTAGTCGCTTTTGATAAAACCACCAATCGCCACTATATGATCTTTAATTTTATTGAAGGACGTTCATTAACATGGGATGAAATGCGTGAATATGGAGAGCAAGTTAAAGCATGTATTGAAAAACTGCATAGTTATAATCTTGTTTCAAACGATGTTCACGGTGGTAACTTTATTTTAACTCCAGAGGGTAAAATCAAAGCAATCGACTTAACTAACTCCGGTTTTATTTGGTTAACTAAAGCCAATGATGCAATCGAATTGCGTGAGCGCTTTGGTATTAAAATTAATGTTCCTTTCTTGGCTATGGCAATTAAAAAATTTACTCACGGATTTAAACGGTTATCGCGTAAAATTCGAGGTAAAGAAGATTAATAAATTAAATGAGAGAAAGACAAACCTCTCTCATTTTTCTGCAAATAAATATAATTAATTCAATATATTAAATTATACATTTTAATGATTTTCAGCTCTAAAAAATATTTAAATTCTTCTGTTCTAAATACTGGTAAATACTTTTATAACCGTTTAGAATAAAACTAATCATGCAAAGAAGGATGAGTTATGAGAAAGTTAATTGGTTTTACTGTTTTAGTTGCGTTGCTAACTGGTTGTTCTTCTCAGAAGATGCTGTCAATCTATCAAACAGATGGTGTAGAAATTACTCAAAACACGTTTGGTGAGGATATCATAAATAAATACAGTACTTCACAACCAATTACCATTCTTCATTCTTCATTATCACTCTGTATTACACAAGAACTTGATAATCGCCCAGTAGTTTTGAACCGTGAAAACTATTTAAGTTCGGCATGGTGGCCATATTATAATATGGCTTCTCTACAAGCAATTACGATAAATGGTGGTGATACTCTCATATTAGTTGAAGGAAATAATGTTGTTGCTAACGCTATTACCAATTATCAATCACAATCTAAATACTTCGTTAGTTATACATTAACCGCAACTCGCAATGCCAAAAATATTCATTACTTATTTAGCAATATCAAACAAGCTCAACAATATACTGCTTCTATTGGCAATGAAGGGTTTGAAAATGTAAAAACCTTGGAAAGAACCCACCCAGATTTAGTTATTGATGCACTCAATAAAGAAGTCGATAAAATTCAGGCTTGTTTATTACATTAATACTGTACGCTAAAAAAATTACAGTTGAGGAACGGGGATTTTAAGCCTAAAATTGATACAAAATTCTTATCAAGACATTTTAAAAAGTAAAACTCATCATGAAAGAAATTCTTTTTTTATTATTGCTTCCATTTTCTAGCTTTGCACAAAATGACATAAATGACTTTTGGAAAAATGATTTTTGGCAAATTAATGAAGTAGTAAATCATGAATTGGATTTATTTGAGTTATCCAATCCCCCCGCTGAAAGATTACATATAAGTTCGGATGGAACGAAATTTATTTACGGTAACTCGCTAACTTTTAATACTAATGGTACTTTCTTATCAAAATACTCTGCTAGGTGTGGTAACGATTGTTTTACCGGTTCGGAAGGTACTTTTGAAAAAATTGATGAAACACATCTTCGATTACAAATCAATTTATTCTCGCGTTCTGGCGATTGTGAAGGCGTAGAAGATAGAACAGTTCGAGATTTAGGAACTTTTGAAATTAAACCAACTGAAAATGGCTATGAATTAGTTAAATTAAAGGATGAATGAAGACTAGCTATAAAATAATAAGATAATAAGTAAGTAATATCCTTCTTTTCATTAAATTAATTAAACCAACTCCTTAATTTATTATTCCCTAAATTATTTGTTATCTATTAGATAAACAATACAAAAATTGTTGATTCATTGATGTATAAAAAAAGTTGAGGAGCGGGGTTTTTTGAGTTTAAAAATAGTCAAAATTTGACATCAATCCATTCTTTAATTAGATAACTTATAAAAGTCTTTCTAATAAATTAGTCATTACTAATTCTTCCATTTTAAAGGTGACTTTGTCATAAAAACCTATATAAATCAATCATAAAATTATTAAGATACTTACATTAGTTACAAAACTAGTTAGTTAACTTTCTTATTCTTCTGATTTCTTTCTGCATAACTATACTGCATATGTGCTATAAAAAAATAAAGAGGTTTAGTTATGAGTATGTTACAAGATATAAAAGAAAACAAAATGTATATAGGTTCACTTCCCCTCCCCATATTTTTAGTTTGTTCGATTATCGTTATTATTGCTGCACAATTAGATATGCTACCTAAAAGCCTTATTGGTGGTTTTGCTGTGATATTACCTTTAGGTTGGTTTTTAGGCACTGTCGGGCAGAATATTCCATTTTTCAAAAAATTTGGGGCGCCTGCCATTTTGTCACTTATCGTTCCTTCATTATTGGTTTACTACAACGTTTTTGATGAGAATACTTTATCAGCAACAAAGATGTTAATGAAAGACTCTAACTTTTTACTCTTTTATATCGCCAGTTTAGTGTGCGGTAGTATTCTTGGTATGCATCGAGTGATTTTAGTTCAAGGCTTTATTCGAATGATGATTCCGATGCTATTAGGTATGTGTTTAGCTGCGTTTGTTGGCGTCTGTGTCGCCGTAGCTTTTGGTGATGATTGGGAGCACGCCTTCTTTTATACAGTTTCACCAGTAATGGCAGGAGGAATTGGTGAAGGTGTTTTGCAACTGTCCAATGCCTACAGCAATATCCTTAATCAAGATTATAATGTTTTTGTTAGCGCATTAATTCCTGCAACTGTTGTAGGTAACTTTTTTGCAATCACTTTTACGGCGATTATGAGCCGAATTGGTGAAGTTAAACCTCACTTAAGTGGGCACGGTCAATTAGTAAAAATTGAATTTGATGGCTTAGCTGAAGCGTTAAAAGATGATAAGACACCACTTGATGCTCGTGCAATGAGTGGCGCAGTTATGATTTTAGCTACGTTATTTATCTTCGGTATGATTTTAGAAAAAGTAACTCATTTCCCTGGTCCTGTTTTAATGATTATTGCTACCGCTGTAGTTAAATATTTTCGTTTATTACCAGCGAGTGTCGAACGAGGAAGCCAACAATGGTACAAATTTATCTCAGGCAACTTTACCTTTCCATTAATGGCAGGACTTGGGCTACTTTATATAGATTTAAATAGCGTAGTTAAAGTATTAACTATCCCATACTTTATTACCATTATCTCTATCGTCTTCACTGTTTCAATGACAGGATTTGTTTGTAGCTTCTTCTTAAAAATGTATCCAGTTGAGGCATCTATTATTTCATCTTGCCAAAGTGGAATGGGTGGAACTGGTGATGTAGCAATACTTTCAACAGCCAATAGAATGAACTTGATGCCTTTTGCACAAGTTGCAACACGATTAGGGGGAGCTTTAATGGTGATATGCACCACGGCACTAATGCGTTATTTACATATGTAGTTTTATAAACATTAAAAAATTAATTAGAAGTTTTAAAAGCAGTTTGAGATAAATATTGGTTTGATCTCAAAAAATATTAAATATAGTTTTAAGTATTTAAAAAGGTAAGCATTATGACAACAGTACAAGAAAAAGCGTTAGCAATCAGTAAACAAATGCACGGTAAATTTGAAACCCACTCGAAAGTCCCTGTTAATTCAATGGCAGATCTTAGTGTTGCTTATACACCAGGCGTTGCGGCAGTTTGTACCGAAATTGCTAAAAATCCCGATTCAGTTTATGAATATACTAGTAAACGTAATTTAGTTGCGGTTATCACTGATGGTTCAGCTGTTTTAGGGTTAGGAAATATTGGGCCAGAAGCAGCAATTCCAGTAATGGAAGGCAAGGCAATTTTATTTAAACAATTTGCAGATGTTGATGCAATACCTTTATCAATTAATACTCAAGATCCAGATGAGTTAGTTAAACATATAGCAGCATTAGCGCCCTCATTTGGCGGTATCAATCTGGAAGATATTAGTGCACCAAGGTGTTTTGAAATTGAAAAACGATTACAAGAATTATTAGATATTCCTGTATTCCATGATGATCAACATGGTACAGCAATCGTTGTATTAGCAGCGCTTTATAATGCACTTAAAGTTGCAGGTAAGTCGATCGAATCGGCCAAGGTGGTGATTAACGGTGGCGGAGCAGCTGGTTTAGCAATTGCCGATATGTTATTAGCCGCTGGAGTAACCGATCTTAAAATTGTTGATAAGATTGGTATTTTATCCGAAGATGATCTTTCTTTACCACCTCACCATTTAGCCATGGCGAAGAGAACCAATAAGAACAAACAAAAAGGTACATTACAAGATGCGGTTAAAGGTGCTGATGTGTTTATTGGTGTTTCAGCCCCAGGAGTATTAAAAGCAGATTGGGTTAAAACGATGGCAGAAAAATCAATTATTTTTGCTATGGCAAATCCAACACCAGAAATATTCCCAGACGAAGCTAAAGCAGCTGGTGCTTATATTGTCGGTACTGGGCGTAGTGATTATCCGAATCAAATTAATAATGTTTTAGCATTCCCTGGCATATTTAGAGGCGCTTTAGATGCTAGAGCAAAAAATATTACATTAGCCATGCAGCTTGCAGCAGCAAAAGGATTAGCCAATATCATTACACCTGACAAACTATCAATTGATTGTATATTGCCAAATGCATTTGAACCTAATGTAGCCAAGGTGGTTGCTGAAAGTGTAAAAAATGCAGCAAATAATCTTTAATAGTCGATTAAATTAGCTATAAACCTACTAATACGAAATTTATTAGTAGGTTTTCCTGCCTAATAAGTTATGATAGTAAGTGATCGCTTTTTATACAGTAAATGAGAATGAGATATTTATTTAATAAATTACCACTCAACGTTAAGTTAATAAGCCTGATTTGCTTAGTGTTTATACTTTCAGTTATTGCACAAAATATTTATATTGTTCATGTAGTGAATAACGAATATCTTATCAACTCTCGCCAACGAGTTGAGAATATCGCAAATATTATCTCTACATCACAAAGTATCATTGACGAAATACAAAATCCAACACCACAAAATATTGCTTCCATTCAAAAAACAACAGAACAATCCAGAGCATTAACACAAACTGATTTTATTGTGATATTTAATATGCAAGGCGTTCGATATTCGCATCCCGATGAAAATAAAATAGGTCAAACTATAGTCGGTGGAGATGAACAGCGCGCATTAAATGGTGAGTCCTATACTTCCATTGCGAAAGGCACATTGGGAGATTCTGTTCGGGCATTTAAGCCAATTATGAATGATAAAGATCAACAAATTGGTGTAGTTTTAGTTGGTCAGACCTTGCAAAAAATTAATCATTTAGCATCAAGAACAAGTCAGCCGATTTGGCTATCCTTGTTTGCTTCATTATCGATAGCTATTCTTTTGGCCTATTTGTTATCTCGCAATATAAAGAAAATTTTATACGGCCTTGAGCCAGTTGAAATGGCGCAGCTATTTGCTGAGCGAAATGCTATTATCCGAACGGTAAAAGAAGGCATTGTGGTTATCAATCGAGATGGATTAATTACACAGATCAATGATGAAGCAATTAGAATTTTGCGCATAAAAAAAGATAAAGAAAATATTATAAGCTTACCTATTGGTGACTTTATTCCAAATACTCGACTGCACGAAGTGATGATGAGTGGAAAAGCTGAATATGATTGTGAACAAAATATTAATGGCGTGGTGATACTAACCAATCGAACTCCATTATTTGTTAATGATATTTTAGTTGGAGCTATTGCTTCATTTAGAGATATGACAGAAGTACGTAGATTGGCAGAAAATTTAACAGGAGTTAATCGTTATGCCGATGCTTTACGTTCACAATCTCATGAGTTTAATAATAAATTACATGTTATTTATGGGTTAGCCTTTAATGACAATAAATCTGAATTAATTGATTATCTTGAAGAAATTATTGGCAATCAACAAGCGGAATCTAAACTTGTTAGTCAATATATTAAAGATCCAATTATTGCAGGATTTTTAAATAGTAAATTTAGCCGAGCACGTGAGCTAAATGTGACATTAACGTTTAATATTGATGGTATTTTGGCACCAATAACAGATACATCTGTGACACATGGTTTAGTTACAATACTTGGTAATTTAATTGATAATGGACTTGATGCAGTACAATTTTTGGATGATAAGCAGATAAAGGTGAGTTTAGTTATTGATAATTCTAATTTTCAGATTGAAATCAATGATAATGGTGAAGGTATTTCTGAAAATGATATTCAATATATTTTTCAAAAAGGCTATTCGACAAAGGGCGATAATCGTGGTTTTGGGCTTTATTTAGTGTTAGCTAGTATTGATGAGTTAGATGGGCAAATACAATTATGTGATTCTGATAATAAAAAAGGGACTTGCTTTAAGGTATTATTACCATTAGAAGAGATTTATAGGAAAAAATAATCATATGGTAGAAGTTTTAATTGTTGAAGATGATCCGATGGTAGCAGAGCTCAATAAAAAATATTTGCAAATGCTTCCTGGTTTTAATTTAGTGGCAACTGTTACTAATGGAGAACAAGCGCTACATTTTATCCATGATAATCATATTGATCTATTGTTGCTTGACGTTTTTATGCCAAAACTAAATGGTCTTGATCTGTTAAAATATATTCGAATTAGTTACCCTAAAATAGATATTATTATGGTAACCGCCGCATGTAATACCAATGATATCCAAACCGCATTACGTTTAGGAGTCATTGATTATATTGTTAAACCCTTCACTTTTGAGAGATTTCGTACGGCTTTGATTTCATATCAAGAACGAATTCGCCTATTATCATCTTCCGAAATACTAAACCAGAATCAATTAGATGATCGAATTTTCACTAAAAACTTTAATACTACAAACAGATTACCAAAGGGAATCGACTCACAAACTTTACAATCTGTTCGAGATGTTATTGTTAACTATCAACAAGATTTCTCTATGAGCGATATTATCGAATTGATTCCTTTATCTAGGATATCGGTTAAGAAATATCTTGATTATTTAGAAGAGTTAGGAGAAATAGAAAGCCATTTGACCTATTTACCAATTGGCCGTCCAGTAAAACGTTATATTTATCAAAAATAGTTTATTTAGTTTGTTATTAATTGTGCTGTAAATGATTACTAAGTTTACTAAAACTATTCATCCATTGTAATTTCATCTAATGATAAGCTGAAACTTGGGACAAATACATCTAAAAAATAATCCATTTCTGGAGTATTACGATCTGATAATGTTTTTTTCAATCGTTGTTCTGCTAACCTAAACTCATTATTACCCGCACTAAGCTCTTCAATTGTTTTAAGATATGCACACAAAGCATCTGCTTGTTTTACAATGCTTTTTTCATCTTCATCATAATAATCGTCATCAATTAGTGTTTTAAAGTCATCTTGTAACTCTTTTGGCAACATATTAATGAGTTTATTTTGAGCTATTTTTTCAATCTTTTTGTATTCAGATGTGATCTGTGGGTTGTAATATTTAGTCGGTGTAGGTAAATCACCCGTTAATACTTCTGATGCATCATGATACATAGCCAGTAATGCTATGCGTTCAGGGTTAACATTACCATTAAATCGTTTGTTTTTAATTATCGCTAAAGCATGTGCAACAAAAGCAACTTGAAGGCTATGTTCTGATACATTTTCAGTTCTCACGTTACGCATTAAAGGCCAACGATTAATTAGTTTTAAACGCGATAAATGAGCAAAAAAATGGCTGTTATTCATTATGATTATCTCATTGATTCTAAAATAAAAAACGCCTCCAAATCGGAAGCGTTAGTAAATTTATAATACGATTTTAATGACTTATGCTAAAACAAGCTGTCTTGTACCTAAAGCAACAGGAACATTTTGTTCTTCATCAAAGGTGACATATTCCCAAGCATCTTGTTTAGCTAATAACGCTTGCAATAGTTGGTTATTTAAAGCGTGACCTGATTTATAACACACTACTTCACCAATCATATTGTGGCCACTCATGTATAAGTCACCAATGGTATCTAGCATTTTATGACGTACAAATTCATCTTCAAAACGAAGACCATCTTCATTAAGAACTTTATAATCGTCAACAACAATTGCACAATCTAAGCTACCGCCTAAACATAATCCTTTAGATTGTAATGCTTCAATATCTCGCATAAATCCAAACGTTCTTGCACGACTGATTTGACGAATAAAAGACTCTGAAGAAAAATCCAATTGGTAACGTTGTGAACTGTTATCAATAGCTGGATGACGAAAATCAATAGTGAAATCTAATCGAAAACCACTATATGGTCTTACTTCTGCCCATTTATCACCATTTTCGACACGAACAGTTTCTTTAACTCGTATGAATTTTTTCAGCGCATTTTGCTCAGTAATTCCAGCATCTAATAATAAGTAAACGAATGGGCTTGCACTTCCGTCCATAATTGGAATTTCGGGCGCATTTACTTCAATAATAATATTATCTATACCGAGCCCAGCTAATGCAGAATTGATATGTTCAACAGTTGAAATACGAACATTATCTTCATTAACCAAACAGGTACAAAGCATTGTATCACGCACAGATTTTGCATCCACAGGAAAATCAACATACGGATTTAAATCTGTACGGCGATAAATAACACCTGTGTTCTCTGGCGCAGGACGTAAAGTCAAAGTAACTTTTTTGCCAGTATGTAAACCGACACCAGTTGCTTGAATTGTCTTTTTTAAGGTTCTTTGTTTCACTTCGCACCTACTCTTTTTATTCGCTTCCATTATCCATTAGACAATAAGAAATCAAATAAGTTCAATACTAATTAGCCTGCTTACGGATAAAAGCAGGAATATCTAAAATTTTATGTTCTTCCATTGGAGAAACCGCTGGTTCATTAACAACTTTAGGCATTGGTTCCTCTTGTTGCTGTGGCAAATGATTTGTTTGGCCAAACAATGAACCATGTGATGTAACTGGCTTATTAATTTTAACTTCTGGACGTTTATCCATACCAATACCAGTTGCAACCACTGTCACACGAATTTCATCAGACATGTCTGGATCAAATGTAGTACCAACAACCACAGTTGCATTGTCAGAAGCAAAAGCTCTAACAGTACTACCAACAGTTTCAAATTCTTCTAAACCAAGATCAAGACCTGCTGTAACATTAACTAACACGCCACGCGCACCCGATAAATCAATATCTTCAAGTAACGGGCTTGAAATAGCCATTTCAGCAGCTTCTTCGGCACGGTTATCACCACTCGCACGACCAGAACCCATCATAGCGTAACCCATTTCGGACATTACCGTTCTAACGTCGGCAAAGTCAACGTTGATATGACCTGGTTTGGTAATTAATTCAGCAATACCTTGTACTGCACCTTTTAAAACACCATTAGCAGCAGCAAAAGCGTCTAATAGCTTAACGCCTCGACCTAATACTTTTAATAATTTATCATTTGGAATTGTGATAAGAGAGTCAACGTGTTTAGCTAACTCAGCAATACCTTGCTCAGCAAAAGCCATACGTTTTTTACCTTCAAATCCAAAAGGCTTTGTAACAACAGCTACAGTTAAAATACCGAGTTCTTTAGCAATTTCTGCAACAACTGGAGCTGCACCTGTTCCTGTTCCGCCACCCATTCCGGCTGCGATGAATACCATGTCGGCACCCTCAATCGCACTACGAATAACATCACGATCTTCTTCTGCTGAATTCCTTCCCACTTCTGGATTAGCTCCAGCACCAAGTCCTTTGGTCACATTATTACCGATTTGGATAGTTTGACCAACTTTAATTCTTTTCAATGCTTGTGCATCAGTATTTGCTGCAAAAAACTCAACGCCTTCAATATGTTCAGCAATCATATGCTCAACAGCATTACCGCCGCCGCCACCTACACCAATAACTTTAATGACTGCTGCTGGCTCATCATCCGCAACCATAGGCTCAAACATAACTTATCTCCAAATTTACGATCTAACAACATTGTACAGATAACCAGCTACAATGTCTACGAAGTTATTAAATATATTAGCTAAAATTCTTTTTTAAACCAACCGGTCAATCTTTTAGCTATCCCTTTCAATGATGATTTATTGCTATCTTTAGTATCATCATTCAATAAACTTTGTTTTCCATAGTGCAATAAGCCTACGGTTGTAGAACAATAAGGCTTTTGCACATAATCAGTTAATCCTGAAATATTCAAAGGTTGTCCAATACGAACTTGATTTTGAAAAACTTTTTCAGCACATTCAACCATGCCTTTAATTTGAGCTGCTCCACCAGTTAAAACAATCCCTGCTGCCAACTGATATTTCACATTTTGTTTCTTAAGTTCATCTTGTAACACTAGTAATTCTTTTTGGACTAAAGATAAAAGTTCTGAATAGCGTGGTTCTATTACATCTGCTAATGTTTGTCTTTGTAATGAGCGTGATGGTCGTCCTCCAACACTCGGCACATCAATAACTTCATCTTTACCAACTAATGAACCGACAGCACAACCATAACGAATTTTGATATTTTCAGCATCCATTGGTGGTGCACCAAATGCATAAGCGATATCACTAGTAACAACATTGCCAGCATAAGGAATAACTACCGAATGACGTAATGCACCACCGGTATAAACAGTAACATCCATTGTTCCGCCACCGATATCAATAACACATACACCTAATTCTTTTTCATCATCAGTCAAGACTGCATAACTAGAAGCCAACCCAGAGAAAATAAGTTGATCAACTTTTAAACCACAACGTTCAACAGCCTTAACAATATTTCTTGCCATATCATTATGACAGGTGACCAAATGAACTTTCGCTTTCATTCTTACACCAGATAATCCGATAGGATTTTTAATGCCTTCTTGTAAATCAATTGAATACTCTTGAGCAATAACGTGCAAAATACGATGTTCATCTAATATTCGAACGGACTTAGCTGTATGAACTACGTTTTCGACATCTTCTGCCGTAACCTCTTCATCAGCAATTGGCACCATACCTATTTCATTTTGACAACGAATGTGTTTACCCGATAGGCTTAAATAAACAGAAGATATTTGGCAGTCAGCCATTAATTCAGCTTGGTCAACTGCTCGTTGGATTGATTTAACAACTGATTCAAGGTCATTTACACCACCTTTATCAACGCCTTTCGATGGACAATGTCCAACACCAATAATATTGACCACACCATCAGGAAGCACTTCACCGACAAGGGCAAGTACTTTGGATGTGCCAACTTCAAGTCCAACAACCAATTTTTTCTCTGTTGCTTTCATACTTAAGCCTTTATTTATTCCTTATTGCGATATTTTTTCTCGTTGTACTGCGATGCCGTTTTCATAACGCAAATCAGCAGCCGTTATTTTTTCATCAGCTGGCATTCGAGACTGAATTTCAGGAAATAATTTAATAAATTGTTGATAGCGTTGTTCTATTTTTTCACTACCAACTATCAATTTTATATCCTGACTTTCAGAACATAAATCAGCTGTACATTGTTTAATCAGCAATTGCCAAGCATTACGTTCATCAGCTATAGCTGCTTTAATTTCTGATGCAAACTTGTTATTAGCTAACTTTCTAGAAATTTCTTCTAGCTTAAAATACGTTTCTAATATTGTTTTTGCTTTACCTTCAGGGCCATATATCCTAGGTAATTGCAATTCACCCAAACGATCTAATGGCACACTAAATACATTGCCAGCATTATCAAGTAGATATAAATCATTCCAGTAAAATGCAGGTTTGTATTCTTCAATATAAACAATCAACCTATCCGGCCATTGCTTACGGATACTAGCTTGTTTAACCCAAGGGTATCGCATTATTTCTTGTTGAATATCGTCAACATCCTGTCCTATATAGGTATTTGGCAATCCTAAACCTAATATTGCTTGTCGAAGATCATCTTCAGTTGTGTAAGTATACTCTCCACTTAAAGTCAATTGTGATAAAACCATCTGATCTGGATCTTCCATCCAGTTCTTAACACAATTGATAGCCCAGGCACTAATACAAATAATTATAATAAAGAACAAAAAACCTATCATTTGTTCTGAATTACGAAAAACAAGCAACCTTCTTCTATTTTGATGTTCTCGTTTGTGTGCTGCTTGTCGGACTTTTTTCATAAAAATAAAGCCAATTATATGGTTGCTAATAGTAAAATACGTTTAACCAATTCACTAAATGACCATCCGTATTCTTTTGCTGCCATTGGTACTAAACTATGGTCTGTCATTCCTGGAGCAGTGTTTACTTCAAGTAAATATGGTTTTTCATTATTATCAAACATAATGTCCACTCTACCCCAACCTCGGCAACCAACGGCTTTATAAGCATCTAAAGCTAATTTACGAATCTCTTGTTCTTTTTCATCAGATAATCCGCTTGGACAGAAATATTGGGTTTTATCTGACAAATACTTTGCATCATAATCATAAAAATTGGTAGCAGGCTTAATGTAAATTGCTGGTAAAACCTCATCACCAACTATCGCAACGGTAAACTCAGGGCCAGATAAAAACGATTCAACCATTACGGTATTATCATATTTGAATGCAACATCAATAGCAGCTTTTAATTCTTCTGCCTTATCAACTCTTGTCATACCAACACTTGAGCCTTCATGGCTTGGTTTAACAAATAATGGTAATCCAAGATTTTTAACAATATTTTCAATGTCAATTAATTGCGATTTTTCAACCATAACGTAATCAGCAACAGGTAAACCAAGTGATTTCCAAACTAGTTTTGTTTTTAACTTATCCATAGTTAAAGCTGATGATAAAACATCACTTCCGGTATAAGGAATGTTTTGATAAGTTAAAATAGCTTGGGTAATACCATCTTCGCCACCTCGACCATGTAAAATAATAAAAGCTTTAGTAAACCCTTCTTGCTTCAAATTTGTTATACAATGATCTTTAGTATCGATAAGATGAGCATCAATACCATTTTCTTGTAACCCTGAAAATACTGCTTTACCTGATTTTAGGGATACTTCTCGTTCAGCAGAGGTCCCACCATACAACACAGCAACTTTATCAACCATTATTATAAAACCTCTTTTGAAAATAGTTGGCTACTGGCTAACTGACGGGCAACTCGGCCAACGCTTCCAGCACCTTGAGTTAATAACAAATCCCCACCTTGTAATAATTCTTTCATTATTTCAGGTAGAAGATCTAAATCAGAAACATAAATTGGATCAACTTTTCCACGATTACGAATTGAACGGCAAAGTGATCGACTATCTGCGCCTGCAATAGGCTGTTCACCAGCAGAATATACATCTAACATAACTAACGCATCAACTTGAGAAAGAACCTGCGCAAAATCATCAAATAAATCACGAGTACGCGTAAATCTATGTGGTTGAAATAACATCACTAATCTACGATCAGGCCAACCATTTCGAGCTGCCTGAATTGTGGCATTAACTTCGCTTGGATGATGTCCGTAATCATCAACCATCATAATATCTTTTCCATTTCCATCAGGAAAAATACCTAATAGATCAAATCGACGGCTAGTTCCAGCAAATTTTGCTAAAGCTTGTATAATTGAATTATCATCAATACCATCTTCAGTCGCAGCGATAATTGCTGCTGCTGAGTTTAAGGCATTATGTTTGCCAGGTGCATTTAATTCAATTTCTAAATCGTTATGATCTGGGCGACACACTGTGTAGTAACTAACGCCTCTTTCCTGACGATAATTTTTAATAACAACATCGGCTTCTTCACTAAAACCATAAGTGATAATTTTACGACCAACAATCGGTAACAATTCACGATTAATAGGATCGTCATAACACATAACAGCTAATCCATAAAAAGGAAGATTACGTAAAAAGGAAATAAAGGTTTGTTTAAGATTCTCAACACTTCCTTGATAAGTATCCATATGATCAGGTTCAATATTAGTTACTATAGATACCATAGGCTGTAAGTGTAAAAATGAAGCATCACTTTCATCGGCTTCTGCAATAAAATATCTACTACTACCTAATCTAGCATGGGTTCCTGCTGCTTTAACCAAACCACCATTTACAAAAGTTGGATCGAGTTTAGCTTCTGCATAAATAGCAGTTACCATTGCTGTGGTAGTCGTTTTACCATGGGTTCCTGCAATAGCTATACCATATCGAAAACGCATTAATTCGGCTAACATTTCAGCTCGTTGAATTACAGGAATACGAGCTTCTCTAGCTGCAACGACTTCTATATTATCTTGAGAAATCGCTGATGAGATAACAACAACACTTGCACTAAGAACATTTTCAGCAGCATGTCCGATAACAATCTTTGCGCCTAATGTTTCTAAATGTTGTGTTACTGCATTTTCAGCAATATCAGAACCGCTAATTTGATAGCCTTCATTAGCAAGAACTTCAGCAATCCCTCCCATTCCGGCACCGCCAATACCCACAAAATGGATATGTTTGACACGTTTCATTTCTGGAATGATTGCTCTTAATTCAGCTAATTCCTTAGTATTCACTATTAAACCCCTGGTTAATTATTTATTAAGTAAAGTCATTTTTTGATCTCAAACAGAACTTAACAAAACTGTTACTTAAAATTATAAATAAAATTCGTTATTTTACCACTGAAATCAGTGTTTCTGCCACTCTTTCTGTCGAATTTATAATGGATAAACTTTTCGCTTTTACAGCCATTTCAACTAATTCTTGTCGACTTAGGTTTGAAAGTAATTGAAATAATGAATCAACATTAAAATCAGGCTGTTCAATAATCTTAGCAGCATCAATATCAGCTAAAGATTTTGCATTCCAAAATTGCTGGCGATCTTTATGCATAAAAGGAACAAAAATAGCACCAATACCAACAACTTCTATTTCACTCACAGTTAATGCACCGCTTCGACAAATAACTATATCAGCCCAACTATAGGCTTCTTTAACATCACTAATAAATTCTGTTACTTGGTTAATGTTACAGTTCTGATAAGATTTAAGTACATCATCTAACATTCCTTTGCCCGTTTGATGCCAAACAATAAATTTATCAGACAATTTTGAAATTGCTTGAGGAACAACAGTATTGATTACTTTGGCGCCTTGACTACCACCCATAACCAAGACTCTAATAGGGCCTTGTCTATTTTTGAGTCTTTCACTGGGTTCTTCAATTGTTAATAAGTCACTACGAACTGGATTACCAACCACTTCAGCATTTTTAAATGCTGTTGGAAAAGCTTGTAAAACTTTAGTTGCAATTTTAGCCAAATATTTGTTTGTTAATCCCGCAATGCCATTTTGTTCATGTAGTACTACTGGAATACCTAAACTTTTGGCAGCTATTCCACCCGGCCCTGAAACATACCCACCCATACCTAAAACAACATCAGGACGATACGCTTTTAAAATTTTCCTAGCTTGTAAAACAGCTTTCAATATTTTATAAGGCGCTTTTAATAATGCTAGTTTACCTTTGCCACGTAGGCCAGATATTTGAATAAAGTCTATTTCAATTCCATTTTCAGGCACTAACTGTGCCTCCATACGATCAGCTGTACCTAACCATCTTACTTGCCAACCTTGTTTCATTAAATGATGAGCAACAGCAATACCAGGGAATACATGCCCACCAGTACCACCAGCCATGACTAATAACTTTTTCATTATTTAATTGACCTTATTCTTGCTTGAGCTTGTTGTTGTCTAAACTCAAAATCTATTCTTAGTAATATTGCAACTGCAATACTCATTACAATAAGGCTTGAGCCTCCATAACTAATAAATGGCAAAGTTAAACCTTTTGTAGGTAACATACCGGATGTTACACCAACATTAACAAAAGTTTGAAAACCAAACCAAATGCCAATTTCACAAGCTAAATAGCCTGAAAATTGAGATCCTTCGTTTAACGCCCGATATCCTATAGCTAATGCTTTAAATGTTAGAAAGAAAAGTAATAACAACAAAGCTACGACACCGATATATCCATACTCTTCTGAAATAATTGAAAAAATAAAATCAGTATGACATTCAGGTAGATAGCGTAATTTAAAAATAGAATTACCAATTCCTTGTCCAGTTATACCACCATTACCAATAGCCATTAATGAAGCAATAAGCTGATAACCGGCTCCAGTGGCATCTTGCCATGGATCAAGGAATGTCATTAAACGTGTCAAACGGTAAGATTCATATAAAATAAGGCAAGCAACTGCACCAACCCCAGTTAGTAAAATGGCAATAAATTGCCATAATTGAGCACCAGCAATAAATAAAATGCCGATTGTGACCATGAATAATACAATCACCGTACCTAAGTCAGGCTGTTTTAGTAATAAAATTGATAAAACAGCCATCACCACCATAGGTTTAAAAAAGCCCCAAAATCCGTTTTGAACTTCATCTGATTTACGAGCTAGATAACCTGCTAAAAATAGAAATAATGATAATTTAGAAAGCTCAGCTGGTTGAAAATTAAAAACACCTAACGGAATCCAACGCGACGCACCATTAATTGAAGAACCAATCCCCAAAACAACTATCAGCATAATAATTGAAATAATTAATAAAACTGATCCAAATTGTTGCCAACGTTGCATAGGAATATATAAAGCTATACACATTAAAAATAGCGACATTCCAATTTGGATTAACTCGCGTTGGGTATAAAAGAAAGGAGCACTTTCACTAAATGCCATTGATGAGGATGTCACCATAATTAAACCAAATATCATTAAACCAATCACTGTCCAAAGCAACTGGTTGTCGAAAGGAATATTTGGATTTACTTGTTTTCTTATCCAAAAGAATGTCATTTTTCACCCCTTTGAGTATACTGCTTAGCAAGTTGTGCAAAAAGATTTCCGCGCTCAATGTAATTTTTAAACTGATCTAAACTTGCACAAGCAGGCGAAAGCAACACCACGTCTTTTGGTGCTACTTTTTTAGCTATACATTCAATAGTTTCAGCCATCGTTTCTGTAATCGTTGATATATTAGGCGCTAAATTAGCAAGTAAATTTCGATCTCGTCCAAAACAGAAAATTTCAATATTTCTATCTTTTAAATAAGGAATCAAAGGTGAAAAGTCTGCTGATTTGCCATCTCCACCTAGCAATAAAAACAATTTTCCATTACATATAACACTATTTAAAGCAGCTTCTGTGCTACCTACATTTGTTGCTTTAGAGTCATTAATCCATTTTACCCCATTGCTCTCAAATACTAACTCAAAGCGATGAGGTAACCCCTGAAAATTAGCAATAGTTTTCAAACTTGAATCACGATCAATGTTTAAACTATCGACAATAGCTAATGCTGCTAATGCATTCAAATAATTATGACATCCAATTAATTTCATTGCGTTAGTCGCTAGGACTGGCTTTTGTTGTGCAATCAAGTATTCATAATTATCATCTAAATGATAATCTCCAGCCTTTATTCCAAATGAAACACAGTGGTGATGATTATTCTTTGGTTTAGTTAATTTATCATCATGATTAATTACACAACATTTTGCATTGTGATAAATGCGTTGTTTAGCTTCAGCATACTGCATTAAACCAAGAGGATAACGATCCATATGGTCTTCGGAAATATTCAATATTGTTGCCACAGAAGCTTGTAAGCTTGATGTCGTTTCTAACTGAAAACTCGAAAGTTCTAACACATAAATATCACAATCTTGTTTTAATAGTGAAAGAGCAGGTTCACCGATATTGCCACCTACGCCAACTTTTAATCCAGCCTCTTTGACAATATCCCCAACCAATGTAGTAACGGTTGTTTTACCATTTGCCCCTGTAATAGCAATAATTTTTTTATTTCTATCTTGATTAACTTCACGGCAAAAAAGCTCGACATCACCAACAATCTCAATACCTTTTTCAGCGGCTTTTTGTAATTCAGGTGTAGATAATGCAATACCAGGACTGGCAATAATCAGATCTGCATCAAATAGCCAGTCTATATTTAGATTTCCTAAATGATGAATAACACGATCATCTAATTGCTCTAATCCTGAAGGAGATAAACGTGTATCAATCACTTTCGGTATAACATTCTGAGCAAGAAAATAGTCAACACACGAAAGTCCTGTTATCCCTAATCCGATAATAACAACTTTTTTACCTTGATAGTCAACCATGATGCAATCCTACTCTATTTTATTTAACGTAATTTCAAGGTTAACAAACCAATTACGACTAACATCAATGAAATAATCCAAAACCGAACAATTACTCTTGGTTCTGGCCAACCTTTTAATTCATAATGATGGTGAATTGGTGCCATTTTGAAAATTCGTTTACCTCTTAATTTGAACGAACCTACTTGTAAAATTACGGATAAAGTCTCTATAACAAAAATTCCACCCATTACTAATAATAAAAATTCTTGTCTCAGTAGTACTGAGATAATCCCAAACACACCACCTAAAGCTAACGAGCCTACATCACCCATAAAAACCATCGCTGGATAGGTGTTAAACCAGAGAAAGCCAAGACCTGCACCAATGATTGCAGTACAAACAATCATTAGTTCGCCACTAAATTTGATATATGGAATATGTAAATATGCAGCAAAGTTAACATTACCTGTCGCCCAAGCAACAAGAGCAAAACCAGCAGCTACAAACACAGTTGGCATAATTGCTAGGCCATCTAAACCGTCAGTAAGATTTACTGCATTACCTGCACCAACAATAACCACATAAGTCAGTAAAATGAACCATAACCCTAATTGCGGCATAACATCTTTGAAAAAAGGAACAACTAATACTGTTACGGAACTATCTTTCCCATATGCATAAAGACCAAAAGCCACAATTAATGCAATAACTGACTGCCAAAAATATTTCCACCTAGCAATTAAACCCGCAGTATTTTTACGGATAACTTTTAAATAATCATCAGCGAAACCAACAAGACCATAACCAAGTAAAACAAATAAGGTTACCCAAACATAAGGATTTCGTAGATCTGCCCATAGAAAAACAGAAAACGAAATAGAAGCTAAAATAAGCGTTCCACCCATTGTTGGTGTTCCCTTCTTACTTAAATGAGATTCAGGACCATCGTGGCGAATAACTTGACCAATTTGTAATTTTTGAAGCCAATCAATTACTTTTTGCCCCATAATTAACGAAATTGCCAATGATGTTAATAACGCAAGAATAGCCCTTACCGTTAGATAAGAAATAACATTAAAAAAAGTAAAATATTTAACTAAATATTCTGATATCCACACCAACATAATTTTTAATCCTGACCTGTTTTTAATTGAATTTCTGTGATTAGTTCTTCCATTCTTGCACTACGTGAACCTTTAACTAACATAGTTAAGTTTGGATATTTTTGTAATAACGCTAACAAAAACTCCACTGCTTTATGTTTATCAACAAAATGGTGTCCAACACCACTAAATTGGCTAATCAATTCGCTTAAATCACCAACACTGACAACACAATCAATTTTTTGTTGTTTAGCTAATTCACCAATTTGTTGATGATAATTTTTTGCGTTATGTCCCAATTCCGCCATATCACCTACAACTAAAACTCGATAACCTGGTTGAGTTGCTAAAACATTAATAGCAGCCGACATTGACCCAACATTAGCATTATAGGAATCATCCCAAATTAATTGAGTTTGATTTAATTTAATTGGGTAAAGACGCCCTTTCACAGATTTCGACGTTGCTAATCCCTTCTTAACTTCTATTAAAGTTGCACCTACTGATATTGCTAAAGCTGCAGCAGCAATTGCATTAGATACATTATGCTCACCAACTAATGGTAAGGTGATTTCACTCTCACCAATTGGTGTGCACAATGTGAAAATAGTCTGATCCATTACTTTTATATTACTAGCATAAAAATCAGCAGAAGAATTATGTAAAGAAAAGGTCCAAACAGTTTTATTATTTAGCTCTTTTAACCAATTATCAGAACAACTATCTAAATTAATAATCGCGATGCCGTTTTCTGAAAGCCCTTCAAAGATTTCACCTTTAGCTGTTGCTACCCCTTCAAGTGAACCAAAACCTTCAATATGAGCTAAAGCAATATTATTAATGAGTGCACTATTTGGTTTAACTAAACGAGTGGTATAAGCAATTTCACCAATATGATTTGCACCCAGTTCAATAACTGCAAATTGATCTTGCTTTGATAATCTTAATAACGTTAATGGAACTCCAATATCATTATTAAAATTACCTTGAGTATAAAGTGTTTCACCACACTGCTGTAAAATAGTAGCAGTCATTTCTTTCACAGATGTTTTACCTGATGAACCCGTCAACGCGACAATTTTAGCTGAGCTTTGATCTCGCACAAATGAAGCGATTTGACCTAATGCTAAATGGGTATCATTTACTACTATTTGAGGAATATCATCGTCGAGTTTGTGATTAGCAATTACCAAACAAGCTCCATCTTTAATAGCTTGTTTAGCAAATAAATGACCATCAAATTTATCACCCACTAATGCAATAAATAGTGATTTATGAGTAATTTTTCGTGAATCAGTACAAATTTCTTCAATAGTTAATCTCTCATCTTGAATATGATAAGAAATCCCATTAACTATTTTTTCAACTTGCTTAATATCTAAAGGAATCATGATTGATTCTCTACTCCTAAAATCTGTTTTACGGTTTCTTGATCTGAATAATGATGCTTTGTTATACCTATAATCTGATAATCTTCATGTCCTTTCCCAGCTATTAGAATAACATCATCAGGTTTGGCTTGAGCTAGGGTCTTTGTGATAGCTTCAACTCTATCAGTAATAACTTGTGTATTTTTAACGTCAGTTAGCCCTTCTTGTATATCATGAATAATTTTTATTTCATCTTCAGTACGAGGATTATCATTAGTTAATACAATTTTATCGGCAAACTGTTCAGCAACTTCCCCCATTAATGGTCTTTTACCTGTATCTCTATCGCCTCCACAGCCAAAAATCACCCATAATTTACCTTTGCAATGAATGCGGCTTGCTTGTAATGCTTTTTGTAGAGCGTCAGGTGTATGGGCATAATCAATGATTACCGTTGGGCTATTTTTCACGTGTATCACTTCCATGCGACCACATATTGGCTTAAGATACGATGCCATATTGACTACTGCAAAAAATGGATAATCAAGTGTTAGTAATGTTGCGATTGCTAATAGTAAATTTGATACATTAAATTCACCTAGTAATCGGCTATGAATAATGGCATTACCCCAGCTTGATTCCATGTGAATTTCGGCACCTTTATCATGATATTCAATCATTGACACACCAACAAAAGGGTTGTCCATCATCTTCAAGCGTCGCAAGGACTTAGGTTGGCATGATACTGCAGTCGCTTTTGATAATTTATCAATCCAACGTCGTCCATAAGCATCATCATAATTAATAATGGGTTTTCCTGAACTAGCTACCTGCTTTTCTTTTTCATCAGAACTAAATAGCGACCATTTTGCCTTAGCATATCTATTCATCGTTTTATGATAGTCAAGATGATCTCGGCTTAGATTAATAAATACTGTCGCTGCACAATGTAATTCTTTTACCCGATTCATCGATAACCCATGGGAAGAAATTTCCATTGCCACAACTTGAACACGTTTTGCTACAAAATCAGCTAGATAAGACTGAACTTCTACAGCAGATAAAGTTGTGTTTGGCGAGGGTTCGAGATGATTGTAAACACCATTACCAATCGTGCCTAACAATGCGGATTTTTTATTTAATAAAGTTGCACATTGTGCAATCAACTGCGTAATTGTCGTTTTACCGTTTGTCCCCGTTACTCCAATTACAGATAAATGTTTAGAAGGTGAATGATAAAAATCAGCTGCAATTTTTGATAATTTTTGAGAAAGTTGAAACACACTTATTTGTGGAATAACTTTCTCGTCTTTTTGATTTAGGTAATCAATTTTCAAATCATTTGATTTTCTGTTTGTTTCAGTTAGAACAAGAACAGCACCTGATGAAATTGCTTGAGGAATAAAATCTTTACCATTAACGGTATACCCTTTAATAGCTACAAACACATCTCCTTTTTGCACTTTCCGACTATCAATTACTAATTGATTAAGCGGGAAATCATCTACTGGTAGTTGATTCCCACCTAATAAGTTATATAAAGTTTTAAATGTGCTTGTTGCCATTATTTATTACCTATTAATATACAATCATTTGACCATCAACTTGACGATCTGGTTTTACATTCATTGTTCTAAGAACTCCCCCCATAATACGGCTAAAAACAGGGGCTGAAACAGAACCACCATAATATTGCCCAGCTTTTGGATTATCGATAACAACAACCAGTGAATATTTAGGTCCTGTTGCTGGTGCAATACCAGCGGTATAAGCTAAATATTGATTAACATATCGTCCACCAGATAGTTTTTTAGCTGTACCCGTTTTAACACCTACACTATATCCAGGGACAGAAGCTTTGGTACCACCTCCAGTCACAGCAACCGCTTCCATTAATTGCACTACTGTTTTAGCTGTTTTTTCAGCTACAACACGTTTACCTTCTACTGGCTCGTTAATTTTTAATATTGAAACAGGTCGATAAACACCATAGCTACCAATAGTTGCATAAGCCCTAGCTAGCTGTAGTGGGGTAACACTTAATCCATAACCAAAAGAAAACGTCGCTCTTTCTATATCAGCCCATTTTCTTGTTCTATCAGCAGCAATTGAACCACTCACTTCTCCACCTAAACCGAGTTCAGTTGGTTGTCCTAACCCAAAACGGCTATAAAACTCAACAAGGTCACCTGATTGCATTTGTAAAGCTAACTTACTCACACCGACGTTACTTGATTTTTCAAGGATACCAGCCAAATTTAGGGCTTTTTGATAAGACACATCTTTGATTTCATAACGATTTACCAAAAAAGGTCTAGTATCAATAACCGTGTTTAAATCAGCTATTTTTTTCTCTAATGCAGCCATAACAACTAAAGGTTTAACTGTTGAACCTGGCTCAAATGCATCTGTTATCGCTCGATTTCGTAATAAACTATAATCAATTGAAGATCGATTATTCGGGTTATAGGATGGACTGGTTGCCATGGCCAATATTTCACCCGTGTGAACATCAATTAAAACAGCTGTGCCACTATCAGCTTTGTTAAATTCCACAGCTTGACTAAGTTCACTGTAAACGAGAGATTGTAAACGTTCATCAATACTTAATGTCAAATCAGAAGCAACTTCACTTTCAGTCCTTTCTAATTCTTCTATAACTCTACCAACACGATCTCGCCTAACAACACGTTGTCCTGATTCACCAATCAGCCATTTATTAAAGCTTTTTTCAATTCCTTCTGAACCTTTTTCCGTTCCATTTTCATCAATGTCAGTTAAACCGATTAATTGTGCTATATTTTCAGCTGCTGGATAATAACGTTTAGATGTTTTGGCAAACGAAATACCAGGTAATTTTAATTGTTTTAAATAATCCGATATTGTTGGTGTAATTTGTTTAGACAAATAAACAAAACGCATCGATGGATTACTCAATTTTTGCTCTAGTGTCGACATTGGAATATTCAATGTCTTTGCTAATCCTTGCCAACGGATATCATTAGGATCAACTCCGCCTTTTTGTACAACAATTTTCGGATCAGCCCAAACATCATACATAGGTACACTAACAGCCAATGCTCTGCCATTACGATCCGTAATCATTGCTCGAGGTGCACTCATTTCTTGATGACGAATTGAGCGTTTATTGGCTTCAGCAATTAACTTATCAGGTTCTATTATTTGTAAAATTGCCAATCGGACAAGTAAACCAATAATTGCTAAAATAATAAAACCATAAACAATATAAAATCGAGTGAGGGTAAAAATTTGTTTTTTACTATTTAATTTATTCCCTTTATTCGACTTTGTAGTATGTTTTACATTATCTCTTTTATTAGCAAACTTCATTATTTACTCTTTATCACAATAACGGTTTCATTTTGCGGTGTCACATATGACATACCCAATTGATTTTTAGCTTTATCTTCAACACGTTTTGGATCAGCAAGTACATTTTCCTCAATAACTAAATTACGCCATTCACTTTCTAAAACATCTTGTTCGAGTAATAATTGTTCACGTTCAAATAATTGTTTACGGACTTGCTGGGTTATAACTAATACAGCTCCAGCAGAAATAATAATAAAAACCAATAACAATAATGAAATTTTTTGATGGCCGAGCAAATCACTAAGGATTAATCCAAATAAACTTTTGCTGGGTCTTTTTTGATTGTGTATATCTACACTTTTTCTTTGATAAATTTCATTGTTACTATTCATTTTTCCTTTCTGCTATCCTTAATATCGCGCTTCGAGAACGCGGGTTACCATATATTTCATTATTGCTTGGCTTAATTTTGCCAAGTGATTTTAATTTAGCATCACCATATTGTTTAATTTGTTGTTCTGTTAATGGTAAGCCAGCTGGTAAATTAGGACCTTTACTCTGTTTATTTATAAATTGTTTAACAATTCTATCTTCTAATGAATGAAAACTAATAACTGCAAGTCTTCCTTGAGCAGCAAGCACTGACAAACTGCTATTTAAGGCTTGCTCAACTTCTTCCAATTCACTATTTATATAAATGCGAATAGCTTGGAACGAGCGTGTTGCTGGGTGTTTATTTTTGTCTTTTTTCGGTGTTGCTTTTTCAATTAGATTTGCTAATTCTAATGTACGAGTAATTGGTGAAACTTTATTCTGTTCCACAATTGCACGTGCAATCCTTTTGGCAAACTTTTCTTCCCCAAAAGTTTTTAAAACCCATGCGATATCATTTTCATCACTATTTAGTAACCACTCACTTGCAGTTACACCTTTGCGGTTATTCATCCGCATATCAAGTGGTCCATCTCGCATAAAAGAAAATCCTCTTTCAGGATCATCTAATTGTGGAGATGAAACCCCCAGATCTAATAAAAAGCCATCAATATTACCTAACAACCCTAAATCATTGATATATTGATGTACATTCGAAAACTCTCCTCGAATAAAAGTAAACCTAGGATCGGTTATATTAAGTGCGGCTTGTTCAGCACGTTCATCTCGGTCAATTGCAATTAGTTTCCCTTGTTCGCCCAATTGTTCAAGAATTAACCTAGAATGACCACCACGCCCAAAAGTACCATCAATATAAATACCGTTTTTTTTTATATTTAATGCAGCCACAGCTTCATTTAACAAAACAGTTTTATGTTGATAATCCATCTTTATTTACTCTTATTAAATTGTTAGACTTTTTAAATTTTCTGATAAGTTTTCAACATCTGTTGATAATGTGGCAATGTCATCACTAATTTGTTGATACCAAATTGCTTCATCCCATATCTCAAATTTATTAGATTGGCCAACAAACATGGTATGTTTTTCTAGTTTTGCATAAGTACGTAAAGTTGGTGGAAGTAAAATACGTCCTGCATTATCTAAATTACATTCCGTTGCATAACCTAATAATAGTCTTTTAATTCTTCGTTCTGCTTCAACAACTGTTGATAATGTTGATAGCTGTAATTCAATTTTTTGCCATTCAGTCATTGAATAAAGTGTCAAACAGGGGTGATATAAACCAATGGTACAAACTAAACCATCAGGCAAAAATTCACGATAACGAGTAGGGATTGCTATTCGCCCTTTGCTATCTAAATTGACTGAAATTGCACCACTAAACATGAAAGCACCGTAATTGTTAATTTTTATTGTTTTTAAATTATTAAAAAATCAATATGTTAATTAAAAACCTATTTTTTACCACTTAACCCCACTTTTTACCACAAAAGTTACAAAAATAATAGATATTTAATCAATTAATTTCTAACAATTTAAGAAATTAATAAGATAATAAGTGAGCACTAACAAATTAAGTGAAGCGCTTAGAAATGGTAAGACGAAATTATTAACAGTGTTTATTAATATCCGAAACAAACCAATAATAAAAAAAGTCACAAATAATCAATTTATTAATGATTAAAAATAGCTCAATAGGTGTTTTAATATAAGACCAGAAATGAGAGCTTTGCCAGTAAAACTGGCAAAGTTGATTGTTCAGTTAAGATGCTGTCCAAAAACCAATTACATTGACTTTGTTTTGTTGCAGTATTGCACGAATTGGCATTTGATTAATATCATCTCCCTTTTCTGCTTGTTGTAATACCTGCATTTTGCTTTCTCCAACTAAATGCAGATAGATATTTTGACTATCTAAAATAGTTGGTAATGTTAAAGTAATGCGGTCTAATGGAGCCGTCAATGGAGTCATTCCAACAACTTTGCGACCTGATTTCATATCCAAACCAGCCCGCAAATTTGCCGCACCAGGGAAAAGTGAGGCAGTATGACCATCTTCTCCCATTCCTAAGATTAAAACATCTAAAGGCATAGGAATTTTATTTAAAATTTTGTCTGTAATTTCTGCACCATCAAATGGATTATCACAACTATTTTTTAAACCTACAAAATTGGCCAATTTAGCTTTATTTTGTAATAAGTAAGTTAACACTAATTTTTCATTACTAGCATCATCGGTATCATCTACCCATCTATCATCTACTAATGTAATAAAAACATTGTGCCAATCTAAATCTTGTTGGCTTAATAGTTTAAATAATGGAATAGGTGTTTTACCACCTGATACAGCAATAGAAGCATGTCCCTTTTTATCAATAGCTTGTTTCAAATCTTTGACAATATAAGCAGCTAAATCTTCAATTAATAATTGACTATTTGGATATTTTTTTAATGTAAACATATTGTTAAATTCCTCTATTCAAACTCATGCCATGAATGACCATCTTTAGTTATCAAAGCAACCGAAGCGACAGGCCCCCAAGTACCAGCAGGATAAGTTTTAGGTGGTTCATTATCTAATTTCCAGGCACTAATAATTGAATCAACCCATTTCCAAGCTGCCTCTACTTCATCTCGATGAACAAATAATGCTTGTCTTCCTCGCATCACTTCAAGTAACAACCGCTCATAAGCATCAGCACTTTGTTGATGAAAAGTTTCACTAAAACTTAAATCTAACTTAGTCGTTTGTAAATTATGTGTACTGTCTAATCCTGGCACCTTATTTAAAATTTCAATATCCATACCTTCATCTGGCTGTAGACGAATTGTTAGTTTATTCTGCGGTAGTTCAGAATAAGACTCACTAAATAAATTAAGGGGTAAAGATTTAAAATAAACTACTACTTCAGAACACTTGCTTGGTAAACGTTTTCCGGTTCGTAAATAAAAAGGCACACCCGCCCAACGCCAATTATCAATATCAACTCGAATAGCAACAAATGTTTCCGTATTACTTTGTTTGTTTGCACCATCTTCTTCTAAATAACCAGGAACATTGATACCATTAACAAACCCTGCAGTATATTGTCCTCTAACAACTTTTTCACGGATATTTGCTTTATTAATTGGACGTAATGCATTAAGTACAGCAATCTTTTCTCTACGCAAGCTATTATCTTCAAGATTTGCAGGTGGAGACATGGCAATCATCGTCAGAATTTGTAATAAATGGTTTTGCACCATATCACGCATTTGACCCGCTTTATCAAAATAACCCCAGCGACCTTCAATTCCTACTTGTTCTGCAACAGTGATTTCAACATGATCAATAGAATTTCTATCCCAAAGCGAAGCAAATACAGGATTAGCGAAACGAAGTGCGAGTAAATTTAAAACTGACTCTTTTCCTAAGTAATGGTCGATACGATAAACTTGTGATTCACTGAAAAATTTTGCAACTGAATCATTAATTTCCTTTGATGATTGCAGATCAAAACCTAGTGGTTTTTCCATTACAATTCTATTTTGAGCCTGATTTAAACCTGCTTCAGCTAACCCTTGGCAAATCGTACCAAAGGCATTGGGATGCATCGCAAAATAGAAAATAGCAGGATGTGACTTTTCAAGCTTATCTTTTAATAAATTAAAACCGGCAATGTCATTAACATCTAACTTATGAAAGTTAAGGCGTTGGCTAAAACGTTGCCAAATACTTTCATCTAGTGGTTCAGTCATAAATGTGGTTAACGCATCTTTTGCAACCTCAGTGTAAGCGGCTTGATCCCAATCAGCTCGACCTACACCTAAAATTTTTGTCTGCTTTGGCAACTTTCCATATTTTTCTAATTGATATAGAGACGGTAAGAGTTTGCGCCTTGTTAAATCCCCTTTAGCGCCAAAAATTACCAAATCGCAAGCTGGGATATCAGACATGAGTTTCTCCTAAAATGGTGTAATCTACAATTTATTTTATTATGTTTGATACCAATATACATCAAGTTAATAGAATAAATTATAACAATAGGTATTTGTCGTTTTAAGACTATAGTAAAAAATAAAAGGTCACCATTTAGGTGACCTTTTATTTAAAGATATTGTTGAATGATTTTTCAACAAACATATGATTATGCGCGTACAAAATCCATGTGAACTAATTTTGGTTTAAATGGATGACGTTGTACTGCTTGCACTTTAGCTTTAACTGCTTTACCGTCAATTTCAATAGTTAGTACTTCAGAATAAAACTCTGGTTTTTCTTGCATATTGAAAATTTGATTGTGATCTAACACAATAGAAATTGCAGGTTCTGTTCCACCATAAACAATTGCTGGGAACTGACCAGCGTGACGCAGGCGGCGGCTCGCACCCTTACCATGCTCTTTTCTAACTTCTGCTTTAAATTTAAACATATTGATTTCTCTTGTTTATTCTAAATAAAAAACCAATTACAGGCGACCCAGTAGTTGGCTATAAAATTGATGCTCTAAAAAGCGCTAAGGATTATAAAGTGTTATGATTGTAAACGCAATCAAATAATCAGTTTAATAAAGATATAGTGTTATATTGATTGCGTTTGCAATATCAAAACCTAATGATTAAATAACTTCAATCTTAAATCCATATGTTGATTTCTGTATTGGCGATAATTTTAACGCCTTATTAATACGACACGTTTCAACACATACCATAGATTGATATTCTTCATCAGCAAAATCCGCCATTGCTTTAGCTTTATCTATCCAAGGATTCCAAGTAACAACATCACTTGCATTAACATTAGTTAATTTAATTGTTCGTTTACCATCGGTAATAAGGATTGAGTCATCCGCATGGGTATAAATGCGATCAACCTCTTGATTAAAGGTAAGTTGCCCTGAAATTGATGGTTTATTTTCAACTGCTAAGCGTTCTTGATAAGAATCGCCTAAACCTTTAACAGTGACATCATTAATATTATTAACTTCAAAATAAGTATGTAATGCACTTGTTGCTTCGAAATCCCCAGTGCAAGATAAATTCACTTCACACGTTTGTCCAACATGAATGGTTAACCAAGCTTGGAAAGGTTTTGTGAAAAACTGTTCTGTTTGCTGATTATTAGTTAATGATAAAGTTAAATTCACTCCATTATTATCTTCTTTGCAAGAATCTAATTTCCATTCAACCAGACGCGCAAAACCATGCATAGGATCACCCAATTTACCAAACCATGGCCAACAAATTGGTACTCCCCCTCTAATTGCAACTTCCTTTTTAAAGTTAGCTTTTTGACTTAACCAAATAACCGGTGTCGGTTCTGTTGAAGGTTGCCAAAATAAAAGATGAGCACCTTGTAACGATACTGCTGCTGAACACTTTTTATGTTTAATCACTATGACAGGCAATTCACCAAATGTACATTGATTAACTGATGCACTCACTGATGTACTTGATAAATCACTATCTAAAATCTGCTTAATAATACTCATATTTACTCCTAACTATCTAATTTGCTTGGCGAACATCGTCTTTAGTCATTAATTGTACGCGCATTACTCGAATTATAAAAACGGAATAAAAGCTTTTTTTACTAAATTGGAGTAATATAGCCAGCTATTTCTTATCAGTTGCTGACACTTTTTTAAAAATTTGAGGAAAGGTATATGGTTCAATATAAAATCCCGTTGAGTTTATATATACATATGCCATGGTGTGTACAAAAGTGTCCATATTGTGATTTTAATTCACATAACATGAAGAAAACGCCCGATTATTCAGCATATATAAATCATTTAATTAATGATTTAAAACAAGACGTCGTGCTTTCAAATGATCGTTCTATTGACTCTATTTTTATTGGTGGAGGTACACCCAGTCTTTTCTCCGCGGAGTTAATTAATAAATTATTAATGAGTATAAATAAAATTATACCAATTAATCACGACGCAGAAATAACAATTGAAGCCAATCCTAATTCAGTTGATGTAGAAAGATTTAAGGGATATCAACAAGCTGGAATTAATCGAATATCAATTGGTGTACAAAGCTTTCAAGCAGATAAGCTTGCAAAATTAGGACGAGTTCATAATCCGCAAGAAGCAATAGATGCTGGAAAATTAGCACAAAATTTAAAGTTAAAAAGCTTTAATATAGATTTAATGCATGGCTTACCTAATCAAACAGTATGTGATGCATTGAGTGATCTAAAACAGGCAATAGAAATTGCACCGCCACATTTATCTTGGTATCAACTTACAATAGAACCTAACACTTTATTTGGTTCTAAACCGCCTGTTTTACCTGATGATGATATGTTATGGGATATTTATCAACAAGGCCATCAATTATTAACTAAGCATGGTTACCTACAATATGAAACATCTGCTTATGCAAAGGCCAATTATCAATGCCAACATAATTTAAATTATTGGCGGTTTGGTGATTATATCGGTATTGGTTGTGGTGCTCATGGAAAATTAACCCAAAATGATGGCACAATTATTCGCACCGTAAAAACAAAACATCCTAAAGGATATTTAGAAGGACGTTATTTGGAACAATCTTATACTGTCCCTAAAGATGAGTTAGCATTTGAATTTTTTATGAATAGATTTAGATTATTTGAAGCCACACCTAAATCCGAATTTGAACAACGAACTTTTTTACCTTTACACTCTATTGATAAGCAGATATCGACTGCTATTGAAAAAAAATATTTGATTGATAACAACCAATGCTGGCAAATCACAGAGCATGGGAAATTATTTTTAAATTCATTACTTGAAATATTCTTATAACGAAATCAGTTAAAAGATTTACTATTTATTAACAAAACAAATACTAACAATTTAACTAAACCTACGCATATCTTAACTAAAATTTATCTGAAAAGAGTGCATAATATGTACAACAATGCATTTATTTCATTGTTTTCCTATTCCTTATGTTTTCCCAATAACATTGTTATTGGGATTTTTTTTAGGGTTTGAAATAAGATTAATTATTTATATTTTCCGATAAGAATTTTTCAATCGCGATAAGGGATGATGTTCCTTCCATTGGTCCTTTATAAGATGAAGACAACGCATAACAAGCATTTGCATACATTAAAGTCTGTTCAACACTAAATCCTGACAGTAGTAAACTCACAAAAGTTGCATCAAAGCAGTAATCAGCACCCGAATGGTCAATCGCATCAATACTAAAACCCTTAGAATAAATTGTATTAATATTATTTTTATCATCGCAACAATAATAATTTGCACCATCACTGCCTTTTTTCACCACGAGATGTTTGATACCTTTCTCCAATAAAGCTTTAATCGTTTCTTCATCACTTTCATAATTTTCAGAAAAATACCTAACTTGTGTTTCATTAATCAAAATGATATCGGTAAATTCTAATATATAACTAAAAGACTGTTCTATCTCACGAATCTCCGACATTTCTTTATGCAAATTAGGATCAAAAGAAACAGTTCCACCATGGCTTTTAATAAAATTTATTACTTTGCACATCGCATCAATGGCTCGAAATGAATAAAGTGATGATCCCATAATATGTAAATGATTACAGTCTTTTAATAAAGCTTCATTCACATGATCAAATGAAATTAAGCCACAGGCACTATTTAAAACGTTATAAATTAAACTTCGCTCTTTTGGACCAATTTGCGTTGAAAATGCGCTAGCTGTTTTTACTTTATTGTGAGAAGTGATCCCATTAACATTAACCCCATCTTGTTTAAGTCGGTTAATGCACATTTTTCCAAAAGGATCTTTTCCTACACAACTTAAAAAGATAACTGGAAAACCTAATTTGGCAACTTGATTTGCAAAGATAGCCGGGGCTCCACTAGGGTATGGTCCAATATATTCATTTGTATAATCAAACCGTTGATTGAATTCCTTAGCAACAAATTCAACAAACAATTCGCCCATTGTACAAATTTTAACATCCATGTTAATTAGGCCTCCAATGCATTATGGTAAGTCACAGAATATTTACTTGTTGTATGTTGTTTAAAATTAGAATTAAGCAATAGTTGATGATATTCATTAACAGCGGAGCGGGATAAAATAATAACATCCATGTTTTTTAATTTACCAATAGTATGATTATCATTACTGCTGATTCTTGGTGGTAAAATACCGATAGAATGATCTGAACTTTTTAATATCTGTTGATAAAGTTCTTGATGTTCAATATCTTGAATAGCTAAATAATTGTTAGTATTAATAGCTGCGAATTCGAATATAAAATGTGATATTGGGAATTGCGTTAATATAGATGATGAAAAGTTAGGATGCTGTAGTACATTACCATTTATTAAAAAACCACCAACAAGAATCACTTCTGCATCTGAGAATTCTCTAACCAGTTTCGCGTTATTAATATCATTTAAAATAACTGTTAATGATTTTTTATTATGCAGAAAAGGAATCAATTTTCGAATCAAATGACCATGACTTAAAAAAATTGTATCACCATCTTTAATATAATTTAGACAAGTTTTTACTAAATTAACATCACTATTATCAGTATTAAGATATGATGCCAAACGACTTGGATACACACTATTTGAATTGCTAATAAAATCTTCAGGCGAAATATAGATTGCTCGCCCAAAAAAACGTTTTAAATACCCTTGATGTTCTAAATATGTTAAATCCTGACGAATAGTTACATGAGAAACTTGTAGCATGTCAGATAACTCATCAACTTTTATTTCTCCATTTTTGCGCACAATCGCAGCAATTTCCAATCGCCGCTTTAATTGTGCCGAAGATACTTTAGCCATTTCACATCCTATGTTAAAAGATAAATACCTAACTCAAAAACAGATAAAATTTATCATACAAGTTGTAAACGATAAACCCTAGAAAGGAACTGAACCGATTAAGTAGTGTAAAAATATACTCAGTTTGTACTTTATTTTTAAATTACAGAGATATAGTTAATCGTTAAAATAGAATATTAACAACTCAAAAATTGTTAAATAGCACAATATATTTAAATAAAAGTTATCAAAAAACCCCGTTCCTCAACATTATTTTCAGATCATCTCCCACCATTTCAACAGATTCAAATCGGAACTGAGGTGCTAACGAAAGTTTTTGTAAGTGAGGTAATACAAACATATCTTGTGCATTATGACCAAGTAATTTAGGTGCATAATAGATGATTAACTCATCCACGAGATTTTGCTCAATTAGCGCACCGGCTAAATGAGATCCAGCTTCAACCCATACAGAATTTATTTGCTGCTTGGCTAATATGGATAATAATTCTAATAAGTCGACTTGATGACTGTTTGATGATTCAATGATAAGTTTTGTATTTGGTGATGATATTAGAACATTTTGTTTTCTAACCAACCAAGTTTCACCAGGCTGATTAAAGATATTTTCATCACCCGTCATTTGATTCTTGCTATCGATTATCACTCGTATAGGTTGACGAATTTCGGTAGAAGGGTAAATTTCTTTAATTGAATCAGGTAATTCATTATATCTAACCGTTAAACTCGCATTATCTTCCTGAACTGTTTTTCTGGTACTTAAGATACAACTTGCCTGAGCTCTATATTGCTGAACATCTTGTCTTGCCGCAACGGAGGTTATCCATTTACTTTCGCCTGATGCCATAGCTATTTTACCATCTAAAGAAACTGCCATTTTTAGTTGTACAAATGGCAAACCTGTTCGCATCCGTTTTAAAAAGCCTTTATTAATGGCTTCGGCTTGATCAGCTAACACGCCAACACAAACTTCAATGCCTGCATCAGTTAATCTCTTTATACCTTGTCCTGCGACATTAGGATTAGGATCCTGCATAGCAATAACAACTCGTTTAATTCCCGATTTAACCAGTGCATCTGCGCAAGGAGGCGTTCTTCCATAATGACTGCAAGGCTCTAGCGTTACATAAGCCGTAGCATCTTTAGCTTCATCACCAGCCATTTTTAATGCATAGACTTCTGCATGAGGTAAACCAGCTTTCATATGAAAACCTTTACCAATGATGTGATCATTTTTAACAATGATACAACCGACATTAGGATTAGGGGTAGTAGTGAAGCGACCAAGTTTAGCAAGCTCAATAGCTTGCTGCATATAAAATTGATCTTTATTCATAGTCATAATGAGGATTACTTTTGTTGTAACTTAGCAATTTCATTACTGAATTGTTCAATATCATCAAAGCTAAAATAGACAGATGCGAAACGAATATAGGCAACTTTATCGAGATTTTTAAGCTCTTCAATAACAAAATTACCAATTAATTTGGCCGGTACTTCCCTTTCTCCTGTTGCTCTCAGTTTCGATTTAATTCGAGTAATTGCATCTTCAATTGCATCAAAACTAACAGGGCGTTTTTCTAGTGCTCGTTTTATACCATTGCGGAGTTTATCTTCATTGAAAGGTTCGCGAACTTTATTGCTTTTAATAACATTAGGCATAATTAATTCAGCCACTTCAAATGTCGTAAAACGTTCATTACATTCGACACATTGTCGACGACGACGAACCTGAAACCCTTCACCAACTAAACGAGAATCAATAACTTTTGTATCATCTGCATTACAAAACGGACAGTGCATAAATATATCCTGATAACGTTTTAACTTACATTACAATAGCCGAAATTAGCCATTTAAACAAGTTATCAACAAAGTAATATAAACTAGCTCTATTAATTAACTTGTAATTCAAAAAAGCTAAAAACCGTCACCAATCTGGTGACGGGAATTGAATTTACCATGTCAATGAGATTAAGAAATCACGTAATTTATTAAAATCATCAGGCATATGGTGAGAAAGTAAAGGCATATCAGCTCGTTCAGCCAGAGGTTGTGGTAGTGAGATTGATCGGCCAAGGATATCCTCAACTACTTCTTTAAACTTAGCTGGATGAGCTGTACCCAAAAATAAACCGTACTCTCCTTCTTGCAACTGGTCTCGTAATGCACGATAAGCAATAGCACCATGAGGCTCGGATAAATATCCTTTTTTATCTAATTCCTGAACCGTTTCTACGGAAACGGCATCAGAAACAGCAGCATGCCCTAATGATTTCAGTACCCAACCTTCTCGTTTATAAATTTCTTCGATTCTTGGCCAGTTGTTTGGCTGACTAACATCCATAGCATTTGATAATGTTGCCACAGTTTTATGGGGTTCCCATTTTCCTGTTTCTAAATAACGTGGAACCGTATCATTAGCATTAGTAGCAGCAATAAAGCGTTTAATTGGTAACCCCATCGTTTTAGCTAGTAAACCAGCAGTTAAATCACCAAAATTACCACTTGGTACTGAGATAACTAATTGTTCGCGTTGTTTTGGCGTAAGCTGTGCATAAGCCTCAAAATAATAGCAAATTTGAGCTAAAAGCCGACTGATATTAATCGAGTTAGCTGAGTTTAAACCAATTGTAGTTTTTAGCTCTTCATCATCAAACGCTTTTTTAACTAAAGCTTGGCAGGCATCAAAATCACTTTGAATAGCAATTGTGTGAATGTTATCGCCTAAAGTACAAAATAGTTTTTCTTGTAACGGACTAATTTTACCTTCCGGATATAAAATCACTACACGAATATTGGGTAAGTGATAAAACGCATGGGCAACAGCAGCACCAGTATCACCAGAGGTTGCTGTTAAGATAGTAATCTTTTTATCTGCTGCCACTTGGACTAAAGCCTGAGCCATAAAGCGTCCACCAAAGTCTTTGAATGCTAATGTTGGGCCATGATAAAGTTCTAATGTTCCAATATCATCTTCTACTGATTTAACTGGAGCTGGAAATTGGAATGCGTTTTGCACTAATCGATGCATATCATTATCGCTAATTTCATTGCCAATAAACGCCGATAAGATTTTGGCACTACGTGTGATAAAGTCCATTTTTAAAAGTGCTTCTATTTCTGCAGATGAAAATTTTGGCAATTGTTCTGGAAAAAATAGACCTTGTTCTTTCCCTAAACCTTGTTGTACCGCCTGCGCGAAACTAACTTGCTCTGAATGATCTTTTAAGTTATACAGTTTCATAATGTGTTCCAATTCTTTTATGCTTTAATTGTTTTCTTATTGATTTAATATTATTGTTTTGTTTAATAACTTAAATCTCTCTTGCACCTTGTGGATCTATTTTACAAATATGAGTAAAACCTTCTTCATTTTGTAGATAAGAACTTTTTAACAACGACTCAATCTGCTGTGCAGTTTCAAGGTTGTCGGCCACCACAAACATCGTCGGCCCTGAGCCTGATATACCCGAGGCTAGTGCACCAAGTTGTTTGACCTTTTTTTGTGTTTCATCGAAATTAGGTAGCAATTGTTTACGATAAGGTTCTGCAATATTATCAATCAACATTGCTGCTGCAAGTTTTGGTTGTTTAGTATAACAAGCATGTAAAAAACCACCTACGTAACGACCATGCGCGACACAATCGGCTTTTTGATATTGAGCTGGTAATATTGCTCGAGCTTCAGCTGTAGAAACTTTAATACCAGGATAAGCCATCACCCAATACCAATTTTCAAAATGAGGTATTGACTCACTTATAATGCCCATTTCGTCGAGAATAAGTTGCATTCCACCTAAATAGCAAGGAGCAACATTATCATAATGCACACTACCAGAAATGCAGCCTTCAAGTTCGCCCATCATGGAGAGCAATTCAAATTTATTAAATGGTTCATTAAAAAACTTATTTAACGCAACAAAAGCACCAACAACAGAGCAAGCGCTTGAACCTAATCCAGAACCAATTGGCATGTTTTTTTCAAGCGTCATTTTTATCGGTAATGTTTTCCCCATGGCTTTACAAAAACGCTGCCAACATTGATAAACAATATTTAATTTGGGATCCTTTGGTAAATTTTTAACAAATTGACCTTGGCTGGTAAAGCTAAACTCAGTTGCAGACTCGATGGTAATACAGTCGCCCAACATCGCACCACTAATTGGATTGATTGCTGCACCTAAAATATCAAAGCCAACACTAATATTTGCCATTGATGCAGGTGCATACACAGTTAATGATTTTTGACTCATTTAGCCTCCAATTTTTCCAGATGTGGTTCGTAAAATATCGGCAAACACACCCGCTGCTGTAACGTCATTACCAGCACCATAACCACGTAATACTAATGGAATTGGTTGATAGTACCTAGTATAAAATGCTAAAGCATTTTCACCATTTTTAACTTTGTAAAGTGGATCATCATTATCAACAGATTCTATCTTAACGCTACATTGGTTTCCATCAATACTACCAACATAACGTAACACTTTTCCTTCTTTAGCTGCCTTTTCTGATTTTTCTTTAAACTGAGCGTCCAGTTGTGGTAGTTTTGCCATGAATTCATCGATACTACCTTTAGAATATTCAGCTGGTAATACTGACTCAACTTTAATTTGATCAAGTTCTAGTTGTAATCCAGCCTCCCGAGCTAAAATTAATAGCTTTCTTGCGACATCTGTTCCTGATAAGTCATCTCTAGGATCAGGCTCGGTAAAACCTTTTTCTTTCGCTAATTTAGTTGCTTCTGACAATGACATACCTTCGTCTAACTTACCAAAAATGAAAGACAATGATCCAGATAAAATCCCTGAAAACTTGATCAATTCATCACCAGCATTAAGCAGATTTTGTAAATTTTCTATCACAGGTAAACCTGCACCAACGTTAGTATCATATTGAAATTTTCGCTTACTATTAGCTGCTTCTTGCCGTAAACGATGGTAATAAGCCATCGAACTTGTATTGGCTTTCTTATTTGGCGTTACAACATGAAATCCATTAGCTAAAAAATCAACATATTTATCTGATACATCACTACTTGAAGTACAATCGACTAAAATTGGATTGAGGAGCCGGTTATTTTTAGCAAAATCAATAATGCTATTTAAAGTATAATTGGTCTCGCTTTGTTTTATTTGATCGCGCCAATTTGTTAAATCAATACCATCCCGATTAAGAACAGCGTGTTTGGAATTAAATAAACCACAAACACGTAAATCGATTTGTTTGTTTTTAAGCCATTTTTGTTGCCGACCAATTTGATCAACCAATGCACCACCAACACCACCAACACCAATAACAAACACATCTAACATTTTGTCAGTACCAAATAGCATTTGATGCGTCACACGTACACCCATTACGGCAACATCATTATCAACAACGACCGAGATTGAGCGTTCCGATGAGCCTTGAGCAATTGCTACGATATTAATATTGGCTCGGGCTAATGCAGTAAAGAAATTAGCCGATAAACCACGTAAAGTACGCATACCATCACCAACAACTGAGATAATTGCTAATTTTTCGATAACTTCAATTGGTTCAAGTAAGCCATCCTTTAACTCTAAGTAAAATTCTTCACTTAATGCCTCTTCAGCTCGGTAGAGTTCGGTTTGAGGCACACAAAAACTAATACTATATTCAGATGATGATTGCGTAATAAGTACCACGGAAATACCAGCATAAGACATAGCGGAAAAAACACGCGCTGACATACCTACCATGCCTTTTAATCCTGGACCTGATACATTAATCATAGCCATGTTATTTAAATTAGTGATACCTTTTACTGGTGTTGAGCTATCAACAACATTAGCGCCGATTAACGTGCCTGCTGCATCTGGATTATTAGTATTTTTAATTAAACATGGAATTTGAAATTGAGCGATAGGTAAAATTGTTCTTGGATGAAGCACTTTTGCACCAAAATACGATAGTTCCATAGCTTCTTGATAAGACATCGTTTTTAGTAATTTAGCATCAGGCACAATTCGAGGATCACAAGTATAAACTCCGTCAACATCAGTCCAAATTTCGCAGCTGTTGGCACGTAAACACGCTGCTAATACTGAAGCTGAATAATCAGAGCCATTACGGCCAAGAACAACTAATTCTCCTTTTTCATTACCAGCGGTAAACCCTGGCATCAAAATTATATTTTCTGGAGGTATATGCATTTCACTGATTCGATGCGATGACTCGACAATATCAACTGTAGACTCTAGATAGTCCCCCTCAGCAATCAGCATTGCCACAGGGTTAATAACTGTTACAGCATGACCTTTCGCTTTAAGCAATTCTTGCATAATTGCAATCGAAAGTTTTTCACCTCTACAAATGATACTTGCATTAATACTATCCGGACATTGACCTAATAGCCGAATACCTTCTAATAGTTGTTTAACGTTATTTAACTCACCTAGAGCAAACTTTTTCATTTCTTCATAGGCAAAATTAGGTACCGCTTTCGAAATACCTTCTAGTAAGTCTGCAAAGATTTTTTCAGCATCGTAGATATTAGTTTGTATATCTTGTTTTGCAATGGTTTTTTCAACCATTGCCACTAGATGATTAGTAATTTTAGCTGGTGCAGATAAAACCGTTGCCGTTTGTTCTTGTTTAGCATTATTTTCAATAATCTCTGCTACACGCAAAAAACGTTCTGCGTTGGCAACAGATGTTCCTCCAAATTTTAAAACTTTCATATCACACCTTACTTATTTTTCTAACTTATGCCAATGATAATTCAAAATGCAATTTTTAAAAAATACTGATAAAACTAATATTTTGAATTCTTTTTACTTTAATTTCTATTTAAGAACTTTTTTATTTCACAAAGTAAAAAACCCGCCTTTTGGGGCGGGTTTTTCGATATTTTTAAGGAAAAATCAACCCGCCCTATATTTCATAATAGTGCCGGTGGTACCAATAATGCCTGAAATCATCATTACCATTTTCATTAATTTTCCTTAACTAAACCCTAAACAAAACAGCCCGACATTTTCATGTCAGGCTGTAAATAATTAAAATACCTTTTTGCTGTTTTCGTATTCATTCACTACCTTATTTAAGGCTTGATAGATACTTTCGGCATTTTGTTTTTGTAATGCCTCATCAAGTATGTTGAGATACGATAACATTAATTTTTGATTGTCTTCAGCAAATTGTGGTGAAACTTCCTGATCTTCATATAACATCACATAAGTGCGAGCAAATCCAAAGATTAAAAAGTAAACCGATGCGTTATTCGGATCTTCTTGGATTAATGACCTCATAGCCTTACGTAGTTTTACATACGAATCGGTACCAGGTAAGCTTGTCGCAAATGTTTTTGTTACTTCTGAAAATGTCATTGCTAAAACCTCAATCAAAATCACAAATAAGAAGAATAGCAATCCATTAACATAAGTGCAAGTCTATTTTGTTTTTCAATTCACTTTTTTGTTATTTTTTTAAAACCTCGGTATCATATAATGGTAATTTAATTTCACCTTAAACTTCTTTGCAAACTGATAACCCTGCCGAAGCTTGTGCGACCGGCATAATTTCAATTGAATTCACATTAAAATGATTTGGTGTATTAACTAACCATGAGACGGTATTGGCAATATCTTCTGGTGTAATAAAATCCACATCTTTATAAACCGCAGCAGCTTTTTCGTCATTACCATGGAATCGGACATTGGAAAACTCTGTTCCTCCACATAATCCGGGTTCGATATTTGTTACTCTGATTTTTTTACCCAATAAATCTGTTCTTAAATTAGCACTAAACTGCTTAACAAATGCTTTTGTTGCACCGTAAACATTTCCACCTTTATACGGATATGTACCGGCAACTGATCCAAGATTAATAATATAACCATAGTTACGCTCTACCATGCCAGGTAATATTTGATATGTTAAATGCACTAATCCAATAACATTGGTTTCAATCATTGTTTCCCAATCATTGTAATCAGCTTCATATGCGGGTGCTAAACCTAAAGCTAATCCTGCATTGTTAATTAATATATCGATAGGCTGAAACTCTTTAGGCAGCTGTAACAAAATTGTTTCAACAGAGTCTTTTTTTGTCACATCAAGAGTTAGCGGTAAAAAATTATTACCTAATTCTTGTGCAAGTTTTTGTAATTTATCAAGTCGTCTGGCTGCACCAATTACTTTATAACCATCAGTAATAAGTTTTCGGCAAATTGCTTTACCAAAGCCAGAAGAAGCACCAGTAACTAAAGCAATATTCATATCCAATCTCCTTCATAATAATTACAAGTGTATACCGATATTGAATGAAAAGAAAAATAGGTGCCCAAATATATACAACTTGTTTGAAAACATAACTATCTAAATTTTAGATAAAAATATATAAAAAACCCGCTACAAGGCGGGTTCATATCGTATGTTTCATTTAGATGGTTCTTCGGATGGCTCATCATCTTTCAAAGGAACAATCAATGTATCGATATGGGTATTATTAATTAGCTGGCGTGCTGAAGACATTAATTTACTCCAAAAATCTTGGTGATGACCACAAACAACTAGATCTGCCCCATATTCGTGGATAGCTTCAATTAATACTTGTCCAAATTCACCATTACCAGAAAGAGTATGTGCAATTGGATAACCTGCATCATCAGCTAATTTATTTAATGCAATATGGGCATCTTCAGTGATACGATCTTTCATATCATTCATATTAATATCAACTAGGCCTGTATAAAGGTCAGAGTAATTGATGCCCACATGAATGAGTGATATTTGAGCATTATATGGTCTAGCCATTGAGACTGCTTTTTCAACAAGAACTTCACTTTCAGGTGATAAATCCACTGCGACTAAAATGTGTTTATAAGCCATAATATTCACTCCTTCCTATTTTGACACTCTAATTAAATTAAGATTTTATACTTCCTTTTTACTACTAAATTAATTTTTGAGCAAGCCAAAAAAGTGACCCAGATAACAAAATTGAAATAGGTAAAGTAAGAACCCAGGTTAATGCAATATTTTTAATCGTTTTACTTTGCACTCCTCCACCATCGACAATCATCGTACCGGCAACAGATGAAGAAAGGACTTGTGTTGTCGATACAGGCATTCCTGTATAGCTTGCTATACCAATTGATAACGCTGTAGTAATTTGAGCTGAAACCCCTTGTGCATAAGTCATTCCCTTTTTACCAATCTTTTCACCAATAGTAATAGCTACTCGCCGCCAACCAATCATTGTGCCAACTGCAAGTGCTGAAGCTACTCCGATAATTATCCAAATTGGTGCATATTCAATTGTTTTTAATAAATCATTATTTAATGATTTTAGGTACTGTTTATCTTCTGCTGATACATTTGGTTGTTTAGCAACATGAGATACCGTATCAGATAAACATAATAAAATACGTCTAGTTTGAGAACGTTGATCTACATTAAGCGAACCATAATCGTTAATTTTATTGAACAAATTGTTAGCAATACTTAACGTAGTGAAGGATCGAGAATAATCACAATGATATTTATTTAAATCATTTTCAGGAGTTGCAGTATCAACTGCTGACTGTTTACCAATTACTGTATTGAGATCATCATTATGAGTGATAAAGTACTCTTCAATATTATGAATCGCATTTCTGGTATTGGTAATTTCATAGGTTGATGCCCCCATGTTAACAATAAAACCAGCGGGTGCAATGCCCATCAATACTAACATCAATAAACCAATACCTTTTTGCCCATCATTTGCGCCATGCGAGAAACTTACACCAGCGGCTGAAATAATAAGCATAATACGAATCCAAAATGGCGGTTTCTTTTTACCATATAGCTTTTCACGCTGTTCTGGTGTCATAAAAATTCGTTCTCTTTTTTTACTACGTTTCTTACCTTGACCTTTACGGGTCCAATATTTTCGTAATAAAAAAATCATTAATCCAGCGATAACAAGACCAACAATTGGTGAAATGATTAATGATAGAAAGATTTGTATCATTTTTGGAATATTAAGTGCATCAATGATTGATGTATCCATAATAAATGCATTGGCCAATGCAACACCAATAATTGCACCAATTAAAGTATGAGAACTAGAAGCAGGAATACCTACATACCAAGTACCCAAATTCCAAATGATAGCAGCAAATAAAATTGAAAAGACCATTGCAAGTCCATGAGAAGAACTTACATTAAGTAATAAATCAGTAGGTAAAAGGTGAACGATTGCATAAGCAACACTAAGCCCGCCAAGTAATACCCCAAAAAAGTTAAACATACCAGCCATAAAAACAGCGAGCTGTTCTTTTAATGCTCTAGTATATATTACTGTCGCAACTGCATTTGCGGTATCATGAAATCCATTAATTGCCTCATAAAAAAGAACAAAAAATAGCGCTAAAACTAGTAATATAATCGTAGAAAATTCTAAATCAGCAAATAGATGAAACATAATATATCTTTCTGTTGTTAATAGCGCTTCTATTATCCTTGAGAATAACCCAATGAGCAAAACAATTTTTATATTTTTCTTTTCGCGTAATGAGAAGCTAAAACAGCGCAGATCATCAATTGTACTTGATGGAAAATCATTAGCGGTAAAATTATTATGCCTGTTATAGACATAGGAAAAATTACACTAGCCATTGGAATACCACTCGCTAAACTTTTTTTAGAGCCACAAAATACAATAGTAATTTCATCCTCTTTGTTAAAACCCAAGAATCTCGAGCTATAAGTCGTAATTAATAACACAATAGTTAATAAGATGATTGAATACACAATGATTTCTAAAAGAGATAAAAAGCTGACTTTCGACCAAATACCATTAACCACTGCATCACTAAAAGCCACATAAACAACTAATAATATCGATATACGATCGGTCTTAGAAATTACACCTTTATATTTATCAACCCATTTACCAATAAAACGTCTTGATAAATGACCGACAATAAATGGCACCATCAGTTTAAGCATAATAGATTCAATGGTATCTAATATATTCATTGAAGCAGCAGCTTGAGTATGAATTAATAATCCAACTAATACCGGTGTGATAAAGACACCTAATAGGGTCGATGCAGAAGCACTACAGATTGCAGCAGCAACATTGCCTTTTGCAATTGATGTAAAGGCAATGGCTGACTGAACGGTAGCTGGTAGGACACAAAGATATACAAAGCCTAAATAAAGATCTTCTGATAAAAAAGTTGGAACCAGTACCTGCATCATCACCCCTAAAATAGGGAATACTACAAAGGTAGTAGTAAATATCAACAGATGCAATCGCCAATTTTTTATACCAACAATTATCGCATCAAACGACAGTTTTGCACCATGCATAAAAAACAATAGACCAATAGCAAAAGTTGTAAGATTTTCAAATAACACTTTTGCTTGTCCTTTACATGGAAAAATACTTGCTGTAGTCACAACGCAAATCAAAGTCAGCAAGAATGGATCAATTTTAAATCGTTGAAGTATATTCATGATATTAGCTTGATAAGTTAAAAAAATCGCCACATAAGTGGCGATTTAGCTAAAGTTATAATTTATTCCAAGAAACTTCTAAGAACATCAGATCGGCTAGGATGACGTAATTTACGTAATGCTTTAGCCTCAATTTGACGGATACGTTCACGCGTTACATCAAATTGTTTACCTACTTCTTCAAGAGTATGGTCTGTATTCATATCAATACCAAATCGCATACGTAAGACTTTTGCTTCACGTGGTGTTAGACCAGATAAAATATCACGTGTTGCACTACGTAAACTTTCCGATGTAGCTGCATCTAGTGGTTGCTCAAGTGCAGTATCCTCAATAAAATCACCTAAGTGTGAATCTTCATCATCACCGACTGGTGTTTCCATTGAAATTGGTTCTTTTGCGATTTTTAGTACTTTACGAATTTTCTCTTCAGGCATTTGCATGCGGTCAGATAACTCTTCCGGTGTTGGTTCACGCCCAATTTCCTGAAGCATTTGACGAGAAATACGATTTAGTTTATTAATTGTCTCAATCATATGCACAGGGATACGAATTGTTCTTGCTTGGTCAGCAATTGAACGAGTGATCGCTTGTCTAATCCACCACGTTGCATAGGTTGAGAATTTATACCCTCGGCGATATTCAAACTTATCAACCGCTTTCATCAATCCAATATTACCTTCTTGAATAAGGTCCAGGAACTGTAAACCACGATTAGTATACTTTTTAGCAATAGAGATAACTAAACGTAAGTTTGCTTCAACCATCTCTTTCTTGGCTCGACGAGCTTTAGCTTCACCAATAGACATTCTTCTATTAATATCTTTGATTTGTTCGATAGAAAGATTAGTTTCTGTTTCAATTTGCTGTAAAGCTTTAATTTGCTCTTCAATTGATGATTCAAATTCTTTTAATTTAGCAGCAAATGCACCTTTACCAGTACTCGCTTTTTTATACCAGTCCATGCTATTTTCATTGCCAGTAAAATGAGTCATAAACTGTTTTTTCGGCATTTTACATTGTTCGACACAAATTCGCATAATAATACGCTCATGAGATCTTACTCGATCCATCATGCTTCTCATATTATTAACAAGAATATCAAACTGCTTGCCAACTAATCGGAATTGTTTGAAAACTTCAGATAGATTTTCAATTTCTTGTTGTGCTTTTTTATGAGCACGTCCATATTTTTTAATTGCAGCAGAAGTTTTATCATGTTGCTCTTGTAATTCAGCAAATTTCGCTTTTGCTACTTCTGGATCGATAGAGACATCATCATCAGCTGAAGAATCGCTTTCTTCTTCACTTTCATCATCACTATCGTCAATATCAATCTCTTCTTCACCGTCTTCCAATTCTTCAGGAAGTTCTTCTTCTGACTCTTCAGCATTCGGATCGACAAAACCAGTAATAAGGTCGGACAAGCGAACTTCGCCGCTTTCGATTAAATTATATTGTTCTAAGAGATAAGTAATGGCTTCTGGATATTCAGATACTGAGGTTTGAACTTGATTAATCCCATCTTCAATACGTTTTGCGATATCAATTTCGCCTTCACGGGTTAATAGTTCAACCGCACCCATTTCACGCATATACATACGTACTGGGTCAGTAGTTCGACCTATTTCTGATTCTACATTAGATAAAACTAATGCTGTTGCTGCTTCAACTGCCTCTTCATCTGGAACATTATCTGAAAGTAATAATTCATCTGAGTCTGGAGCTTCTTCAAGTACTTGAATCCCCATATCATTGATCATTTGGATAATATCTTCAATCTGATCTGAATCAATGATTTCTTCAGGCAAGTGATCATTGACGTCAGCATAGGTCAGGTATCCCAGCTCCTTACCCCGTATAATTAGGAGTTTTAACTGTGATTGAGAATTTTGCTCCATAAAGTATCACCATTTAGTTATTCGGTCATGTGTATTATATGTGCAGAATAAAAAGTATTTTTCTACACATACCCTATATATTTAGTCTTTTTTTGATAAAACAAGTATTAGTGTCGCTAATTCTTTTTTCTCTGCGGTACTCAATCCGGAGACTCTCTCTTTTGCGATCAGTTCATCTTGCCTTTGGGCGAGTATATTATCATATAACTCTTTTAAAGTATTAGAAAAAATTGATTCTATTTCATCATCTTGGTAATGGTACTCCCAGGTTGCTAAACGAGTTAGCTGTTTATAATATGGTCGGTTAATACATTCAGTTAATATTTGCGCTGTAGTTATATTTGGATATTGTTGGCATAATTCAAGTAGTTCAATAAATATATCAATTCCCGCTAAGTTAACTTGCCTCATAACGTTAATATCAGATACCATCTTAGCTAGATTTGGATATTGAAGTAACAAACCAATTAAAATCCGCATAGTGGTCAATTTCATTTTTGGCACAGGTGCTGAATCAATAGTTCTATTTTCGCTTATATTATTATTCGCGATTAATTGTTCAATTTGGGATAGATCCAATAGCCCCAAATAACGCCCTAATTTTTGAAGTAAATTAAGTCTAAATACTTTTGCTTTTACCTGTTCAAGTAAAGGAATAGCAAGTGAACTCAATTTAGCTTTACCTTCAGCTGATTTTAAATCGACCTGTTTTAATAACTCATCGAACAAAAATTCAGATAAGTTAGGCGCCTTTTTTATGTAATCTTCAAAGCCATCTTTTCCGACTTTACGCACGTAACTATCTGGATCTTCATCTTGTGGTAAAAAAGCAAAAGTTATATTTTTACCATCAATCAAACAAGGTAGTAATACATTAAGCGCTCGCCATGCAGCATTTCGCCCGGCTTTATCACCATCGTAACAAAATATTACGGAATCTGTTGCTCTAAATAGAAGCTTAATATGCTCTTCTGATGTTGCTGTTCCTAAAGCAGCTACAGCGTAATCAATACCGTACTGTGCAAGAGAAACAACATCCATATAACCTTCAACAATTATTAATTGCTTTAAATTACGATTAGTTTCTTGAGCTTCATAAAGTCCATATAATTGAAAACCTTTATGAAAAATAGGAGTTTCAGGTGAATTTAGATATTTCGCCGACTCATTGAAGATCGTCCTTCCACCAAAAGCGATAACATTACCTTGTCTATCGCGAATCGGGAACATGATACGCCCACGAAAGCGATCATATCGATTACCTATATCGTTATTGACAGACATCCCTGCCTTGTCATATAGCACCACTTCATTTTCAGTCTTAACTATATTTTGAAAAGTTAGTTGTTTTGAATTAGGTGCATAACCGATTTTATACCTAGCTATAATCTCTGCGTTTAATCCGCGTTGTTCAAGATACTTTTGAGCATCTACCGAAGTCGATAATGCTAATTGCTGCTGGTAGAAATCAGTTATTTTAGACATCAATGAATAAAGATCTCGACGAACATTACGAGATTCAATTTGCTTTGATGCATCAGCTTGATTATTTTCGTTATCCGTGTATGGAACACGGATTCCTTGCATACTAGCTATCTCTTCAATTGCCTCAGGAAAAGACAATCGCTCATATTGCATCAAAAAATTTACTGCAGATCCAGTAGCGCCACATCCAAAACAATAGTAAATCTGCTTTTTTTCGCTTAATGAGAAAGAAGCGGTTTTCTCATCATGAAAAGGACAACAACCAAAATAGTTATTTCCTTTTTTTTTCATTTTAACGCGCTTACCTATCACATCAAGGATATTTGTGCGGGCAAGCAAATCTAAAATAAAATCGCGAGGAATAAGACCTTTCATGATAAAATTCAACCATTTATGGCATTACACAAAGACAACAAGCCGTAGTAAAAGTACGGCTTGTTAAAATTTTTATATTAAAAAAATAAATAAATTAAATTTTCAGTATAAATATTAATATAGACGAGTGCGACGAGCGTTTTCTCTTTCTAATTTCTTAGCGTGGCGTTTAACAGCAGCTGCTTTTGCGCGTTTACGAATAGTTGTTGGTTTTTCGTAAAATTCACGGTTACGAACTTCAGCTAAAACTCCTGCTTTTTCGCAAGAACGTTTAAAACGACGTAATGCTACATCGAAAGGTTCATTTTCACGTACTTTAATTACTGGCATGTGCCTCTCACCTCAAATTTGGTTAATATCACAAGGGACTAAAAATTAGTGCGCAATTTTACCTCTAAATCATATAAGTTGTAAAGTAAAATATCGTATAATTACGACATAACAAATTATTTGCTAATCTTACTTTTGAGTCAGATAATAAGACCGTTTAATCAAAAATATAGGTATTTATATGTCATCAGTCTTTACCGGTCAATATCCCCAAAGACGATTACGTCGTAATCGTGCTCATGATTTTAGTCGTCGCCTAGTTGCAGAAAATCGTTTAACAGTTGATGATTTGATTTATCCAGTATTTATCGTTGAAGGGAAAAATATTATTCAATCTGTATCATCAATGCCCAATGTTAAAAGAATGAGCGTTGATGTATTAGTGAAAGAGGCAGAGCAAGTTGCCAAATTAGGCATTCCTATATTGTCTTTGTTTCCTGCTATTGAGCCTTCTCAAAAATCACTGTTAGCTGAAGAAGCTTATAACGAAAATGGATTAGTTCCTAAAGCAATTAGGGCACTAAAAAAAGAGTTACCAGAACTCGGAATTTTAAGTGATGTTGCACTCGATCCTTATACCACTCATGGCCAAGACGGTATTATTGATGATAGTGGTTATGTTTTAAATGATACATCTGTTAGTACTTTGGTTAAACAAGCATTAGTTCAAGCTCAAGCAGGTTCTGATATTATTGCACCCAGTGACATGATGGATGGTCGAATTGGCGCAATTCGTAATGGGCTAGAATCACATGATTTTATTAATACGCAAATAATGGCTTATTCAGCAAAATATGCCTCTAGCTTTTATGGACCATTTCGTGATGCTGTAGGTTCAGCAAAAAACATTAAAGGTGGTAATAAAAAAACCTATCAACTTGATCCGGCCAACGCTAATGAAGCATTACAAGAAATTTACCAAGATTTAAGTGAAGGTGCTGACATGGTAATGGTTAAGCCTGGGTTGCCTTACCTAGATATTGTTCGTAAAGTAAAAGACACTTTTGCGGTACCAACCTTTGCCTATCAAGTATCTGGAGAATATGCAATGTTGATGGCCGCAATTGGAAACGGTTGGTTAGATGAAAAATCTGTCATCATGGAATCATTACTCTGTTTTAAACGCGCGGGTGCAGATGGGGTTTTAACTTATTTTGCCAAACAAATAGCTCAATGGCTCAATAACCCAGAGCATTGATGGTTTTATCTGATTCATATCAATCGGCAACTTATCGCAGATTGATATGATCAATATTTAAATTTTCTTACCTCATCATTTTTTTCGAAGTAATCTGTTAATTTAAAAATAAAAATTCTGACGAAAACTATATCTTTGACCTCCAATTTGCTAATATTTGTAAAGCTTATCTATAAGAAACGAATACAAATGAAATTCAAATTTATGCTCTAAACAGACTAAGATTGCAATAAAATACTGAAGTTGATTAAGCTTTTTTATTAGATATAAATAAAACTCTAACTCTAACATTAAGAGACTAATATTATGAAAAATTATATCTATCTATTCTTTTTGACTATTTTTTTATTAACGGGATGTGATAATCAAAAAAAGGCAGAAACAAATGCCGCCTCTAGTACAAGCAAAAATCAAGAGGCCCAAACTGAGAATAATGCTGTAAACAAAAATATAAATAATGAATTTAAATCCCAATCATCAATATTGGTAAGTAACAGTTATCTTTTTCATACCGAACCAGAACTTCTACCTCATAAAAAACTGATCAAACACCAAAAAATCCAAGGACCGACAGAAAAAACGATCAATTATAATGCTCAAGGTTATGTACAGAATTATGATCTTGAAGGTTTATATGGCGAAATAAACTATGATACAGCCAAATATATTTATGGCATGAAAGATGTTAGGAATAATTACGATGTTTCTTTTGACGATTCAAAAAATATTATTGGTATGAAAGATGATAATGGTGACATTGTTGCCATTAATGAATTTGATGAACAAGGTCATTTAGTTGAAACAACCTTATCCAACTTTGCCGATAATAATATTGTTTTTAATAGTAAAATTATTTATAACGGCGATCTGGTTGAACAAGTTTTATATAATGCTTATATAAAATCAGATGAACGAACTAAACTGCCCGTTTTAGTGAGAGAGAAAGATATAGTTTATAACACTAATAATCAGCTCGAAAAAACAATTACTAGAACATATAAATTATCAGCAAAAGGTAATGTAATCATCAATGATAAAAATGAACAAGAGTTAGAATCAACTGAGACTTGTACCTATTTCGCTTATAACGAAAATAACGACTGGACTAAAGCTGTTTGTGAAATAGTAGGAGAAGGTTCAAGTAAAATTGATTTAACCAGAACCATTGAATATTTATAAATTGTTAATTAAGTGAATATGATGAATTTTACTCACCAAACTCATCATATTCACGACAAAGTATAATTGTATCTTCAATCAAACGTCTTGCTATCGTGCCATATTCGGGTATTTTAGGTAATTGAGAATAATGATACCAATTTGCCTCGACTAACTCATTTTTATCGATAGTAATTTCACCACTCTCATAATCAGCTAAATAGGCCATCATCATGGAGTTAGGAAACGGCCAAGGTTGTGAACCAATATAACGAATATTTTTAATTTTTATTTTTGACTCTTCGTACACTTCTCGGGCAACCGTCATTTCCATTGTTTCACCAATCTCTGTAAAACCAGCTAAAACGGTATATAAATTTTCTTGATTATGCCTAACATGCTTTGCCAATAAAATTTTATTTTTATCTCGAATAGCAACGATAATTGAAGGGGAAATTTGTGGGTAATAACGTTGGTGACAATTACTGCATAAACAACACCACTCTGTTTTACTAATATGCATCTCATGACCACAATAACCACAATATTTATGAGAACGATAAAACTCAGACAATTGTACCGCCCTGCCAGCCATATTAAATAATGATTGATCAGCATTATTAAGTAAGGGGCGAATCGTTGACATAGAGTTTTTCATTTCTTGGCAAATCAACCAAGCGGTTTGCCCATTCCACTCACCAATTGGTTGAGCTAGTTTGTTGGTAAAACCTAATTCACTAGCAATACCATGAGGAACTTCGCCATTTGGCAACCATAATCGCCCATTTTGACTAACAAACCAATAACCTTTTTCGTTACCAATTAAATTAAATTGTTGTTGTATATTCATCACATCAATACCAAAAAATAACTATTAAAAAGGAGGATCTTAATCCTCCTTTTTGGCAATACTATTTCTTTTTCTTTTCGTGTAGACCTTTTTTCTCAAGCTCCCAGTAAATTATACGTTGCTGAGCAATCGTAAATAAATTACTTACAATATAGTATAAAACTAAACCTGATGGGAACCATAAGAAGAATACCGTAAAGATTAATGGCATATAAGTCATTAATTTTTGTTGTAAAGGATCGGTAACCGGTGTTGGTGACATCTTCTGAATTAAGAACATAGTTGCACCCATTAACAATGGGAAAACATAATATGGATCTTGTGCAGATAAGTCATGGATCCAAAGAGCGAATGGAGCATGACGTAGCTCAACCGTATTACCTAACATGTAAAATAATGACAAGAAGATAGGCATTTGAATCAATAATGGTAAACAACCACCAAGAGGATTAACTTTCTCTTGTTTATAAAGTGCCATTGTTTCCATACTCATTTTTTGTCTATCATCACCATAACGCTCTTTTAATGCTTGTAAACGAGGTTGCAATAACTTCATTTTAGCCATTGAACGATATTGTGCTCGTGTTAATGGGAATAAAATACCACGCACAATAAAAGTGATCACAATGATCGAAAAGCCCCAGTTTCCAATAAAACTATGGATAAATTTCAATAAGTAAAAGAGTGGTTGAGATAAGAACCATAACCAACCATAGTCAACGATTAAATCAAGATGATTAGCTGTTTCTTTTAATTCACTTTGAATTTCAGGACCTAACCATAATTTGGCATTAATTAATTTCGTTTCACCTGGTTGAATAACTGTTGTTTCACCTTTAAAACCAATTGTTGCTTGTGAATTGTTAGCTGTTGCACGTGAATAGAATAAATTATTTTGTTCCTGCGTAGGAATCCAAGCTGAAGCAAAATAGTGTTGCAACATAGCAATCCAGCCAGTTTCAGTTTTGACTTCTAACGCATCATCTTTGATATCACTGAAACTATATTTACTATAATTAGTGTTGGCACTGGAATAAGCTGTACCGCGAAATGCGCTTAGTCCTAATCCGCCACCGCCTTCAGTAACGGCATCTTTAGGGAGTTCAATAGTCTGCTTCAACTGACCATACATTGATACTTCTAACGGACTTTGGGTTTGATTGTTCACGTCATACTGTACATCAACAGCATAATTACCACGATGTAAGATGTAATATTTAGTATAAGTTACACCATTAACTTGATAGGTAAATGGAACCTTCAACTCATCTTGACCATCAGCTAAAACATATTCAGATTGATCAGTTTGATATAATGGTCTTTTTGAGCCTTGAGTTGCATTGTCTGGGCCATCTTTACCTGTTAACCCACTTTCAGCAATGTAAATAAAATCAGGTTTAGAAGTAAGTAGTTGGAAAGGTGTACCTGAATGAAGAGACTGCTCATATTTCAACAATTGAGCAGATTGCACATCGCCACCATAGGTATTAACCGTTAATGACAATACATCAGATTTTATTGTGATAGTTTTACCTTGCACTGAATCCGCTGTTGAACTATCTTCACCTATTTGTTGTGTCAATTGGTTAGCAACTGGGGGTTTTGGTGCATGATCATCTACCCACGCTTTCCAAATCAGGAAAGAAACGAAAAGTAAAGCAATGACTAATATATTACGTTGAGATCCCATTAGTGTTTTTCTCTATTGGTTTTAGTTTTCTTAGGAGGAACAAAATCTTCACCTCCTTCATGTAAAGGGTGACATTTTAATACACGTTTGACCGTTAGCCAACCACCTTTTATCAATCCGAATCGCCTTAATGCGATTATGGCATACTGTGAACAGCTGGGAGTAAAGCGACATTTAGGACCAAATAACGGACTAATGATACGTTGATATAAACTAATAACAAAAACAAAAACATTAATAATCAAAGCTTTAACCGCATAAACATGCTGTTTGACAATTAATATTAATTTACTTAGTTTTTTTTGATGATTTGCTGACATAGTTTATCTAATGTCTCAACTAATTGTTGATTATTCAATTGTATAACAGGCTGTTTAGCCATCAAAATAAAATCGATATTAGGAAACTGATGTTGGTTGTGACGAAAATATTCTTTGACTAACCGTTTAATACGATTACGCTCATGGGCTCTTTTAACCTGTTTTTTAGCTATAGCAAAGCCTAATCTGGGATGACTTAGATTATTTTTACGTGTAACTAGAGTCAGGAAAGGCGAACCTGCACGAATAGATTCTTGAAATACATGATTAAAATCAAAGGGAGTTAACAAGCGTAACTCCCGAGGAAAAGTGAGTTTAGTCACTCAACTTTAAATTAGCTAGCAACAGTTAAACGAACACGGCCTTTAGCGCGACGGCGAGCAAGAACTTGACGACCGTTTTTAGTAGCCATACGAGCACGGAAACCGTGAGTTCTATTGCGTTTTAATACTGATGGTTGAAATGTGCGTTTCATGACGATTTATATCCAAATCTAATTTATCAACAAGTTGTAGAGTATAAACTCCACAGCATTAATTAAAGAGGTCCGAATTATAGAGTCTATTTTATTTTTCGTCAACGGGATTTTGAAACATAAATTGTAAGGACCTTTTCAAATTTCATTAATCACTAATAGCTAAAACTCGCTTACTTGCTTCACCACCAACTTCACGCGCTAATTTTGGAACTAAATAACCTGATAGTTTTTTTGTCAATTGCCGCATGATTTTTTTGGCCTCATCATCATCGACTAAAAAATGAGCCGCACCTTGTACTTTATCTAATAAATGGATGTAATAAGGTAAAATACCAATTGAAAATAACTTATTACTTAACTTCGCTAGCACATCAGCATCATCATTAATATTTTTTAATAAAACACTCTGATTTAGTACTGTTACCTCACTTTTCTTTAAATCTTTGATGGCATGAGCTACATTATTATCAATTTCATTCGGATGATTAATATGGGTAACTAACACAACTTGTAAACGTGTTTTTGCAAATAATCGACACAGCTCAGAAGTAATACGATTAGGTATCACCACCGCTAAACGACTATGAATACGTAAACGCTTAATATGACGAAATTTCTCTAATTCAGCTATTAAAAAAGCTATTTCATGATCTTTTGCCATTAAAGGATCGCCCCCCGAAAGAATAATTTCATCAAGTTCGGTATGCTGTGCAATATACTCTAATGCGATACTAATATTCTTTTTGTTACTTTGATTATCATGATAAGGAAAATGTCGCCTAAAACAATAACGGCAATTAATCGCACAAGCAGTTTTAGTCATTAATAATGCGCGATTATGATATTTATGTAGTAATCCTGGAATATTGTTATGTTGCTCATCAAGAGGATCTTTAGTAAAACCCTGTACGTTTATTAATTCCTGTTCATCACAAAGTACTTGAAGCAGTAAAGGATCTTGAGGATCACCTTTTTTCATTCGATTTATAAAAGCCATAGGCACACGAAGTGGAAATTGCTTTCTTGCCTGTAACATGGGTAAAGAAATTTCCTCAGAATCTAAATCCAGACAATGATAAAGCTTTTTGATATCTGTCACTACATTAGCGAGATCAAAAATCCACTCATCTTTATTTGGTTGTTCAACATTTTGCTGTATAATATGGCTCATTTTTGTAATTCAGAATGATAGTTGGAGCTTTTATGGCATCTTATAGTACTAATGAGTTTAAAGCTGGTCTTAAAATAATGCAAGATGGCGAGCCGTGTGTAATTGTTGAAAATGAATTTTACAAGCCAGGTAAAGGACAAGCAATTAACCGTGTAAAAATTAAAAAATTACTTTCTGGTAAAACTGTTGATAAAACATTTAAATCAGGAGAATCTGTTGAAGCGGCTGATGTCGTTGATATGAACTTAACTTATCTTTATACCGATGGTGAGTTTTGGCATTTTATGAATAATGATACATTTGAACAACTTTCTGCTGATGCAAAAGCTGTAGGTGACAATGCTAAATGGTTAGTCGATCAAGCGGAATGTATTTTAACCTTATGGAATGGTCAACCAATTGCTGTTACTCCACCAAACTTTGTTGAATTAGAAGTTATTGAAACTGATCCAGGATTAAAAGGTGATACAGCGGGAACTGGTGGTAAACCAGCTACATTATCAACTGGTGCAGTTGTACGTGTTCCTTTATTTGTGCAAATTGGTGAAGTACTTAAAGTTGATACACGTTCAGGTGAATACGTTTCTCGCGTTAAATAGTAATTCATCAAAATAATTATTTAAATAATGAGGTCGATATGACCTCTTTTTTTTAAGTAAAAAAATTTAAGTTAAATTTTTGAGTTGAGGAACGGGGTTTTTGAGTTAAACATCTGCAAAAATTTTTCATTTATTTGGTAATTAAAAATCAAAATTTAAATTTATTTAGCCCCGATATAATTAAGCTGTCGCCATGACTCATAAACAACTACTGCAACTGAATTAGACAGATTCATACTTCGGCTATTAGCAACCATTGGAATCCGAATTTTTCTATCTTGCGGCAATGCATCAAGAATTTTTGCTGGTAAACCTCTCGTTTCTGGGCCAAACATCAAAAAGTCAGCTGATTTATAATTTACTTCACTGTGTGGTTTTTGACCTTTTGTCGTTAAGGCATAAACTTGAGAAGCTAAATCAAGTTGGTTCTCATCTAAAAAGCACTCAATATTTTTATAACGTTTTACATCAACAAATTCTTGATAATCTAATCCTGCTCGTCTCAATTTTTTATCATCCCAATAAAATCCCATTGGCTCAATAATATGTAAATTAAAACCAGTGTTAGCACACAAACGAATGATATTACCAGTATTAGCAGGAATTTCAGGTTCAAATAAAACAATATTTAAAGATGCATCTGACACAATTATTTCTCTTAGCCGTTAATATTTTTGAAGAGGTAATACTATCACAATTCTAAGTCCACCTAAGTGGCTTTTCTCTGCTTTAACAGTGCCATTATCTCGAGTAATAGCGTTAGAAACAATGGCTAAACCTAAACCTGTGCCACCTGACTCACGATCACGAGCTTCATTAGTACGATAAAACGGTCTGAATATTTGCTCTAACTCACTATCAGCAACACCTGGCCCATCATCATCAATAGTGATAATTGCAGTTTGTTGTTGAATAACAAAATTAACATCAATTCGCTGATTTGAATAACGAAATGCATTCCTTACTACATTTTCAAGCGCGCTACATAACGCCGTTGGATAACACAAAATTGTATTATTAGTTGGGGGAGTAAGAATTGAAAATTGTTTTGAAATTTGATTAGCTTCAAAAGTCGCATTATCTAAAACATTTTTAAATAATTCATCTAACTGTTTATATTCACGAACTTCGTTATTATCATGCTGATTCCTTGCTAATGACAATAAATCACCAATCATTGAATCAAGCTTTATCGCTTCATCACTTATTCGTAAAACTTCGTTACTTTCACCTTGTTTACGACGTAGCAGTGAAGTTGCTAATTGCAATCGAGTTAATGGTGTCCGCAATTCGTGAGAAATATCAGAAAACAATTGTTGCTGTAACTCTTGCATCCTTTTCAACTCTCTAAGCATGCGGTTAAAACTTGCCCCCACTGCTTTATATTCATACGATCCAACTTTTTCGAGTTCAGGCCACTGTTGTAGATTACCTTTGGCTACTTGCTCAGCAGCCAACCGCAATCCACGTGCTGGCCTAGCAATACTCCAAGATAGCCACAACAAGAATGGTGTACTTGCCAACATGGTTAATGTCAAAAGCAAGAAAGGATGATCAAATATTAAATTAACAAATTGAGACTGAATATCCGATGCAGGTTGTAATAAAAATAATTGATAGTCTTCATTAGCATAATGAAGCAAGAAAGGACCAATAATTTCTTGGTTATCATAGATTTTCTTAGCTGGATCATCAACATCGTGGGATTTTTCACTAAAACTTTTTACTAAATCAATATTATTAGTATCTGCTGTGATAATTTGTTGATTGGGTGTAACAATAAATAATAGTTGCCCAGCCTTTTGATGATTATCCATTACAACAATGAATCTCATCCACCAACGGAAACTATCTTTAGGTATCTTGGTTAAATCTTTTTCGATTTCTTTAGCCAGTAGATTGCCACTTTCTTTATCTTTATTGGCTAAATAGGTTAAATTTCGGGAGTCTAGCTTTGGCAAGGCCATTACCAGAATAAGAAAGAAAGCAATAGTAAGTAAGAATATTGTGAAAATTCTAATTGTTAGGCGATCAAAGAACCACATATATTCTTACCATATAAAGAAATAGCTAGTTTTGTAATACATCATCATTTTGATCTACAACAAACAGATATCCTTTTGAACGTAATGTTTTAATCCATGGTAAACCATCGCTACGAGGAGGAAGTTTTTTACGCAAATTAGAAACATGAACATCAATTGAACGAGCTAAAGGTAAAAATTCTTTACCTAATACGTTTTCGCTTAGATCATCTCTTGAAATGATTTTTCCAGCATTTTCAAGAAGTTGCAATAATATTTGGAATTCAGTACCCGTTAATTCAATATATTTATCATCAAATGAAACAGATTGCTGTTTTCGATTAACGGTAAGTTTATCAATGGTATATTGAACTGACTTCTCACCAGAAGTTACAACCATATTATCCCAACGTTTCCTACGTAATAATGCGTTGATTCGAGCAATAAGCTCCCGATCATTAAACGGCTTTAAGATATAATCATCAGCACCAAGCTCAAGCCCAATAATTTTATCAAATTCGTTATCTTTAGCTGTTAAGAAAATTACTGGAACGGTATATTTATTTCTCAGTTGAGATAATACACTTAGCCCATTCATTTCTGGCATCATAATATCAAGTAATATTAGGTCAATGCTACTATCAAATTTATCTAAAGCCTGAACACCATTATTAGCTATTACGACTTCAAATCCTTCTAATTCTAATAATTCACATAACATTGAGGCAATTTCTGGATCATCATCAACTACGAGCAATTTGTTCATTACTACCCTCATTAATTAAGAAATTTATAACTTTTATATTGGTTTTTGATTATTGTAAATTTATTTTATATTTTTAAAAATATTATATAGATAAAATGAAAGAATGTCGTAAATAATTGTTAAGATTTATAGTTTAAACACTTTTATATTACTAAATCCTTGTTCAATAAGATAAAGTGCTTGTAATTTACTCATAATACCTTTAGCACAATACAATAAATATTGTTTTGATTGATCTAGATCGCCAAATTGCGTCGCCAATTTATAAAAAGGGATGAGCTTAACATCGACATTTTCAATTTCTAATGGGTTATCCTCTTGTTCCTCAGGTGAACGAATATCAATTATAATTTGATTCTCTTCTAATGTTGAAACCATATCGACTTGTGTAATTGTGTTGTCAGTCTGTTTAGCAATTTCACGAATATCAATATTTTCGGCTTCTTCAACTGCTTTATCTAATATAGAGAAATCAAAATGTTGTTCTTCCTCTTCTATTTTCTCTTTAACCGCTTTTACAGTAGGATTTTTTGATATCACACCACAAAATTCTGGCATTGTCTTAGCGATATCTTCAGTACCGATTTGACGAGCAAGGTTAATTATAGTTTCTTTATCATACGTTATTAGTGGACGTAAAACTAAAGTATCACTCACATTATCGATCAAACGTAAATTAGTTAAAGTTTGGCTTGATACTTGCCCCAATGCCTCGCCAGTAATCAACGCTTCAACATTATAACGTCGAGCAACCATTGAAGCAGCACGAATCATCATCCGTTTTAAAATAACGCCCATTTGCCCATCGTCAATTTTCTCAAGAATCTCACCTACTACATTCGAAAAATCAATGGCGATAAAACGAACTTTATGAGAAGAACCAAATCTCTTCCACAAATAATGAGCCATTTGTTTAACGCCAATTTCATGAGTTTTTCCACCTAAATTAAAGAAGCAATAGTGGACTCGGCAACCTCGTCTAATAAACATATAGCTCGACACACCAGAATCAAATCCGCCAGAAATAAGAGAAATAACATCTTCTTGAGTTCCTGTAGGAAAACCACCAATTCCTGCATGGCGCTCTTTAACTAATAATAGCTTATCTTTATCTATCTCAAGATTAACTGTTACATCCGGACGGGTTAATTTTACTTTAGCTGTCGAAACATGTTGATTTAGCCCACCACCAACATAACGCTCTACATCAATTGAAGTAAACTCATGCTTACCACGACGTTTTACTCTGACACAAAATGTTTTATTCTCAATTAAAGGGGCAAAATGATTAAACGCTTTTTCATATATATCATGCAGATCGACAAAACTAAGCTCCTCAACTACTAATATATGGTGAATACCAGGAATTCGAGTTAATAGTTCTAAGATTTGACTTTCACTATTTACAACTTTAGGGCGAACTTCAATAAAATCCCAATGACGAATAACTGCAACATCATCAATTGAATGTTTTAAAATATTACGGATGTTGCTCGTTAATATTTTAATAAAACGTAAACGAACAGATTCACTTTTGATCGTGATTTCAGGAAAAAGTTTAACTATAAATTTCATACAACAGAATTTGCGAGACTAAAAATGGCGACATTATACTTATTTTTCCCTAAAAACGTACAATTGATTATGATAAATACAGAAAATAACAAAATATACTTGCTTGTTGCTCACTCTTTCGCTAATATTTCGCATCAATAAATTCTGTTCTATAACATAAAATTGACAGGTTGAAATGTACGAACTATTAATTATAGGTTATTTAATTATCGCACTTGCGATAATCGTTTTAGTGTTAATACAGCGCGGAAAAGGTGCTGACATGGGCTCATCTTTTGGTGCGGGTGCATCTGCGACTCTATTTGGCTCATCAGGTAGTGGAAACTTCCTTACACGTACAACGACAATATTAGGTGTATTATTCTTTGCATTAAGTATTATTTTGTCTAATATTGGTAGCTCAAAAACAACTAATATCAGCGATGATTTCAAAAATGTTGGCGATAATACAACTACACAGCAAAGTACAGAAGACTCGAACAGTAATAGGCAAGTAATTCCAACTACTGATCCAGTTATACAGCCACAGAGTATTAATCCGACTTCAGATATTCCAGAATAAAAACGGCGCCGTGGTGGTGAAATTGGTAGACACGCTATCTTGAGGGGGTAGTGCTCTAAGGGCATGCGGGTTCAAGTCCCGCCCACGGCACCAATTCAATAATCAGTAACATTCTTTAAAATTCTTTAAACCACATCAAAACCTGAATAAACAAGGCTCAAAGCCTGTTTTACTATTCTGCAAGTATCAGTAAGTTACATTTATAACCACTTTTTAATTATATGTTTATTTATGTAAATCTTGTATAACTAAAAATTTTATAACGACAGAAAAACCGTCAAAAAAATAGTAATAAATAAAATAATTAGAAATACCCTTTGACTGAAATTGAAAGTCTACATATTGATAAGGTTTGATAGAAAATGAAAATTTCATTAATGCAAAGTTTAACATCTAGTTGATATTGAAGAATAATTCTCATATTATTATTCAAAAACAAAGGAATGTTATGAAAAATTTTATTCTTATAAGCATGGTTAGTCTAATTCTATTCGGTTGTGGTGAGAGTGATAATAAAGTTCTCAAAGAATATCTTGTGGGCGATTGGCAATGCACTGCGATATATGGTATAGGGCTAAATGTATCCCCAGAAGAAGAGCTTAAACATACCACTGAGCCTGAAGATTTTACAATGAAATATAGAATATTAGATGATAAGTTTTACGAAATTAAAAATGATGGAACAAAACAAACTATCGATGTCAACGGCTTTAACAGTACAGTAAATGAAATATGTTATGAATCAAATTGCACTCTGAAACAATCTTTAGAAATCAAGGATAACGACTCATTTAACATCATAATAACGAAACGCATAAAAAAACTCAATAATCACACAGATACTATTGATTTTAGATCTAAAATCGAATCAGTTTGTAATAGAATAAAATAAGTATCAGGAATAACACTTTAATTTGCTTATAGATATTTTAATATTTATTAGTAACAAATTTTGAGCAACTATTATTAATAGATAGGATACATACATTAGTGAAAAATTTGACCATTGGCTAATTATGCTGCATATGTTATTGTTCTGAAGTATTCATGAGGTTTAAAAGAGCCGCCACCCATTCACCAATTCAATATTCAGCAGGATTCTTTAAAATCCTGTAAAGCACATCAAAAAGAGTATAAATAGTTTGTAGCCTATTTTGTTATTTTAAACGAGGCAAATACCAATCATACTTTTTGATTAGATTGAACGCTACCATATATCGCCGACATAAAGTCGGCGAATTAGTTTGTTAAATTAAATTATGCAAAGCCTTTTAAACCAACCACATGAACATGTTCTTGGTTATTAATGACTTTACGTACTAATTTATACGTTGTGCCTTTTTCCGGACTGATATTTTCTGGCGCTGCAATAATAAGTTGCATTTCCAATCTTTCGCAAAGTTCAAAGAGCGTTGCAATTGATTTAGCATCAAGTCGGGCTGCTTCATCTAGGAATAATAAACGACAAGGTGATATGTCTTTATTACGCAAGCGTTTAGATTCTTCTTCCCAACTTTGAATCACCATCAATAGGATCGACATACCTGTACCGATTGCTTCACCTGTTGATAATGCACCACTTTCAGCACGTAACCAGCCATCAGCGCCACGATTAACTTCAACATCCATTTCCAGATAGTTTCGATAATCAAGCAATTCTTCACCTATATTTTGCGCAGTTCGCTGCCCCATATCAATATGAGGATTCAAGCGTTGATAAAGTTTAGCTAATGCTTCTGAGAAAGTAATACGATTATTACTAAACAGATCTTGATGCTCGTTTTGATCATCAGCTAATGCTGCTAATAATGAAGAGTGAGCTTCCCGGATACTAACATTAAGACGTACACCATTTACCTGACCAAATGCCACCGCTTGCAGACCTTGATTAAGCATACGAATACGGTTTTGCTCTCGTTGAATAGTTTTACGAATAATATTAGCCACACTTTTTGAGCTAATTGCCAATTGCTGTTCACGTGAGGTAAGTTCTTCAGTTAATCGTGATAACTCAATTTCCATTTGCTCAATAGCTTCAATTGGGTCATCCGTTTTAACAATATCTTGACGAATTCGTTCACGAAGATGTTTATAAACCGCAATATAAAATTGTATTTTACGTTCTGGTCGTTTTGGATCTTCGGATAATCTTAATACATCACGTAAATGTTCATTATCATTTACTGCTAGACGCAATGAACCGAGTGCCTTATCTGACATAGAGCGCAATTCATCAGCACTTAGATAAGCTAATTCTCGACGATGTAACCTTCGTTCAACGCTATTTTCTTTAACTAATCGTAAAACTAAACACCACCCTGCTTTCGCTTCCACAACTTGTTCACGTAATTGTTTATAATCACGTAGTGTTTGTGCTAAACGTTTTTGCATTTGTGTCATTTCGCTTTCGCACATAATAAGTTGTTTTTCAAGCGATGTGCATTGTTGGCGATTACTGTTAAGTTTTTGATGAATTTCATCACGACGAATACGTGCTCGTTCTTCGGTTGCTGCATCTGCTTTAACACCTATTTGTTCAACCTCTTTATGCAACTCATTGAGCATGTCACGTTTAGTTTCAAATGCACTTTTCAAAGAAGCAAGAGTTTGATTATATTGATTGTATTTATCTTGATACTGTTGCATCTGGCTACGTGCTTCAGTACGCTGTGCTTCAACCACCTCAAGTCGAGAACGTAGTTTTTCATTCAAATCACTATTTTCATTTAGCATTCCAGCCGAATCTTCATAGCTAAAATGCGCACGGCGTTGCATGACTTCGGTTAAGGCAAAAACTTGTTGACGAATAGTTTGTTGCTGAGCTTTGATAGTATTATATTGCTCACGTAGTGATTCATTCTGTTCAGGATCACTTTGTAACACAGCAATAATTGGTTCTAATTCCGAAACAGTATGACGATGACGACTCACATATTGCGCAGCTTCTTGCGCTTCAGCCACTTGTTCACGTAAATCATCAACTCGATCGGCTAAATCATCATCAGCCAATAAATGCATCTGAGCAACTAATCGATTAACTGTAGCTAGCTGCTCTTTACAAATTGCCACTTGCTGTTGGTTTTGTTTATCAATGCTTTCTTGTGCTAATAATTGGCGTTCAATTTCATTGCGTCGTGTTGTTAGTTTTTGTACTTCGGCTTCTGGATCGATATCAAAAGCTACAGATAAATATTCACCAATAAACTGCCCAACATTTTGCTCAATACGTTGCAATTTTTGGAGGTCAAACGAAATTGTTGCATAAAGTTCATGTAGCTCATCACGTTCAGCTGATAATTTCTCAAGATGTATTTCACGTGCAGCTCGACCAAACAAAGGAACTTTAGGAAAACTTGAGAAACGCCATTGACGATCACCTGTTTTAACAAGAACCGATTTATTCATCTCTTCACAATCAAATACGCTATCATCAAATGATGATGGATCACCTTCGATAAAATAGATATCTTCAGGATAATCTTCTTCACTGCTAGTAAGGCTTTCGAGTTGTGCTTTGACTAATGATAAATCCGGTACCACAATGGCTTGCCTTGACGGACCATACAATGCTGAAAAATAAGGTGCATCATCAATTGTTACATCTTCATAAATTTCAGAAAGTAAAACACCATTGAATCGTTCAGCTAAAACAGATAAACGTCCGTCATCAACACCACTTGGTTGATTAAGTTGTTCTATTTGCGTATCAAGTTGATTTCGTTTGAAGTTTATTTGATCACGCTGAGTAACAAAAGCACGTTCCTGTTCAAGCAGTTGTTGCATATGCTGAGTAACTGATTGACTATTAGTAAAAGTTTGTTGTGTTTGTTCTTGCAATGCTATAAGTGCATCTTGAGCTTTTAACCATAATGGGGCTTTTTGACGATAGTCACTTATTTTTGTTTGTATTTGCTCAAATTCTTGCCTAAATTCAATTCGTTTTTCACTTGATTCGTTAGCAAGCTCGGCATTTTGATCCAATTGAACTTCAAGTTCTTGTTTTAATTCATCAAGTTCATCATAATTAATTTGACGACCAAAACGCTTACAGAATTGAGTTAGTAATGATTCAGCTTCTTTTTGTTCAAAAAAGCGTTGTTCTAATTCATCTAATTGTAGCTGTAAATGTTCTGCTTGCTCAGCTTGATAACATTGTGAAGGCCATTGTTTTAATGCTTCTCTAGCAGCACTCCATGCTTCACTTCGTACTACATCGCCAACCAATTTAACAACTAGTTGATACGCTCTATCAAATTGACTTATTGCAGCATCAGATACACTAACTCTCTGTTCCAATTCTAATAATTTTTCAGTAACTTCTTTTTGTTTTTCTTGAAAAACTTCATAGTGATTTTCAACATTGCTTATACCTAATTTAGGCAATTGGCATAGTTGTTGGGCATTTTTCAGTGCTTGAATTGCTTGCTGATATTGAATAGCTCGAGTTTGTTGTACATCCAAAGCTTGTTGATAATCTGCCAATTGAGTTTTAATCTCATCAACTTCTTGTTCTGTCTGTTCAACTTGATCTCGGTAAGTTTGATACTGTTCATTTGCTTCAAATACAACTTCATTTTGCTCTTCAAGTTTTATATTAAGATCATCTAAATCTGCTTGATAGCGGTCAATTTTTTCTTGTTGACGCAAAGCAGTTTGTGCAAGATTAAGATGATCATTTGCTGCCTGAAGGTCGGTCTCTAAATCGCCTTGAGCATCTTGATATTCTTTAAGCTCTTTTGCCATCTCAACTTGTCGATACTGATTACTGATAAGCAGATCTTGCGTTTTGAACATATCTCGACGTAGTCCTAAAACGGACTCGATATGAACTCTACGCTCATTAGCATGACGCATATAATCAGCAGCCACATAATTTGTAGATTCAGTAATGAGATGTTTGAATAAATCACGATCTGATTGTGTAACTCGAATAGCTTCAAGTGTCATCCGATTTTCACGAAGTGCTGCTTCCATATCTTGGAATGCTTTTCTAACACCACTATTTTCTGGTAATAAATAATCACGTAATGATCGGGTGATAGCACTAGAAATCCCACCATAAAGAGAAGCTTCAATTAAACGATAATATTTACTTCGATCAGATGAAGAACGTAACCTTTTAGGTAAAATACCAAAATCAAACATGACTGAATGATAATCAGTAATGGAATTAAATTGCTTAAAGATAACCCCTTCCATTGATTCAATCTTATCTTTTAATTCTGGTAAAGATAAAATTCTAGCCTGTTTTTCATTTAAGCGCTCTGTTACTAATTCTGTTGGAGTAATATTGACAGGCAAACCTTGTATTAAAAAAGGTTTAATATCAACTTTTTTATCACGACCAGCAACCTGCTGCAAACGCACACCACAGATAATCCGTTGATTACGAGAATTAATTACATCCAGCATCGAGTAACACACGCCTGGCTTTAATTTACCATGTAAACCTTTATCTCTAGAACCCGAAGTTGCTCCAGCTTCAGTTGTATTTCTAAAATGTAATAAGGTTAAATCTGGGATTAATGCAGTGACAAATGCTGCCATAGTGGTTGATTTACCAGCACCATTACCACCAGAAAGTGTGGTGACAAGCTGATCAAGCTCAAACGTTCGAGCAAAAAAACCGTTCCAATTAATTAAGGTTAATGAGTGAAATTTACCGTGTCCCATTATCATTATTCAATCTCCTCATTAACATCTTCATCATCACTATTATCATCATCTAATATAAGTGATGATTCAATTTTAATCGCTTCACCATCGCGAATCAGGCGTAATTGTGCTTCTTGAGCATCATCACTGCTACGCACATCAGCTCCGAATCGGAATATAGATTCATTAATACGAAAACGGCTACTATCATTACCTACAATAAAGAAGATCATACCAAGTCGACGTAATCGATTTAATGCAGTTTTTACTTTATCAAATAATTTTTGGCGATCTAAATCCGAGCCTGTAGAACGCTGATTGACTAGTTTCAATAATTTACTTTCATCCGCTAATGAAACAAGCTCATCAAAAAGTTCTTGTAAGGTAAAAATGCCTTCATGTGCTAATCGCTCTGGACTTAAATAGAGATAACAAAGCACTTTACCGACTAACATATCAAGTTCAGATAATACTGAACGTGGAATCAGAGTAGTTGAACGAGGACGAAGATAGAAAAATCCTTCCGGTGCGCGAATAAGCTCAACATTATAACGCTGATAAAACTGTTCAAGCTCAAGTTGGAAATCCATTAAAAAAGCATGATTATCAAGCTCATCGATACCAATATGACGACCTGACCTTAATAGACTGTCAAGTTCCGGAAATATTGGATTGGCAATAGCTTGAGCTAATTTTACCGGCATAAACTTATCTATCGACGCTTGAGAGCTTGCTGCAATACGCCCCATAACCTCATCAAGATGATGGGAAGTTTGTTCTATTTCTAAATCATTAATATCTGTTGATGACATGTGCTTGTACCTTAGCTCCATAATCGTTAATAGGTTTCCATTCGGCTGGGATACCGAGTAAATCGCCTTCGGCAACACCTAATCGAATAGCCTGATCAATAAACAGTCTTGCAATATCAAAATGTTGTTCACGTGGGAACTGTGCTAAATAGCTATGAATTGCATTACTCATATCAAGTGGTTTATTTTCTTGTTTAAAGATCAATAAATTTTGTTCTATATGCGAAATAATATGTTCTTGAATTTCTTCAATCATTTCAAACTCAAGCTCGGATGGTAATTCACCCGTCACTTCTGCTTCATGCAGTGCTAACTCTTCATCACGCATATCAAGTAAACGCTCAGCATTAGCAAAAGTGAGTGACCATGGTAAATCAAAATAGCTTTGAATCGATTTACGTAATCGCTGAGAAAAAACTCGATTCTTATCTAAATCGATTGCTGTACGAATAAATTTATGAACGTGTCTATCATAACCAATCCATAGGTCTATTGCTTTTTGTCCCCAGCCAATAATTCGGTCTAGTTTTCCTTGCAGATCCATAACAACATTGTTAATTTTATCAAGATCTGGATTATCTAATGTGGCATCTTGTATCAGAAGCAAACTGGCTTGTAGCTTATCACCTGCTGCTGCCAACGTATCTTGCAACTCACGCAATGTTTGTGATGTTTCGGTAAGTAAACCTTCACAACTACTGATGGCTGCTTGCCAATCTTGACTTAACAATGCTGAAATATTTTGTTTAACTTCAGCTTGTTGTTCATCCATTACTCTCTGAGTGATATCAATACTGTCAAAAATTTCTGCAACAGAATATTTCAATGGAGCAAAAACATTTCGATGCCAATGTAAATCATCGCCACCTTCAAGAGCCGCATCTGCTGCACGCTTTAATTCTTGTGCAACAATAGAAAGCTGAATAGATAAGCGTAAAGTCGAAAATTCTCGTTGGCGTATATAGTAATCAGAAATGCCGATTCCTAGTGGAGTCAAACGATAAATAGAATAACCATCGGTCATTTCGCTAGCAAAGCGAGTAATTAAACGTTGGCGCACTAGATCATTAATGGCATTGTTAGCTCGAACAGTAATAGTATCTTCACTTTGCTCAAAGATCTGAGAGACATGTCTGAATCCGTCAATTAATTCAGATTCAGTCATTTCGCCATCAAAGCGCTCACTGTTTAATACAGCAATTGCTAATAAAAAGGCTAATCGCTCAACAGGTAGAGCAATCGAAAAATCATTCTTTTTTGCCCAAGAGACCAGTTCTGGCACTGATTGGGAAAAATCCATCATAGTGATTCCTTAATTAAAGATGCACGCGACATCTTAAAATAATATGAGAAACACAATATATTGTGTTATGGACAAAATTTTATCGATTATATAACAAATTGTAGTAGTTAAAAATAGCTAAGTTTAGGATTTATTATTAGATGTGATAACCAATATTTAATTTTCTTAAATAAACTTGTTACCAAGACAAAAAAGACCAATTTATTAGCCAATTAACTTTATATTTAAATTGACTTATATAAATATAAAAATGATAATAATTATCGTTTTCATTTAAAATATTGAGGTATCTATGCGTAAAGTATTATTATCAGTTTTATTGGGGACTTTAATGGGTTTAATTTCACAATCCGTGACAGCTCATGGTATATGGATTACTGATCGAGTCGATCAAAAGCAGATTATTTTAGGTGAAGGACCTTTAGATAATGGCTATCAACCTGAAATGGTAAAAAAAGTTAAAGCTTATAATAGTGATTGGTCGGTACTATCCGTTTCAAAAACAGCACATAATAACTTTGTGACCATCGAACCTGCAAAAGATACAGCTGTAGTAACTGTTGATTTTGATTATGGTTATTGGACCAAAAATTCGGATGGTAAATACGTTAATTTGCCGATGAATCAAGTTAAAGGTGCAGATAAGGGCACTCATGCCATAAAATATAGTGTCAACTATTTATCATCCGTTAACAAACCCAAAATAATAGAAGATATTCCACTACAAATTGTTCCTTCTATTGACCCAACAAAATTAAAACGAGGCGACAATTTACCGATAACCGTTTTCAAAGATGGTAAACCACTAACCAATACACCTGTCATCATCGATGTTGTAAATAATTTAGACAAAACAGTGAAAACTGATGATAAAGGCCAGGCTACTATTATTGTACCAAATCAAGGTTTAAACGTTATAGGTGTTGAAATTGGTTTCCCGCTTAAAGATAGTCAATTAGCTACCCAAGACAAATTTTTTACTACATTAGTTTTTACATTAATTCCTGAAGAAGATTAATTTATATATAAAAAACGGGATCATTATCCCGTTTTTTATAATTATCTTTTTAAACTTCAGCACTAATCGGACGAGGTATAAGAAAACTACAAAATAGAGCTAACACCGTAATGATTAAACCTAACAACATACCATTAAAGTAACCATCAATTGTGTTTCCATTTATCATCTGAATTGCTGGCAATAAAGCAAAACTCAAACCAGCACCTAAATTAAATGCCCCTGCATTCATACCAGGTAAAAATCCTGGATTATCAGTAGGAGATAAGACGATACCTAATCCATTTAAAATGATATTAGCCATTCCAGCATAAAAAATACCTAAAACAATCACGCCAACCGATAAAATAGGTAAAGAATGAATGCCATAAAACATAATAACCAAAATACCAATAATACAACCCACTAAACCTAATTTGAGCACTTTATTATAGCCCATTATTGGTGCCAATCTTCCTGAAAATGGCCCAACAAACCAACCAATTAAAGCATAAGGCGTGAGAAAAATTAATGATGCCCAATCTGCGTCTAACCCAAAACCTATTTCATGATTTTGGGCAATTGACATCACTAAACCATTAACGATGGCAAAAATCCCAGTCATGGTTAATGTGGTTGTTAATAACAACGCCCAGGTGGCACGTTTTTTCAAATGATTGATTGTGACTAAAGGTTGCTTACTTCTTTTTTCTACATTCCAAAATAAAATAAAACATAAAAAAGCCAATAAACTTAAACCACTAACAATCAGCCAATTAGCATTGTCAAGTTTACCGGCTTCATTAAGTGCAAGTAATAACGCAGCTATTGTTAAAACAATTAACAAAACGCCTAACCAATCCATCTTGGTACCTTTAGAGGGCTGAGATTCTGACGCAAAACGATGAACAAAAAAAGTCGAAATTGCTGCAACAATAGCTATAATCCAAAATACAGACCGGAAACCAAAATGCGTAGCAAGTAAACCTCCCGCAATAGCATCAACACCAGCAATACCACCATTTACTGCTGTTATGATACCCATTAACATACCATATTGCTTAACGTCTTTTACTTCAAAACTTAACATTAACAAACATAATGGAACCACTGGCCCTGATACACCTTGAATAATGCGAGCAACATACAAAACTTCAATATTCGGCGCAATGGCAGCAATGACTGTACCTAAAGTCATTATAATCAACATGGCTGTTAATACTTTTTTTCGCCCTTTTATATCACTTAATCGGGGCAAGAATAGTGAAAATAGTGCAGCTGCTGTAAAAAAAGAAGTTTGAGATAGTCCGACAGCTGCATCATTAGTTCCTAATTCTTTCGCTATAGTAACTAACACTGGGCTTAACATACTTGCATTGAGTTGGAAAGCAACACATGCAGCAAGCAAAGCAACCATTAAAGCCAAGATATTATTTTTTTTCTGGCTTAGATCTGCCATATATTTACCTCATTAAATGTTTTAATTGATCGGCATTTGAATATCATTAGTAACTATACTCAAATGAGATGATTCTTTATTTGTATCTATTTGATATATAATTAAATATCAATAATTTTATTTTCTCACGTATAAAACCAATAAAAGGTTATTATCAGAGATCGTGCTGTCGTTGATGTTTTCAGCTGACTATGAAATATTAATTAAAGTTCAAATTAACCTTGTTGAATTATCAGATAATTGCAAAACTTAGTCTGATAACTCACTCACCAATTGAAATATCTAATTAATATTTAACCATAGGTAGAAAAAACAATTTTTTTTGGCAAACAGAGGTGTTCTTAATGGCGATTAAGATAGTTCACTTTTAAAACAAACTATTCACACTGATTACAAGAGAAATATTCTAATTTCAATTCTCAGATTTAAAATCCACTTATTATTAAATTTAATATTAAGATTTCGATAATAAAAAATAAATTACCTACTCGCACTGTCGCTAATTTGTGCTAAAATCGGGAGACATGAATAATCTTTTTTAACATAAGGATGTAACGTAATGCATATCGGTATACCAAAAGAACGGTTAGCCAATGAAGCTAGGGTTGCAGCAACACCTCAAACTGTTGGACAACTATTAAAACTTGGATTTACAGTTTCAGTAGAACAAGGTGCTGGACACGCTGCTCATTTTGAAGACCAAGCTTTTATTGATGCTGGGGCCACTATTCAAAACACAAAGGATATTTGGCAAAATGATCTTATTTTAAAATTTCACGCGCCAACTGATGATGAAATCGCTCTGATGAAAGAGGGATTAACACTCATTAGTTATATTTATCCAGCTCAACATAAAGAGCTTTTAGAAAAACTTGCCACTAAAAATATTACTGTAATGGCAATGGATTGTGTGCCTCGTATTTCACGAGCTCAATCACTAGATGCATTAAGTTCTATGTCTAACATTGCAGGTTATCGCTCTGTTATTGAAGCTGCGAACCAATTTGGTCGATTTTTTACCGGTCAAGTCACTGCTGCAGGTAAAGTACCACCAGCAAAAGTATTGGTAATCGGTGCTGGTGTTGCTGGTCTTGCAGCAATTGGTGCAGCAGTTAGTTTAGGTGCTATTGTTCGTGCATTTGATACACGTCCAGAAGTTGCTGAACAAATCAATAGTATGGGTGCTGACTTTTTAGAATTAGATTTCGAAGAGGAAGCTGGTTCTGGAGATGGCTACGCAAAACAAATGTCTGCAGCCTTTATTGAAGCTGAAATGGCTTTATTTGCTGAACAAGCAAAAGATGTTGATATTATTATCACTACAGCATTAATTCCAGGTAAACCTGCGCCAAAACTTATCTCTAAAGAGATGGTTGAGTCAATGAAACCAGGTAGTGTTATTGTTGATTTAGCAGCCTTAACTGGTGGCAACTGCGAATTAACCAAACCGGGTGAAGTATTCGAAACAGATAATAATGTTAAAATAGTTGGTTACACAGATTTAGCTAACCGAATGCCGGCACAAGCATCACAACTTTATGGAACTAACATTGTTAACTTATTAAAATTACTCGCCAAAGAAAAAGATGGTAACATCGACATTAATTTTGACGATGTTGTGATTCGTGGCGTAACTGTCGTTAAAGATAAAGAAATAACATGGCCAGCTCCACCAATTCAAGTTTCTGCACAACCACAGAAAAAAGCGGTTGAACCTATAGCCAAACCAGAACCAACACCAATGCAACCTGCAAAAAAATTTGGCATTTTAGCTTTATTGATTATTGCTTATTTCTGGTTAGCTAATGTGGTTCCTGAAACCTTTTTAGGACACTTCACTGTATTTGCTTTGTCTTGTGTAGTAGGGTATTACGTAGTATGGAATGTAACTCATTCATTACATACACCATTAATGTCAGTTACTAATGCTATCTCTGGTATCATATTAGTAGGTGCAATACTGCAAGTCGGTGATGATAATGGCTTAACTACGGCAATTGCCTTTGTTGCTATTTTAATTGCTAGTATCAATATTTTTGGTGGATTTTTTGTTACACAAAGAATGCTAAAAATGTTTCAACGTGGCAAGTAAAGGAGATTATTGATAATGTTTAGTCATGGAATAATTCAAGCAGCCTATGTTCTTGCTGCATTACTTTTTATATTTAGTTTACGAGGACTATCAAATCAAGAATCAGCCAAATCTGGAAACATTTATGGCATGGTTGGTATGGTAATTGCACTTATTGCTGCTATTGCAAGTATTAAAGGCGGACTACACTGGATCATTATTGCTATGGTCATTGGTGCAGCTATTGGTCTTTATCTTGCTAAAAAAGTAGAAATGACACAAATGCCAGAGCTTGTTGCACTACTCCACAGTTTCGTTGGTATGGCCGCAGTTCTCGTTGGTTTCAATAGCTTCTTAGATTCTAATATTATGGTTTTCACTGGCAGTGAACTTACTGTACATTTAGTAGAAATTTTTATTGGTATCTTTATTGGTGCAGTTACTTTTTCTGGCTCAGTCGTTGCATTTGGAAAACTAAATGGCCGCATTAGCTCTAAACCACTTTCTATTCCTTATAAACACTACTGGAACTTAGCGGCAATCGTTGTTTCAGTAATTTTGATGTTTACTTTTATTGGTGTGAAAAGTGGCGCAGGCGCACTTGTTAGTCTACTTGTTATGACTATCATCGCATTAGTATTTGGCTTCCATCTTGTGGCATCAATTGGTGGTGCAGACATGCCAGTAGTTATTTCAATGCTTAACTCATATTCTGGATGGGCAGCAGCTGCAGCAGGATTTATGTTAGGTAATGATTTACTTATTGTAACCGGTGCTTTAGTTGGTTCTTCAGGGGCAATTCTTTCTTACATCATGTGTAAAGCAATGAATCGCTCATTCATCAGCGTCATTGCCGGTGGTTTTGGTAGCGATGGTAGCGCATCAAGCTCTTCAGAAGAAGAACAAGGTGAATACCGTGAAATGCAGCCAGCAGAAGTTGCTCAAACATTAAAAGAAGCACGTTCAGTTATTATCGTACCAGGTTATGGTATGGCTGTTGCTCAAGCACAAGGTGCTGTAAGCAATATTACTGAAAAGCTTCGTGGTATGGGTATAGAAGTCCGTTTTGGTATTCACCCAGTTGCAGGGCGTTTACCTGGTCATATGAATGTATTATTAGCCGAAGCAAAAGTACCTTACGATATTGTATTAGAAATGGATGAAATCAATGATGACTTCCCTGATACAGATGTTGTTTGGGTAATCGGTGCAAATGATACAGTTAACCCGGCAGCGGAAGAAGATCCAAACAGCCCTATCGCAGGTATGCCTGTTCTTGAAGTTTGGAAAGCAAAAACGGTTATTATATCCAAACGCTCAATGAATACCGGATATGCAGGCGTTCAAAATCCACTATTCTTTAAAGAAAATAGTTATATGCTATTTGGTGATGCCAAAGATAGTGTTGAAAAAGTTTTACAAAATCTTTAATGACGATTAGTCTTTAGTAGATACAAAATATTACTGCGGCTTTAGCCGCAGTATTTTTATAAGATGTTAAGGGTTTAAATTTTTTTGATCTAAAAAAGTAGTAATTTGATTAATTATTTCATCATGAATTTCGGTTCTGGTTCGTTCCCCGCCATCTTTACAAATGATACTTTCGCCTTTAGCTTCTTGCTCTAATATTTCTATCGCCTGTGGTTTACAAACTTGTATAAAACTAAAATGCATCGCATCTGGTATAACAGTATAAGTAGATAATGATTTTAAAAGAAACCGTCTTAAATAGCCTGATTCAAGTTCTACATTCATATCACCAACATCAACACCAGCTCCAATAATCAAAGAGGGAATATTAATATTTTTCAGACTTTCGGGAGTAAAACCTCTGACTAACCCTGCATCTAAAGAGATAAATGATTTTATTCTTGAATCTAACATACTTTGAGTTAATTTTGGGTTATCAAGACCTAGTTCATTTACTAATTGGCAAGCTTTCAATTGTGAATTTTCAGTACAATCTTCTTTAAATAGATCAATATCAAATCTTGCACCAGCAAGCGCTATTACGGTCCAACCGCCAAGGGAATGCCCAATGGCTGATATTTTATTCATATCAATATGGTTAGCTAATAGCTTATCTTCTTTTAAAATATCAATAGTTTTACTTAGGTCTTCAGGACGTAGCCATAATTTTCTTGATTGATTAATATCTTTATTAAAAAAAGTTGTTCCTGGATGATTTGGCGCAGCAATAATATATCCCTTACCTGCAAGTTCATAGGCAAGCCAACTTAAATTTTGCCAGCTACCACCGTAACCATGAGAAACAACGATTAACGGAAGTTTCCTTGAATCATTGATAGGTATTGCGTTAGGGACAACTTCAGAACCATAAAAAACTACATTATCGCCTATAAATACTGTTTTCTGTTGATTAGTAGTTGGATACCATATTGCAATGTTAAGAGGTCTACCATCTTCTTCTCCATAATGGATTTCCCTAAATCCAACATTTGAATCTGCATAACCAAAAAATGAAATTGAATATATGAAAAAAAACAGATAGTACACTTTAGCCATTAACTTATTCCCTATATAACTGCATCATATAAATAATATTAATCAATAAGATAGGTTTTGATAATAGTGAGTTAAAATAACGATTTCAACTTACAATAATTATTCATTATTATTTTTGATTTTTTCTTTATGATAAAGGTAATAAGCGCCACGAGAAACCATACGAAGTTGAAATATAAGATCTTCAATTAGTTCTTGGCGTTGTACTATGTCGAAATCAATTGCTTCCGCGCCAGCATTAAATGCGATAGTCACCATTGCTTCGGCTTGAGCTTCATTATAATGATGTGGCATTTGGTTGGCATTGTCTAAATAATCAACAAGCTCCACAATAAAGTGCTGAATTTCGCGTGCAATTGCCGATCTGAATGCTGAAGAAGTCCCGGCTTTTTCTCTGAGCAACAATAAAAATACTTTAGGGTTTTTATCAATAAATTCAATAAAGGTGGTTACCGAAGTTCGAAGAACACTCCCCCCCTTTTCAATACGTTTTCGAGCTTGGCGCAATAATTGACGAAGAGTTAAACCGCTCTCATCAACCATCGCTAAACCTAACTCATCCATATCACGAAAATGGCGATAAAATGATGTAGCAGCTATACCTGCCTCACGGGAAACTTCGCGCAGACTTAAACTTGCAAAACCTTGTTCCGCGTTGAGTTGATGAAACGCAGCATCAATTAAACTTCGACGAGTTCTCTCCTTTTGCTGCGCTCTAACTCCACAGGTTTTAACATTTTTCATTTTTTAAATTCTGCGCTATAAGAAATATAAATTATTTCTGGCCTAACAGTCGTTCTTTTTCAGCAAAGACTTTTGGCATATGGTCACGAATAGTTTTAGCGATAGTTTCATAACGAGAACGTAATGGAGAACCAGGTCGATAAATTAAAGCGATGCTTCGTGTTGGGACAGGATCAGTACATGGAATATAGCAAATATTATCACGAGTACGTTCATTTGGAGCAGCTAACTCTGGAAATAAAGTAATTCCACGTCCTGCTGATATCATACTACGCAATGTTTCTAAACTCGTCGCTTTAAATTGTTTATCTTCATCAATTCCTACCTGAAAACAATACCCCATAGCATGTTCGCGTAGACAATGACCATCCTCCAACATTAAAAATTTCTTCCCTTTCAGACTAGAAAGCTTAACTGTCTGTTTACTAGCTAATTCATCATTTGCAGGAACGGCTAAAAACATAGGTTCATTGAATAAAGGTAGTTCAATAAATTGTGCGGTTTCTTTTACTTGAGCGATAATAGCACAATCCAATTTTCCACTTTCAAGTTGAGCAACAATATTGGCAGTTTGCGCTTCATGTAAATAAAGTTCTAGTTGAGGAAAGGATTCATGTAATACGGTAATCACATGTGGTAATAAATATGGAGCGATAGTCGGAATTAATCCAATATGCATAGGACCCGCCATCTCTTCCCCTTGACGACTAGCCATCTCTTTTAAAATCTGTATATTACGTAAAATTTCTTTAGCTTGCTCAACAAGCATCATGCCAGTTTGAGTAAATAATACTTTACGACTAGTACGTTCAAGTAACATTACGCCTAGTTCGTCTTCAAGTTTTCTGATTTGACCACTTAGTGTTGGTTGACTAACATTACAAGCATCAGCTGCTTTACGAAAATGCCGGAATTCAGCTAATGATACAAAATATTCCAAATCTCGAATATTCATAGAGTCCCCAATAAGTTATCAGTTAATATTTTTATACTCTTAATTGTAAACCAAATTAATAATTATTTTTATCAAAAATCTTTTTTTAAAAGAGTATAAGTTTAATTAAATCAATTAGTCATTAATAAAATAAATAAGATAATCTATTTTGAATTAATTTTTATAAAGTTAAAAAATAATCTAACTAATTGTACTATATAAATTACTATTGTTGATAATTATGTTCAAAAAATCAAATAAAATATTTAATTAATATAAAGAAATTTCCTTTATTTTACTCGGTATAACTATTTCAAGAAAAATGGAAAGTTAGATTTAATTGCGATATAATCGCGCGCTATATTTCAGTATAGACCATTATTAATTCGAGGTGCGCTATTTTTAAACAAGTTTCTCGCTTTTATCGTAAAATGTTCCATCACAAAGAGCGACAAGAGTCGCATTATATTTCCATCTCACGTAATGAGCATAATATTTCTCGTAAGAATATAAGCGAAAATGCGTTGAAAGTACTTTATCGATTGAATAAACAAGGATATGAAGCCTATCTCGTAGGTGGTTGTATTCGCGACCTTCTATTAGGTAAAAAACCTAAAGATTTCGATATTGCGACAAATGCTACACCAGAACAAATTCAAAAGATTTTTCGAAATTGCCGCTTGATAGGTAAACGCTTTCGTTTAGCTCATATTATGTTTGGAAAAGAGATAATTGAGGTTGCAACGTTCCGAGGTGATCATGATGATCAGAGTGAACAAAAGAACATATCAAAACGATCACAAGCAGGTATGTTATTACGAGATAATGTCTATGGAACGATAGAGCAAGATGCCGTTCGTCGTGATTTCACAATGAATGCGCTTTATTATAGCGTCAAAGATTATACAATTCGTGATTATTGTGGTGGACTAAAAGATTTACAAAATGGCATTATTCGATTAATTGGTGATCCACAAACAAGATATCGTGAAGATCCAGTCAGAATGTTAAGGACAATCCGTTTTGCAGCAAAACTTAACATGAAAATTGACCCAGCTACTGCTGAACCAATAAAAAAACTGGCTCCATTATTAAATAATATTCCTTCAGCCCGTCTTTTTGATGAATCGTTGAAATTACTACAATCAGGATATGGTTACGATACTTATATATTATTAAAGCAGTATCATTTATTTAAACAATTGTTTCCAGTGGTTGAACGTTTATTTACACATGACCATGAAGGAAATATGGAAAAAATGATTGCTCAAGTGTTAAAAAATACTGATTACCGTATAGCAAATGAGCAACGCATTAACCCTGCTTTTTTATATGCAGCATTTTTTTGGTATCCAATTATAGAACAAACTCAATTAAACTGCATTGAGAGCGGTTTGCAATATTACGATTCTTTTTCTATGGCAATTAATGATGTACTAAATGAGCAATGCCGTATTATCGCTATACCAAGACGTTTTACAGCGGTTATGGGTGATATGTGGCGATTACAATTAAGAATGAAAAAACGAGAAGGAAAACGTGCATTTGTCATTTTAGAGCATCAAAAGTTCCGAGCAGCTTATGATTTATTAGAAATGCGAGCTTCTATCGAAAAAGGTGAGCTTTTAGATTTAGCTAAGTGGTGGGATGAATTTCAACAAGTATCGACTGAAAAGAAAATAGCCATGGTAAGACAACTTGGTAAAACGAATAAACGACGGACTAAACGTTAATTTTCATTCGCACTTTTATAAATAACCGCTATAATGTTTCAATTAAAATAATCATAATCATATTCTAATCATTAATGAAAAAATTATCGCTTTCTCGTATTGCTATAGCTGTAACATTTTCTTTGTACAATTATAGCAGTTATGCAATAGATTTACCCCAAAATGACACTACTAATCCGCAGTGTCTTGTTGGTGTACCTAAATTTGAGCGACCAATTGTTAATGGAGATATAAATACATTACCTATTAATGCAGAGGCAGATGAGTTTGAAGGACTTTATCCTAATTTAGCTATTTACAAAGGTCGTGTTTATGTAGAGCAAGGCAATCGTACAGTTTTAGCTGATAAAGTGACGATTGACTCAAAAGATGCAAATAATCGGATGGTTACACTCGATGGTGATATCACTTATCAAGATAATATGATACAAACCAAAGGTAATCACGCATCGATGAATCTAAACAACAATGATGCCAATATGAATCCAAGTGAGTATCAATTAGTTAATAGACTTGGACGAGGTGAAGCCGATGAGATCAAACTTGATAAGAATCGCTATGTAATTCTTAAAAATGGTAGTTTTACCTCCTGTCCTGTAGGAGATAGTGCTTGGAATATTACAGGTTCAACAATTATTCACGATAATGAAGAACAGTTGTTAGAAGTTTGGAATGCGGTATTTAGAATAGAGAAAGTACCTGTTCTTTACTCACCTTATTTACAATTGCCTACAGGCAATAAAAGACGATCAGGGTTGTTAATTCCTAGTTTTGGTTACGATAGTGTTGATGGTATCGATTTTTCATTACCGTATTATTGGAACATTGCTCCAAATTATGATGCGACTATAACACCGCGAATACTACAACACCGTGGTGTACAGTTACAAACTGAGTTTCGCTACTTAAATCAATTAGGATTAGGGACTTTCGCTTTTGACTGGTTACAGCATGATAATCAATACAGTGACGATAGAAAAAAATCAACAAATGGCAACAGATACGATAACAATCGTAATCGATGGTTATTCTATTGGAAAAACGACGAATTAATTAACTACAATTGGCGTTTTATAGCTGATACTACACGAGTCAGTGACAATCAATATTTAACAGATCTCAGTTCTAAATATGCGTCTCAAACAGCTGGATATCTGACTCAGTTTTATAAATTAGCATACAATGATGAAAATTGGGATGTTGCTTTAGGTTACAAACACTTCCAACCATTCCACTATGATATTCTTTACCAAACTCAGCCTCAATTAGATATCAACTATTATAACTACGAGCTGGGACCATTAAAATTTAAGACTTTTTCACAACTTTCTCATTTTATAAATTCAACAGATAATGAACCCGAAGCTTGGCGAGTCCATATAGAACCAACTATCAATTATACAGTTACAAATTCTTGGGCAAATTTATCTGCAGAAACTGGTTTTATGGCAACTCATTACAACCAGAAAAACATATTTAAATATAATAATAATCTTGAACACATAAAAGAAGGGATAAAGTTAAATCGCACTGTAAATCGTTTTATACCGAAATTTAGTATTGATGGTAAAGTAATTTTTGAAAGAGACTTTGATCTAATCGATGGGTATAGCCAAACACTCGAACCTAGAGTGAAATATACTTATAACCCTTATCGTAACCAATCAAATATTGGAAATTACGATTCCACACTCTTACAAGCTGATTATATTGGTTTATTTAGAGATCAAACATATAGTGGTTTAGACCGTATTGCATCAACAAATAAACTTTCAACGGGTGTAACTACACGTTTTTATGATAGTAACAAAGTTGAAAAATTTAATATGTCTTTAGGGCAAATTACCTATTTTACAAAATCTAAAACCGGTGATCACAATAATGAATTAGATAAAAATTCTGATACGGGTAGTGTCACTTGGGCAACAGATAATTTCTGGCGAATTAGTGACGATATTATTTTCCGAAGCGGGATTCAATACGACACCCGTATCGATACTATTTCGCTAGCCAATACAACGTTTGAATATCGACCATCGGGTGACAAATTAATTCAATTATCTTATCGTTATGCCAATCGTAACTATATTGACACTGTAGATGACAGGTATAAGTATTCCGCATATAAAGGTTATAAACAAGATCTTTCTCAAGCCGGCATTATGGTTAGTTGGCCACTATCTGAAAAAGTGAGTGCTGTGGGATCTTATTATTATGATATTAAGCAAAAACAGATTTCAGACAGTTTTATTGGGGTAAATTATAGCGACTGCTGTTGGGGAGTAACCGTACAATATGGACGCAAATTAACCGACTGGGATAACACAGAACATATAAGTAAATACAAAAACAAACTGTCAATTAACTTTGAACTTAAAGGTTTAGGAAGTAATCGTGACACGCAAGCCAAAATGTTAAACTTTGGTAAATTACCTTATACAACAACATTTGAATAAACATACTAATAAATTTATTGTGGTAAATTTAATACCGCAACAACATAATGAGTTGAGTAAATATGAAATTATTAAAACTTTTTATTGCATTAAACTTGAGTGTTAATTTAGTACTCTTTACACCTTTTTCAGCAAATGCAGCTCCAAAAGTGGTAGAACAGGTTGCAGCTGTTGTGAATAACAACGTCATTTTAGAAAGTGATGTTAGTGACATGCTCAAAACGATTAAAGCGAGCGCCGATCCTAAATCTTTACCTAATGATAAAATACTTAGAAAACAAATTATTGATCGCCTTGTTGTTGAAAAATTAATTTTACAAAGAGCGGCAAAAGCAAAAATTACTATTAGTGATGATGAAGTTACCGCCGCAATCGATAGAATAGCAGCTGAAAATGGTATGACAATAGATCAACTAAGAAGCAGATTATCAACTATGGGCATGAGCTATAGCACTTATCGTGATCGTATTCATACTGATATGCTAATAGAACAAGCACGCCTGCATGAAGTTCGACCTAGAATCAAAGTCTCTAACAGAGAAGTAGAACATTTAACCAAAACAATAGCTAACCAACCAACTAACAATATTGATGTTAAAATTAGTCATATTCTAATTACTATTCCAGAAAAAGCGTCTAAACAACAAGTTGATAGTGCTACCAATAAAGCGATGGACATCATCAATCGTGCAAAAAAAGGGGAAAATTTTGCTAAATTAGCCGCGTCATACTCAAATGATGATCTTGCTTTAAAAGGTGGATCAATGGGCTGGAAAAAGTTAAATGAGTTACCTACTATTTTTGAGGAACGACTAATTCGAGCGCCAAAAGGAAGTATTATAGGACCAATTCGCTCTGGAGTTGGGATTCACATATTAAAAGTTGACGATAACCGTTCTGAAACACCACAAAAAATTACACTTCAAGAAGTTAATGCTCGTCATATTTTAATTAAAACCAACGTATTAGTTACCGATCAGGTGGCTAAACAAAAATTAATTAACATTCGCAAAGCCATTACCAGCGGAGCAACAACTTTTGCTGCAGCAGCAAAAGCTAACTCAGAAGACACAGGTTCAAAAGATAGTGGTGGTAATTTAGGGTGGAATAGGCCAGAAGTTTATGATGAAGGTTTCAGGACTGCATTATCACAATTGAAAAAGGGTGAAATCAGTCAACCAATAAAATCATCTTATGGTTGGCATATAATCCAACTAATTGATACCAGACAAACTGACGGTACAAACTTAGTTAAAAAAGATCAAGCTTATCGTATGATTTTCAATAGAAAATTTGCTGAAGAAGCACAAGTTTGGATTCAAGAGTTAAAAGGTGATGCATATATCAAAATTACAGGTGAAGGTAAGAATGAATAATCGTGTTCATCAAGGTCATTTTGCCCGTAAACGATTTGGTCAAAACTTTCTACATGATAATTATATTATTGAAAGTATTGTGGCAGCCATACAACCTAAGAAAGAAGAAGCACTAGTTGAAATAGGACCAGGGCTTGCCGCATTGACAGTACCTGTAAGTAAATTGGTAGATCATTTAACTGTTATTGAGATTGATAGAGATTTAGCTAGCCGATTAGTTGAAAATCCTTTTTTACAAAATAAAATCAGTGTGATTGAACAAGACGCACTAAATTTTGATTTCAACAAATTGTCCGATACATTAGGTCAACCTCTGAGAGTTTTTGGTAATTTACCTTATAATATTTCAACACCATTGATGTTTCACTTATTCGAATATGCACCAATCATTACTGATATGCATTTTATGCTGCAAAAAGAGGTTGTTACTCGTTTAGTTGCTGCACCTAACAGCAAAAGTTATGGTCGATTGAGTGTTATGGCACAATACTACTGCCAAATCATCCCTGTTTTAGAAGTACCACCTACAGCTTTTAAACCAGCACCTAAAGTTGATTCAGCTGTAGTTAAACTAATACCTTACAAAGAAAAGCCCTATTTAGTTAATGATATTAAAGTACTATCACGTATTACTACCGAAGCTTTTAACCAAAGACGTAAAACAATTCGTAATAGCTTAAGTAATTTATTTAACAGTGAGCAAATAGCTGAATTAGGTATTGACCCGAATTTACGTGCGGAAAATTTGACAGTACAACAATATTGTCTATTAGCAAACGCTTGGAAATAACCTTATGGCAAATCTAATAATTGGTGATATTCACGGCTGTTATGATGAGTTTATGCGACTATTAGAGAAAGCTGATTTTTCATCATCAGATACCTTATGGCTTACTGGAGATTTAGTTGCTAGAGGACCAAAATCACTTGAAGTTCTTAGATTTGTAAAACAAAACAGCGAACAAATAAGATTAGTTTTAGGTAACCACGACTTACATTTACTCTCAATTTACGCCAATGTTACACCATCAAAAAAGAAGGATAATCTTGACGAACTCATCCACGCTGATGATTTCGATGAACTAATGAATTGGTTGCGTAAACAACCATTAATTCAAATAGATGAAAAATTAAAACTTATTATGACTCATGCCGGAATATCTCCACAATGGGATCTTGAAACATTGAAAAAATGTGCTAATGATCTTCATCAGGTTTTAAGTAGTGACTCATATCCCCTCTTTCTTGACAAAATGTATGGTAACTTTCCTGATGAATGGTCATATGAATTACAAGGGTTAGATCGATTACGCTTTATTGCGAATGCTTTAACAAGAATGCGTTACTGTTACGAAGATGGACGGCTTGATTTTTATTGTAAAGATCAACCAGATGAGGCCCCATCGAAACTTAAACCATGGTTTTCATTACCAAGTAAAATTCCGTCAGAATATAGTATTGCTTTTGGTCATTGGGCAGCATTGAATGGAAAAGGAACACCTGAAAATATTTACGCACTCGATACAGGGTGCTGTTGGGGTGGCAAATTAACATGTTTACGATTTGAAGATAAAAAATATTTCAAAAAGAAAAACATGAAAAATTAAAAATAAAAGAATAATTAAAGGGTTATTTTATTATGTCTGTACTAACTGTTATAAAATCAATTTGGAAAGGTATCAATTTAATTAGAGAAATATTTCTTAACCTAATTTTCTTAATCATAATCCTATTGATCTTGAGTGGTATTGCATTATTTAAAGAATCACAAAAGCAAGACATCATTCCTCAATATGGCACATTAGTTATAAATCTTGAAGGCGTTATTGTCGACAATTCACTTTATAGTGATGAATTGTATGAAATACAAAATAAATTATATGGTAAAAGAGTAAATCTATCACGTGAAAATAGTTTATTCGATTTAGTGCAAAAAATATCACAAGCTACATCAGATCCTAATATAAATAGCATAGTCCTAAAATTGGATAACTTTGTCGGAGCAGACTTGAGTTCTTTGCAATATATTGGTAAATATTTAAACAGATTCAAAGAGGCAAATAAGCCTATTTACGCTATTGGTTCAAGCTTCAATCAAAGCCAATATTATTTAGCGAGTTATGCTAATAAAATCTATTTAACCCCATTAGGTGCAGTTAATGTTTTTGGATTATCCGCCAATAATTTGTACTACAAAACATTATTAGACAACTTAAAGATTAATACTCATGTTTTCCGTGTAGGAACATATAAATCAGCTATTGAGCCATTTATCAGAGATAATATGTCAGAAGAAGCAAGAAGTAACACTTCTCGTTGGTTAAATTTAATGTGGAATAACTACCTTAATGACATTTCTGCAGAACGCAAAAAAGCACCTACACAACTAGTTCCTTCAGCCGATAAAATGTTATCGGAACTAAAATCTGTTAATGGTAATATGGCCCAATACGCTTTAGCAAACGGTTTAATTGATGCGATAAGTGATGAATTTGATTTTGAACTTGAACATAAAATAAAACAAAAAGTCAGTATCTATGATTATAGACTTAAGGAAAATGCTGAAGAATCAAACAAAGAACCCAAAATAGCTGTCATTTTTGTGAATGGAACTATTACTAACGGCGCAAATAGCAGTAATGTAGCTGGTAGCCAAGATATTGTTAAACAATTAAGAGATATTCGTAATAAATTACAAAGTAATAACATACAGGCTGTCGTACTCAGAGTAAATAGTCCAGGAGGAAGTGTCGAAGCTTCAGAAGCAATTCGCAGTGAACTAGAAACTTTACGTCGTTACCAAATCCCGGTTGTTGTTTCTATGGGCGGAATGGCTGCTTCCGGAGGATACTGGATATCAACAGCTTCTGATTATATTGTCGCTAGTCCGAATACGATTACAGGTTCAATAGGTATTTTTGGCATTGTACCAACTTTTGAAAATTCACTTTCTCATATTGGTGTTTATAACGATGGGGTTTCAACCTCACCATTGGCAAATAACAGCTTAACTCAAAATTTATCCGATGAAATGAATCAATTTATTCAAATGAATATTGATAATGGTTACTTTAATTTCATCTCTTTAGTAGCAAAAGCTCGTAATATGACCTCAGAACAAGTAGATCATATAGCTCAAGGGCAAGTTTGGCTCGGCTCCGAAGGAAGTAAAAATGGCTTAGTGGATAAATTAGGGGATTTTGACGATGCGGTTGATATGGCTGCAACATTAGCCAATATTTCTAATTATAAAATAGATTGGCAAAAGCCTGAAGGCAGTTGGTTCAATGCACTTTACTCAGATATGTTTGCTATGATGCCAAAATCAACAGCAGAGGTATTTTTTGAGCATATCCCAGAAGTAAAACAAATTAAGCAACAAGTTTCACTATGGGATAAGTTCCAAGATTCACAAAACCGTTATATTTACTGTCTAAACTGTGCTGATGTTCGATAATAAAAATCCACCTTACGGTGGATTTTTTTATTTTTGTGTCTGGAAAAAATAACGCATATCATTCATTGCCGCTTGGATTGTTTTATAATCAGGTGTTTTATCGACCTGATTATTATGACAATCAAAATAGTGGCTTATACCAAGACGATTAACAAAATAGATGTTGTCTCTAGTCCGAACGGCATAAGAACTATAATTTGACATTAATAGCCAATCTCGATCGATTATTGGGCTAAATAAATCATAACCTGTCGAATAATCTGAAATATCATTTTCCACATGCAAATAATGTCGCATTATTGTTGGAACGACATCTTCATGGCTGGTAAATTTATTTATATTATCTGTGATATATTTAAGATCTTTTGCTCCAACTATGATAAAAGGTACTTTAGTTTGAGCATCAGTATAGTTACCATTATGCCCCCAAAAACCCAGATTATTGTCATTCATTTCTTGTGAATGATCACCTGTTATAAAGATTAACGTATTTTTTAGCGAGCCTGATCGTTCAAGTTCATCATAGACCTTTTTAAGCAAATAATCATCATAGTAGACACTTTGTTTATAACGATTAAAAATGGGAACAGGATCTGTATCATTGCTTAATGTCATATAATTCAGCTCGCCAATTGGATTGAATTTAACTTCAAAATAATTGGGAAAATCATAAGCATGTGGTGCATCAAAAAATAAAAATGAAAAACTTGGTTTAGATGTATCTCTACTCTTATACCAGTTTAGCCAATCATCAGTTAACTGTTTATCTCGACTCGATGCAGATCCATCTTTACTACTAATTCTTAAGTTTTTAATGGTTAAAAATGCCGTACGATCGAATTCTGGCGCAGTAACTTTGGCTGAAGTAAATATACCTATATTATAATTTTCTTTTTGCAATGTTGTTATGAATAACGAGGGAATTCTATTTCTTAAAAAAGCATCCCAATACGTGCCGGGGATACCATAAAAAAGTCCAAAAATACCAGTTCGAGTTGCATTCCCTGTTGAGTAATGATTATTAAAAATTATTCCATTATTCTGTTTCACAAAATGGTAAGTATTGGGTGAAATTTCTTGACTAAAAGTATCATAACGCCAAGAATCTAAGACAATAAACATAATATTGGGTGTTGTAGTATTATGAGGGTTAATCATCAGCTCATTTTTAGGATAATAGATAGTTGCGTGTTGGTTCTCCTTTTCTATAAGTGTCTTACGTTGCCCTGATTTATCAAACAATCCCATTATCTTTTTCGAGGTAAATGGACGATATAATGGAATATATTCTTTAACAATCATGATGGGGGAATAGGCATAATAAAACGCAACCATATGGATTAAATGACTAATAAAAAAACAACCGAAGAGAAATACTGTCGATACGATTAATATTCTTGAACGTTTTTGGCTAAATTTTTTATCTAACAAATAAAGAATTAAATATTCTGCTCCAAAAGATACTAATATTAACAAAAACATCAAAACATAAGTGATCGTTGAAAAATCGACAACTTGCCCCGAGAAAACCATTGATAGCACAGATTCATTGATATGAAATCGATACTGCTGAAAAACAATAGTATCAACATACAGCACAATCTGTAACAAACTAAATAAAGCAGCTAAACAAATATTACTTAACGTTCTCTTCACCCAAATAAACGGAAAACATAAAATAAAAAGTAATAAATAAACAGAGAAAAAATGGCCTAACACGGCAAATAGAGAAAAAAAGCTTCCATCCCAACTAAACGATGAACCAGGCACCCAAAAATATCGGATAGTAATGATAGACGAAATAAAAATATTTATTAATACGAACGAATAGAGTTTTTTCATATAGCTCCACGAGCAATAGGATTAAAAATTTTTAATAATAGCGATTTTTCTACTTAAAATTAGTACTTTCCTCAAAATTTTTAACAAAAAAAGATAAATATGAAGAGATTAATATAAGCTTAACAAAAAAGGCTCTTTTTTGAGCCTCTGAAGACATTTTGATGATGAAATCTATTATAGACTAAATAAATATTAATACCATTTCTTCAATGCATTTATATCCGATTGCTTGGCTTCTACCCAATTTTCGCCACTAGAAGTCTGTTCCTTCTTCCAAAATGGAGCCTCATTTTTTAGTACATCCATAATAAACTCCGCTGAAGCAAAAGCATCACTGCGGTGTGCTGCACTAACACCAACAAAAACAATACTTTCATTTGCATAAATTTGACCGACACGATGGACTATTGCAACACGATTAATCGACCATCTATCTCTGGCTTGATTAATAATATTGCACAGCACCTTTTCAGTCATTTCTGCATAATGCTCTAACGTTAAACTTATAACTTGGTTTTCAAAACTACGCACCTTACCCATAAAAGTCACTACAGCACCATCTATAGGCGATTGATAAAGCCAAGTTATTAATGAATTCACATCAATGGGAGATTGGTTAACTTGAATAATGTTCACGCTGTTAACCACCTGTAACTGGAGGGAAAAAAGCAATTTCATCACCCTTTTTAATGACATAGTCATAGTCAACTAAAGTCTGATTAACTGCACATAATACTGTTTTTTCTTTTAAAGCTAATACCCACTTATCACCACGCAAACTAAGGTGATCTAAAAGTTGATTTATTGACATTTGCTCTACCGATAATTCAAGTTTTCCAACCCCAATTAATTCTCTAATTTGTGCAAAAAAAATAATTTTGTTCATAGTATCACTGCTCTGCCGCATTAAATTCGCCCGATTTACCACCAATTTTATTCAGTAACCGAACTTGATTAATAACCATATCTTTTTGATTAGCTTTACACATATCATATATCGTTAATGCAGCAACTGAAGCAGCAACTAAGGCCTCCATTTCGACACCTGTTTGGCCCCTTAGCCGACAAATTGTTTCAATCCTAATGCTGTGATTTTCAAATACAGGTTCGATATTGACTTCAATTTTACTTAGAAGTAGTGGATGACAAAGTGGAATCAAATCCCATGTTCGTTTAGCCGCTTGAATACCGGCAATTCTTGCAGTTGCAAAAACATCACCTTTATGATGTTTCCCTTCAATAATTAGGTTAAATGTTTCAGCATTCATTAATACTATTGACTCGGCTCGAGCTTCTCGTAAAGTTAACTTTTTTTCAGAAACATCAACCATATGTGCATCACCATGTTGATTAATGTGTGAAAATGATGCTGACATTTTTTAACTACCTTTAAATATTATGCTTTAACTTGCCGTTCAAGATAACAAATTTTGTTTATGGATACTACTATCATATAAATAAAGTTATTAGATAGTTAACTCAAAAATAATTAATTTCTCTATGTAACTTTTGCGAGTTAAATAAAATCTGCGTACAATATCAATTTTTAATAATAGTGATTGTTAATGCTGATTGCCCATGTAGCCTTACCGGTACCCCTTTATCGACTGTTTGATTACAAACTAACAGTACCTGCTGAAATTGGTGCGCGGGTTAGAGTGCCTTTTGGTAAAAGGGAAATGATTGGAATAATCATTAAAATTGATCAGCAATCGACCTTTGATAGCGAAAATTTAAAATCAATTACCGCAATTATTGATACCAAAAACCCCTTTCCTCAACCAATTTGGCAGTTATTGAATTGGGCAACAAGTTATTATCACTTTCCAATTGGCGAAGTCATATTTCATGCCATGCCAGTTCTATTAAGGCAAGGTCGTCAAGCTATCAAGGATGATATAAAACAGTGGAAATTAACACCTCTAGGGCAACAAATTGATTTAAGCTTATTATCACGTGCACCAAAACAAAAGTTATTATTATCTTCACTTAGAAACAACTGTTTAAATGAAGACGAATTTAGTTCAAATTTATATCAAGAATTACAAAAAAAACAGCTTATAGAATTAGTTTATCAACAACCTGACAATATTTGCTGGCAATACTCGACCAACCCAACATCGATCCAATTAAATGATGAACAATCTAATGCCATAGAGACTATTAATAAACAGAATAAACAATTTGGTGTATTTTTGCTTGATGGTATAACTGGTTCAGGAAAGACTGAAGTTTATTTAAATATAATTGCAGATGTGTTATCACAAGGTAAGCAAGCTTTAGTTTTAGTTCCTGAAATTGGTTTAACACCTCAAACAATAAAGCGTTTTAAACAGCGCTTTAATGCCCCGATTGATATTTTACATTCAGGCTTAACAGACAAGGAACGTTTAGATGTTTGGTTAAGAAGTAAAGAGGGTGAAAATGCCATTGTCGTAGGTACTCGTTCTTCGCTTTTTACTCCCTTTAAAGATTTAGGTATCATTATTATCGACGAAGAGCATGATAGTTCTTACAAACAACAGGAAGGATGGCGTTATAATGCTAGAGATCTAGCTATTATCCGAGCTAGAATTGAAAATATACCTATAGTTTTAGGTTCCGCAACGCCTTCTCTTGAATCGATTAATAATGCACAAACTCATAAGTACCAGCATCTCAAACTTACTCAAAGAGCGGGTAACGCCCAATTAGCCAAACAATCTATTTTAGATATTCGCGGCATGGCTTTAGCTTCAGGTTTATCTCAACCACTTATAGAAAAAATAAAAACGCATTTGAATAACAATAACCAAGTGATGTTATTTCTTAACCGTAGAGGGTTCGCACCATTAATAATTTGCCATGATTGTGGTTGGATAGCGGAATGCCCACGTTGTGATCGCCCTTATACTTATCATAAAAAGCAGCATAAACTGATTTGTCATTATTGTGATACGCCAAGGGAAGTGCCAAAACAGTGCCCTAAGTGTGGTTCGACCCAGTTACTACCAATTGGATTTGGAACGGAGCAACTTGAAAAACAACTTAATATTTTGTTCCCAAATATAAAAGTTACTCGTATTGATCGCGACACGATAACTAAAAAAGAAGCATTGAATACCTATTTAAATGATATTCATAAAGGCGGAGCCCATATTTTAGTCGGTACACAAATTTTGGCTAAAGGTCATCACTTTCCTGATGTAACGTTAGTTGGCATAATTGATGTTGATGGCGCCTTATTTTCAAGTGATTTCAGAGCAACGGAAAGATTTGCTCAGATTTATACTCAAGTATCAGGCCGAGCTGGTCGTGAAACAAAAGCTGGCGAAGTGATTCTACAAACCTATCATCCAGAGCACCCTTTATTAAATACTTTATTAAATGAAGGTTATCAGGCATTTGCAAAACAAACATTAATTGAACGTCAACAAACTTTACTGCCACCATTTAGCTATCAGGTGTTAATTCGTGCTGCTGACCGTAATAATTTACAGGCACCAAAATTTTTACAGCGTATCCATGATTGGTTAAAGTCCAATTATGACCATAATTTATGGCAACTTGGTCCAATGCCTGCTAGTCAACCTAAAAAAGCGGGTTATAATCGTTGGCAATTATTATTACAACATACGAACAGACAATTATTACAACAAATATTAGATAATCTTATAACTGAACAGTGGAGTGAAGCATCAAACGTAAGATGGAGTATTGACGTTGATCCAATTGATAATTAAAAATATCTTCCAACAGATAGATAATCTCTTGGAAGATAGGATATTTATAAAGAGATTTTTCCTATATTTTTATCCAGCGTTGCTTGACCAATACCAGAAACTTCCTTTAATTGTTCTATAGAAACAAAAGGACCAAATTTTTCTCGATACTCAATAATTTTCTTAGCTTTACTCATCCCAATACCAGTTAATACTTTACTTAGCTCTTCAGCTGTTGCCGTATTAATATTGACTTGTACAATTTGCTCATCTTTTATAGTGACATCTGCTTTCGAATCAGCAAAACTAACTGTTGAAAAAAGTAAAGATGAAAATAAAAGGCATAATAGTGTAAAAATTTTCATGTAAATTAACTCCAATATAATTATGCAACTAAATTTGCTTCATAACTATCTCATGGAATTAATTTGCTAAATTTTAATATTCATAAAAATGCGAAAAGCCACCAAAGTGGCTTCTCTTTTTTTGATTTATCACCAAAATTTTTCGATCTTTATCACAAATTTGCATCAGGCATGATTTCAATCTTTGCTTTAGAACGAATATCATTTGCAAGATAATGAAAAGTGTTAGACATAGATAATGGTAATAATTCTGGTGAAATATCTTGATACTCCTTAGGCGTATCAACGTCAATTAAGGTGAAAATATAAGCAGTATTATTTTCTAAATATTCCACATTAAACTCATCAGATTTAACACCTGAAATTGGTGGTTCTAAACTAAAAACCATATCAACTACTTTTTTGTCTAAATCTTTCGAATCTCTGTGCAAAACATATTTCTTACTAAAGCTTACTTTATCTGAATTTCCAGTAGTATTTAACTCATTTAAAAGGCTTTCAACATTAGCTTTAAAACGACTCTCGGAGATATTTTTAGATAGTTTTTTATTAATTTCATCTTTAACCTCATCAAACGGAGCTATCCCCTCTGGGTGATAGTCAGTAACTTGAATAATAAAATCATAGCTACCATGAGATCTTTCAACTGGAATTAAGTCTGATAATTTAAGAGTCGGTTGCCCATTAGCGATCATTTCTTCGCTAAAGACTAAATCACTAATTTCAGGATGAATCATGATTGTAGACATATCTTTATAAGTTGTCCAATCAGTTGTTTGAACTTCAAGACCCGTTTTTTCAGATAACTCTTCAATTGATTTAGGTGATTGAGATAAGGCATTTTTCATTTTATCTTCAACAGCATTAAATCCATTTTGTAATTTTTGTTTAGTTAAATTCTCGTAAATTAAAATTGAAGCATAATCAAAATCCATAGCCTTTGGTGGTAACTCAGCATCAAGTTTAATTATGATAAAGCCATCATCAGTCGGAATTGGATTTGAAATTTGATTAACTTTTTTCAAGTTTGCTTTTTTAAAGAACTCAGGCAGAGAATCATCATCAGCAAACCAACCTAAAGAACCATTCTTACCATAAGCAGAAATATTATTATTATTTTGATTTAGACTTTCAGCTATATTTTGAAAATTTGCGCCTGAAGATAACTCTTTAACGATCTTGTCTGCTTGCGCTTTGTCTGTAACAAAAATAGCACTAAACTCTTTTTTTGCTGGGTAGGTATATTTTTTTAAATTTTGTTCATATTCTTTTTTTACATCATCATCAGTAACCTTAATGGTTTTAGCGATGTCATCTTTTGAATTATAAATAAATTTTAATTTTACTCGCTCTTTCCTCATAAAATCATTTTTATGTTCATCATAATACTTTTTCTCATCTTCTTCGGTAATATTAATGTCTTTCATATCATCTATTGAAGAATCAATCTTAGTAGCATAGATAGTTCTTGTCTGATCTTTTAACAAGGAAATTTCAGATTCAGAAGGTAAAACAAAGCTAGTTGTGACTAATGCATTAATAACTTGTTCTTGTTGTAACGATGTTTTTAATAAGCTTGCATAACTTTCAGCAGTAAAACCGTTTTCAGCAAGTAGATTTAAATAATTTTGATTATCAAATTTTCCATCTATAAAGAAAACTTTCTGCTTTTTAATAAAATCTTTTACGCGCTCGTTACTGATTGTGGCATGAATATTTTTTGAAAATTGATAAGCTAAATAATTATCTATTTGCTCAGATAAGACTTTTCTTCGGATTACTTTGGTAAGCGAAGCATCACCACCTGTAATTTTATTTAATTCTTGCTTTACTTGAGACTCAAATTGAGTTCGACTGATCCCTTCTCCGTCGACTTTAGCAACGTACAATTGCTCATCATTTGCACCACTGCCACCACCAAAGCCTAAAAATCCAACACCAGTAAAAATAAAACATAAAATAATAATAGCAAAGATTATTTTAACAACAAGACTGTTTGCAGCTGTTCTTATTTTTTCCATCATAGCTTGTCATTCTCCATATACCTGAATTTTAATTTCGCAAGTATATCATATTTGCCAAAATTGGCTATTATCTAATTAAAGGTCGAAAAAAAAGCCAACATAAGGTTGGCTTTTTGATTGGTTTATTTTAGTTCAATCGAGTTGAAATATTTGCTGTATTTTTAATTTTTTTAACAGATTTTTTAACTGGCGACTTTATTTGAACTTTTTCCTTAACCGGCTCAATACCAAATGGATTATTTTGCAATGCAATCGTCAATACATCATCTATCCATTTAACAGGTTTTATATCAATTTCAGCTTTAACATTTGCTGGAATTTCTTCGAGATCTTTAACATTATCAATAGGAATTATAGCTGTTTTTATGCCACCTCGGTGAGCAGCCAATAATTTCTCTTTTAATCCACCAATTGGTAATACTTCACCTCGTAGAGTAATTTCACCAGTCATGGCAACATCAGCACGAACAGGGTTACCCGTTAAAGTAGATACTAATGACGTACACATTGCAATACCTGCACTCGGACCATCTTTAGGTGTAGCACCATCAGGAACATGCACATGTATATCACGCTTTTCATAGAAATCGCTATTAATACCCAATTTTTCAGCGCGCGAACGAACAACCGTAAGTGCCGTTTGAATAGATTCTTGCATAACGTCACCAAGTGAGCCGGTATAAGTTAATTTTCCTTTACCAACAACACTCATTGATTCAATGGTTAGCAAATCACCACCGACTTCTGTCCATGCCAAACCATTCACTTGACCGATCCGGTTTTCACTTTCGGATTTACCATAATCAAAACGCTGTACACCCAAGTAATCTTTTAAGTTAGTTTGAGTTACACTTACTTTACGCAAACGCTTGTTTAAAGCCAATTGTTTAACAACTTTACGGCAAATTTTAGCAATTTCTCTTTCTAAGCTTCGGACCCCTGCTTCACGAGTGTAATAGCGAATAATGCCAATTACAGCTGAATCATCAATATCAATTTCATTTGCTTTTAGGCCATTATTAGCAATCTGTTTAGCGATTAAATGTTGTTTAGCAATGTTCAATTTTTCATCTTCGGTATAACCAGATAACCGAATAACTTCCATTCTATCAAGTAGTGGTGCTGGAATATTCATTGAATTAGCTGTCGCAACAAACATGACATCAGATAGATCATAATCCACTTCTAAATAATGGTCATTAAATGCATTATTTTGTTCAGGATCCAGAACTTCTAGTAATGCCGATGCAGGATCACCACGCATATCAGAAGCCATCTTGTCAATTTCATCTAATAAAAATAGCGGGTTTTTTACACCAACCTTTACCATACGCTGAATTAATTTACCTGGCATTGAACCAATGTAGGTTCTTCGGTGTCCACGTATTTCCGCTTCATCGCGCACACCACCTAAAGCCATACGAACATATTGTCTACCCGTAGCTTTAGCAATGGATTGACCTAATGATGTTTTACCAACGCCTGGAGGCCCGACTAAGCATAAAATTGGACCTTTAACTTTATTTACTCGACTTTGTACAGCCAAATACTCTAAAATTCGGTCTTTTACACGATCCAGCCCATAATGATCTTTATCTAAAACTTTTTGTGCAGCATTAATATCTTTTTTTACTTTACTGCGTTTATTCCAAGGAACTTGTAACATCCAATCAATATATCCGCGAACAACAGTTGCTTCGGCAGACATAGCAGGCATCATCTTAAGCTTATTAAGCTCAGATAGTGTTTTTTCCTTTGCCTCTTTTGGCATTTTTGCTTTAGTAATTTTTGAGTTTAACTCTTCAAATTCATCAGGTTTATTATCTATATCACCTAACTCTTTATGAATTGCTTTAATCTGTTCATTTAGATAATATTCCTTTTGCGCTTTTTCCATTTGTTGTTTGACGCGTTGACGGATATTTTTTTCAACTTGCAACAAGTCAATTTCTGATTCCATTAATGAAATAAGCAACTCGAAACGTTTTTCTAAATCAGCAGTAACTAAAATCTCTTGTTTTTGTTCAACTTTTATATATAAGGTAGCAGCTATGGAATCTGCTAATTGAGATGATTCTTTAATTAAATGAATTGAATCAACAACCTCTTGAGTGACTTTTTTATTAAGTTTCGCATAATCATCAAAATTTGATAATAAGACTCTTATCATCGCTTGACTAATATTATCAGCTTTCTTAGCTTCTTTTAGCGGTTTAATATTTGCAATTAAAAAATCATCATCTTTTCGTTCAATAATATCAACAATTTTAGCTCGCGCGACACCCTCAACCAGAACTTTAACTGTACCGTCAGGTAATTGAAGTAATTGTAAAACATTGGCTATAGTACCGACTTCATACAAGTCCTCTACATCAGGTTCATCTTGTGAAGGATATTTTTGTGTTACAAGAAAAACTTGTTTATCCATCTCCATTGCACTTTCCAAACAACGGATTGATTTATTACGACCAACGAAGAGAGGAATTACCATATGTGGAAATACAACAACATCACGCAATGGTAAAATAGGCATAATCATTTGTTTAGTTTGTTTTGTCTTCATTTTATTCTCTCGGTAGTACAAACTTATCTGTCTTATATTGGGGTGATTTTAAGATATTCAAGCTTATCCTGTTTTAAATACGTAGTACAATAAATGTACATACGTATTTCACTTTTTACATAAATGCTGCTTACCAGTTTGAATAGGATAATTGCTTATCTATTATGCAGATAGTTCTGTATCTTCACGAAAAATCAATTTAGGTGATTGCAAATGATTTACCGTATCTTTCTCAACAAGTACTTTTTTTACGTTTTGCATTGATGGTAAGTCATACATTGTATCTAACAGTATATTTTCGACAATTGAACGTAATCCTCGAGCACCTGTTTTACGTTTCATCGCATTAATTGCAATGGCATCTAAAGCTTCTTTAGTAAATTCCAGTTCTACACCATCCAACTCTAATAAAGCATTAAATTGTTTGGTTAAAGCATTTTTAGGTTCGGTTAATATATTAACTAAAGCATCTTTATCAAGTTCTGATAACGTTCCAATAACAGGTAATCGACCAATAAATTCAGGTATAAGACCAAATTTAACCAAATCTTCTGCCTCTATCTGAGCTAATAACTCAGATTCTGTCGCTTTATTCTTAGTGCTTTTTACATCAGCACCAAAACCAATACCTGTGTTGGTAGAGACTCGATTTTCAATAACTTTATCTAACCCACTAAATGCGCCCCCACAAATAAAGAGGATTTTAGAAGTATCAACTTGTAAAAACTCTTGTTGTGGATGCTTACGTCCGCCTTTAGGAGGAACAGATGCAACAGTACCTTCAATAATTTTTAATAAAGCTTGCTGAACACCTTCACCAGAAACATCTCGAGTAATAGATGGATTATCTGATTTTCTAGAAATTTTATCAATTTCATCAACATAAATAATCCCACGTTGCGCTTTTTCTACATCATAATCACAACTTTGTAATAATTTCTGAATAATATTTTCTACATCTTCACCAACATATCCAGCCTCAGTCAATGTAGTTGCATCAGCCATGGCAAAAGGGACATCAAGAAAACGTGCTAATGTTTCAGCTAATAATGTTTTACCACTACCCGTAGGACCAATTAATAAAATATTGCTTTTACCTAACTCAACATCACTACGGTTAGAATAGCTACGTAAACGTTTATAATGATTATAAACAGCAACTGATAATACTTTTTTAGCCCGTTCCTGACCAATAACATATTCATCAAGATGAGCTCGTATTTCGTGCGGTGTCGGTAATGGTTTACTAATAAATTCTTCATGTGAAAGAAAACTTTTTGTTTCTTCTTTTAGAATATCATTACATAGTCCAATACATTCATTACAAATATAAATAGATGATGGCCCAGCAATTAGCTTACGGACTTCATGTTCACTTTTGCCACAAAAAGTACAATAGAGTAATTTTTCTGAGTTTTCTTTATCCACTTTCTTTACCTATTTATTATTAAGATCGTTTACTGTATATGGCGTCAACTAATCCATATTCAACTGCTTTCTCGGCTGACATAAAGTTATCACGATCTGTATCTTTTTCAATTACACTAATATCCTGACCAGTATGCATTGATAAAATATTATTTAATCGGCTTTTAACCTGTAATATTTCTTGAGCATGAATTTGAATATCTGACGCTTGTCCTTGAAAACCACCTAATGGTTGGTGGATCATGACGCGTGCATTAGGCAGGCAAAAACGTTTACCTTTAGTACCAGCAGTTAAAAGTAATGAGCCCATTGAACATGCTTGTCCAAGACAAATAGTACTCACATCTGGTTTAATAAATTGCATCGTGTCATAAATAGCCATACCAGCAGTCACTACTCCACCAGGGGAATTGATATATAAATGGATATCTTTTTCAGGATTCTCAGCTTCAAGAAAAAGCATCTGAGCAATAATCAAATTTGCCATATTGTCTTCAACTTGCCCAGTTAAAAATATAATTCTTTCTTTTAATAATCGTGAGTAAATATCATAAGCTCTCTCGCCACGAGAACTTTGCTCAACAACCATTGGAATCACACTCATGTATGGTTCTAAAGGCATTTTCATCTCCTAATTAAACAAAATAGCCCAAACAATTGATCCTTATTTGGGCTTATAATGAATTTTAATTAAATAAAGTGACAAGCTGCTTAAGCAACTTGTTGATTCATTAATTCTGAGAATGAATAAGTCTTATCTGTCACTTTTGCGCTAGCTAATAATAAATCAACTACTTGATCTTCTAGTGCAACAGAACGGATATTATCCATTGCTTTCTTATCTTTACGATAATAATCAACCACTTCTTTAGGATCTTCATAAGCAGTTGCAATTTCATCAATTAAAGATTGTACTTTTGCTTCGTCAGCCTTTAACTTGTTACTTTCAATGATTTCGCTAAATAATAATCCAACTAACACGCGGCGTTTAGCTTCTGCTTCGAATAACTCTTTAGGTAGATCCATTGATTGTTTAACATTACCACCAAAACGAGTTAAGGCTTGTTGACGTAAGACATCAATTTCGCGATCAATTAAAGCAGATGGAACTTCAATATCATTATTTTTTACTAAACCATCAATGACTTGTGTTTTGATTTTATTGCGAATTGTTGCATTAAGTTCACGTTGCATATTTTTGCGTACTTCTGCTCGTAAACTTTCAACTGTGCCATCAGCAATACCAAATCTTTTCACTACTTCTTCAGTTAGTTCTGGTAACTCAAGTTCTTCAACTTTTTTAAGTGAAGCAGAAAATACTGCTGGTTTACCTTTTAAATTCTCAGCATGATAATCTTCTGGGAATGTAACATTAATATCAAATTCATCTCCAGCTTTGTGACCGATGATTGCATCTTCAAAACCAGGGATCATTCGACCTTGTCCTAATACAAGTGCAAAATCATCAGCTTTACCGCCTTCAAATTCAGCACCATCAACTTTACCTAAAAAGTCAAGCGTGACACGATTTTGTTCTTTTGCTGTCTTTTTAACAACTTTCCAAGTACCTTGTTGTTTACGTAAGGTTTCAATCATTGTTTCCACATCAGCATCAACAACTTCAGCTACTGGTTTTTCAACTTCGATTTTATCTAAATCTTTGATTTTAATTTCCGGATAAACTTCAAATTCAACAGTGAAAGTATAATCTTCACCATTTTTATATTCTGTTGGAATATATGTTGGCGCACCAGCTGGATTTAATTTTTCTTGGATAATAGCATCGATGAAATTACGTTGCATCAAATCACTTAAAGCGTCTTGTAAAATAGAAGCACCATAGCGTTGTTCAACAATTTTTAAAGGTACTTTTCCTTTACGGAAACCATCAATACGGACTTTTTTTGCTGTATTGATAAGTTCTTTATCAACTGCTTTGGTAATATCTTCTGATTTAATTGTAATTGATAAACGACGGCCTAAACCTTCTGTTGTTTCTACCGAAACTTGCATCTTTATACCTCGGAATTATTGAATATATTTGCTCATAATTATAAATTGATTAATTGAGCTAATTAAATTTATAAAATAGGGAAGCATTATACCGACCGTAATCGTCTACGTCGAGACATTTAATAGCTTCTTCTCAAGTGCTTTCAAACGTTTATTCATTTCATCAATATGTAAAACTAATGAAGCTGTTTTACGCCATACTTTATTTTGTTGTAATGGAATACCCGATGAATATACACCCGGCTCAGTAATTGGTCTCATAACCATACCCATCCCAGTCACAGTTACTTGATCACAAATTTCCATATGGCCGTTAATAACACTCGCACCACCAATTAGGCAATGGCGTCCAATCTTTAAACTACCCGCCATAATAACACCACCAGCGACAGCAGTATGATCACCAATAATATCGTTGTGCGCAATTTGACATTGATTATCAATAATGACGCCATTACCGATGACAGTATCATCTAAAGCACCACGATCGATTGTTGTTGATGAGCCGATTTCAACGTTATTACCAATTACTACTCGACCAAGCTGAGGAATTTTTATCCATTTACCTTTGTCATTTGCATAACCAAATCCATCTGCACCTATTACTGTTCCTGATTGGATCAAACAGTTTTCACCAATAATACAGTTATGGTATATAGATACATTAGACCATATTTTTGTGCCTGCACCGATTTGAGTATCTTTCCCAATAAAACAGCCAGCACCAATACAACAGTTATCACCTAGATTTACACCACTTTCTATAACAGCATTTGGACCAATTGATACATTTTGTCCAAGCTTAGCAGTAGGATCAATCACCGCTGATTGTGCGATACCTTTAGCGGGTAACGGTGTCGTATCTAAAAGTTGTGCTAATTTTGCATAAGTAAGATAAGGATCTTTAACAATCAAAGCAGCCCCATTCCAATATTTAAGGCTATCTTCTGTCATAACAACTGCTGAAGCGTTACAAGTTAATAAATTGTTTTGGAATTTTTTATCCGACAAAAAAGTGATTTGACCTTTTGTGGCACTTTTCATTGATGCTACACCGGTGATAGTTAATTCACCATCACCATATAATGTAGCATCAAGCTTGTCAGCTAATTGCTCTAAACGAAAAGCAAACATTATTTTTTAACCTTCTCCAAAACTTTGTCAGTAATATCAACAGCGTCAGAGGCATATAAAACCGTATCTGCTCTTAAAATAAGATCATATTTTTCTTCAGCAACAATGGTTTTGACTGCTTCTTGAATTTTGGTTAGTAATTTACCAGCTTCTTTTGTTTCGCTATCACGATATTCATTTGCGAAAGCTGTGGCTTTATTCTGAAAATCTGCAATAGTTTTATTTAATTTAGTTTTTTCTGAAGATGACAAAGTTAGCCCTTCTTTCTTTAAACGTGCAGCTGCTGCATCAGCAAGCTTTTGTTCTTTTTCTAATGCTTTAGCTCTCGCTTCAAATTTTTGGTTCAATTCTTTACCGATTGCTTCTCGTTCTGGCATACGATCCATTACAGATTTAATATCGATAACACCAATTTTAGTTTCAGCGTTTGCAAAGCCTGTAAAAAGTAGAGCAATACTGATGCCAACAACAGATATAATTTTTTTCACTTTATTCACCTATGTGTATTTTAGTTATTAACAACATGGCATTACCATGTTGAACCTATATTAAATTGGAATTGCTGAGCTGAATCACCATGATATTTCTTTAACGGCTGTGCATAAGAAAATACCAATGGTCCTAATGGCGACATCCATTGAACAGCAAGACCAGCAGACATTCTAATATCAGATGGGGAACTATAATCAGGAATATTTTTGCCTTTTAGATCCCATTCACTATCCCAAACCGTTCCTGCATCAAAAAATACTGATGTTCTAATACTATCTGTATATTTTTCACTTGCAAATGGTGTTGGAACTATTAGCTCCGTACTTCCGAATGCTAACGCATTACCACCTATTGCATCTTTAGAACTAGTACATTGAGCTGTATCACCTAAGGTTCTACATCCGGTTTTATTAAAATATACCGCTTTAGGGCCGACAGTATTTGCTTTAAAGCCACGCAATACAGTTGAGCCACCTGCATAGAAATTCTCATAGAACGGTAATTCTTTTCCACCTAATCCAGCACCATAACCTAATCGGCCACGAGCTAAGAATACCCATTTATGATCGGTATCAATTGGATAATAATAAGTAGCATCACTAACCATTTTATAGAATCTATTGTCAAATACTGGCACTGTCGCTTTTAAATTAGCGGTTAGTTTTAACCCATCTGTTGGGAAATAGCCGCGATTTAACGTGTTATATGTCCAATAGGCATTCAATAACAAATCATTGGTGTCATATGAATAAGACTTATCTTTATCTTTCATATTTTCACCCATAGACTCAAAATAGCGCCACATATTATACTGTGGTTGCATATCAGTTAATTTATGATTAGCGTATTCTGTACCAAAACGGACAAAGTTATTTTCACTAATCGGGAAGCCTAAGTCTAAATTAGCCCCCCAAGTTTTACTTGAATACTCAGATTCATCATCATCACTATCAGTTTTATAAGTATTGTAGTAAACGCTACCACCTAAACTGACACCATCAACAGTAAAATAAGGATTAACAATCGAAACAGATGCAGTTTTATCACTGCTGGTTGTATTAATATCAAATGAAACGCTATTACCCGTTCCTAACCAGTTATCTTGAGAAATTCCAGCATTAAAACTTATACCACTGTCTGAGCCAATACCCACGCCAAATTTAATACTACCCGTATTACGTTCAGCTACTTTATAAATAATATCAACTTGATCATCAATGCCAGGAACTCGTTCAGTATTCGCTTCGACACTTTCAAAGAAACCTAATCGATTTAAACGTTCTTTACCAAGTTCAACCAAACCATTACTTAACCATGAGCCTTCCATTTGACGAAGTTCACGACGAACCACACTCTCACTTGTAATGGTATTGCCGACAATTTTAATATTGCGTACGTAAAAACGTTGCCCTACATCAACTAATACTACTAATTTAACAGTATGTGATGAGTCATCCATTTCAGGCTGAATAGCTACTTGAGGATAAGCATAGCCAAAATTAGCCAGCAATCGCTTAATATTATCCTCAATATCAGTTATTTTTTTACCATTATAAAGTTCACCTACAGTAAGCTTTTCTTTGGCTAGTTTTTGTATTGCCTCTTCATGTCCTGCAAAGTTACCTTTAAAATCAAAATCGGCTAACTTATATTGTTCACCTTCATGAATATTAATAGTGACATAAATCCCTTTTTTATCTGGCGTTAAGCTAACTTGTGTAGACTCAATATTAAATCGAGCATAACCTCGATTTAAATAAAAGCTTTGCAACTCATCTAAGTCCGATGCCAATTTTTGCTTTTGATATTTACGATCACCAAGCATATTCCACCAAGGCACTTCATCACGTAATGAAAAACGTGAAATAAGCTCTTCAGATGAAAAAGCTTTTGCACCCACGATATTGATTTGATCTATTAAAGCAGATTTACCTTCAGCAATAACTAATTTTAAATCAACACGATTTCGAGATAATGGTGTTACGACCGCTTTGATTTGAGCATTATATTTACCAACACTATAGTAAAAATCTTCTAGACCTTTCTCAATTCCCGAAAGCATTGTACGATCTAATGCATCGCCTTCACGAATACCGGTACTATCTAAATTCTTTTTCAACATGTCATCTTTGACAGATTTATTTCCGGAAAAGGTAATACTTGCTATAGTTGGGCGTTCTTGGACATGAATAATTAATCTGTCGCCATCACGAGAAACAGTAATATCATCGAAATTACCGCTGGCGTAAAGTGATTTAATAATGCGGCCTAAATCAGATTCATTCACATAGTCACCGACTTGAACAGGCATTTCAAGCATTGCAGCACCGATTGTGACTCGCTGCAAACCTTCAAACTTGATATCCTTAACCACAAAATCATCAACACAAAATGCATTGGAACTATATACTGCTGTGGTACTAAACAGCAAAGATGCTATAAGTAATTTATTTATTTTCATCGTATATATTTATAACCTCATCCCATTACAATCGTAAAATATCATTAAATAGTGCAATTCCCATTATTACCATTAATAAAACAAATCCGATACGAAAAAAACGCTCTTGTGCTTTATTTGATAAGGCATTTCCTTTTATTTTCTCAAAAAATAAAAAAAGCAACTGCCCGCCATCTAACATAGGTAATGGAACAAGATTGATAACTCCTAAACTTATACTAATAAAGGCTAGAAAATATAAGTAAGGGGTAAATCCATAACTTGCTGTTTGCCCTGCGCTTTTTGCTATTGTAATTGGTCCGGATAAATGTTTTAGACCAATCACTCCTGTTACTAATTGATAAAGAGAGCGAACCGTTAACTTAGTCGTTAACATTGTTTGTTTCATCGCTTTATCGAATCCATTAAAAAAATCATATTTTTTAATTACTGCATCAGATGTCGGATAGAAACCTGCAACACCTTCCCCATTTCTATTTCTTTTTGGCTCAAGTGTAAGATCGACGTCTTTATTGTTCCTACTTACCTTCAGTTTTATAATTCCAGCTTTTTTTATAGTATCAGTAAAATCATTCCAATTTTGATAAAGGTGCTCATTATAACTGATTATTTTATCACCTACTTTTAAACCAGCTTGAGCTGCTGCTGAATCGGGTACAATTTTACTCACAATTGGATAAATTTCCAATTGTTTAGGTATAAATCCAAATGCTGCGATTGCAGATTCCTTTTCAATATCAAAAGACCAATTACTAATATTAACATCCCGACTAACTTCTTGTTGCTCAATATCAGTACGATAGGTAACATTAATATTGCTTTTACCTAAAGCAGAAATCAATGCTGCATTTACATCATTCCAAGTGTCTATTTTAGCATTATCAATCATTCTTAACTCTGCATCTGCTGGCATATTTATAGATGCAGCTGGTGTTGAAGGTATAATACTTTTTATTTTAACAGGATAATCAACCACACCCGTCAAAAAAATAACCCAATAAATAATTAATGCTAAAACAAAATTAGCAAATGGCCCTGCAAAAATAATTGCAGCCCGTTGCAAAATACTTTTTTTATCAAAAGCGCGTTTTTCTAAATTGGGGGATAATTCACTCGTTTTGCTATCGAGCATTCTAACATATCCGCCAAGTGGAATCATAGCGATAACTAATTCAGTTCCGTTTGAAAATCTATGCGACCATATTTTTTTTCCAAACCCGATTGAAAAACACTCTACATGCACTTTACATAGCCGAGCAACAAAAAAATGCCCAAACTCATGAACTGTAACTAATATACTGATAGTAATAATAAATAACAACAGTGACCAAAGCAAAATCAGTAACCCTTTAGAATAAATGCAAAGATAATACAGTAAATACAGGAACTGCCGACGTTAAACTATCAATACGATCTAAAATACCACCATGTCCTGGGATAAGATTTCCACTATCTTTAATTCCTGCTTCACGCTTAAACATGCTTTCAGTCAGGTCACCTAATACCGAAGCCAAAATAGCCAATAGGGAGCTAAATAAAAATTGAGTAAAATTAATATTAAAATAACCAGTTAAGTAAGCGATCACACAAACTAAAGTTGCTAAACTGACACCACCGATAAAACCTTCTACCGTCTTTCCTGGTGAGACTTTGACAGCTAATTTCCGTTTACCAATCGCTCTTCCAGCAAAATAAGCACCTGTATCGGTTGCCCATACTAACACAAATACATAGAGCAACCAAATAGACCCAGTATAACTATTAACACTGTAATTAATAGTTCGTAATTCAAGCATTCCTATAAAAAAAGGGACTAAGGTAAAAAAAGCAAACAACAGCTTAATTAATGATGATTTAGACCAGTATTTTGCTGAGTTAGGATAACCTACAACTAATAACAAAGCGGTTAACCACCAAATAACTGATAAGCAAATTATTAAAGCAAATAACTGACTTTTTAGTGTTGACTCAATGGGGATGAAGTAAAGCAAAACTATTGAAAAAACAATAAAAAACAAAAGAACTGTTTTCTCGGTTCTTTTTGCTAAAAAATTACGCCATTCCCATGCTGCTAATGCACAAACAGCGATGATTAAATAAGAAAATATCGATAAAGGTGCAAAAAATAGTGCAATAATAACAAGGGGAATAAGTACGATGGCAGTTAAAATACGCTGGATTAGCATGAAAGGTCCTCATTTAGAACGCCACCAAAACGCCGTTCTCTAGTGTTAAAAATATTTATCGCTTCATCAAATGATGCCTGATTGAAATCAGGCCACAATGTGTCAGTAAAATACAATTCTGCGTATGCACATTGCCATAATAAAAAATTACTAATTCGGTATTCGCCACCGGTGCGAATAACTAAATCAACTTCAGGTAAATCATTCATACAAATAATCGAGCCAAAATATTCCTCATTGATATCCTGTGGCGTTATTTTACCATCTAAAGCTTGTGAAGCTATTTTTTTAGCTGATTCAACAATATCCCAACGACCCCCATAATTAGCTGCAATATTCAAGGTAAGGCCAGTATTATCTTTGGTTAAAAGCTGAGCATTAATAATAAGGTTTTGAAGATTTTGATTAAATTTTGATATATCACCAATGATATTTAATCGAACATTATTTTTATTTAAATTTTTAATTTCGCGATTTAACGCATAAATAAACAGTGAAATTAAAGCAGTAACTTCATTAGCTGGACGTTTCCAATTTTCACTACTAAAAGCATATAACGTAAGCACTTTTACATCTAATTTTGCTGCATATGTGACAATTTTACGCACCGCTTTTAAACCAGCTCGATGGCCTTTAGCGCGTAATTGATTTCTTTGCTTAGCCCATCGACCATTACCATCCATAATAATCGCCACATGGTTGGGAATATATTGTGTCATGTATAATCTCGTTATATATCTATCATATTAATGATAATTTCGATAAATCAACGGGTGCCATAAACAACTATCGTCTTACCATGTGCTGAAATTAGGTGTTGATCTTCAAGCATTTTTAAAATTCTTCCAACGGTTTCACGTGAACAGCCGACAATTTGCCCAATCTCTTGGCGGGTTATTTTTATTTGCATACCATCTGGGTGAGTCATCGCATCAGGCTGTTTAGTTAAGTTTAATAGTGTTTGTGCAATTCGTCCCGCGACATCCAAGAAAGCTAGATTACTGACTTTTTCTGATGTAACTTGTAACCGGCTTGCCATTTGACTAGCTAATCGCATTAATATATCTGGGTTAACTTGCACTAGCTGTTTAAATTTTTTATAGGATATTTCGGCCACTTCACAACTTGTTTTCGCTTTAACCCAAGCACTACGTTCTGTACCTTCTTCAAAAAGACCTAATTCACCTAAGAATTGATTTTGGTTTAAATACGACAAAATCATTTCATTACCTTCATCATCTTTAATCAATACCGCTACAGATCCTTTTAAAATATAATAGAGAGTTTCGGCTTTTTCACCTTGATGAATAAGGGTACTTTTAGCTGGATATTTATGAATATGGCAATGAGATAAAAACCATTCCAATGTTGTATCTGATTGCTGTTTACCAATCATTATTCCTTCCTCTCTATTCAAATTACTACAGTAACACTATAACAAAGTTACAGAATAAATCATATACTCACTAAAATGATTTTAATCATTATTTAATAAATTTAATATCTACTGTTTCATGTAATTCAGACCAAAAAATTGCAGCTGAACCATTAATTAAATGAAGTTTTACATCATTCACTTTATCTTCAAGTGATTTTTCTTGCTCACCATAATCAGTCCCTTCACGTAAAACAAAGTATTCTATTAGATTGTTTAGAGTAGTTGAATCAAGAGATTGCCAAGGAATTATCATAATTATATTTGCTGAGTTAACTTACATTAATTTATTTTAACAAGTTAATTATAAGAAGTGCATACGGAATATTAAATAAAAAAACCACTCAGTTGAGTGGTTTTAATTAGTTTCATTAAATAATGATTAGTTTGCAGTGACTTTAAGTTTGAAGCCTTGAATACCTGCATCATAGCCATCGCCACTATTAAGGCTATCGTATACTGTATTATGTTTTACACTACCAGTGCCACCTAACTTAATCACGCCATAACCTTCTGGGCTAGCATCTGCATCTCCAGCCGGTACACCAGCTAGAGTATCAGTTGCTGCAGCAGTTTGAGATCCCTGTGCAGCACTATTATTACCATCTAGACTCCATGTAAATGTGTAAGATGCTGATTGGTTTATATCTCCACCAGTGAAGTTAGGCGTTGTGCTAGTACTAGTTGGATTTGCTTTCAACCATACAACAGCCGCTAGTTTATCACCATATTTTGGTACTGTAGTAGAAGTACTAGCAGCAAGGTTGTCCGCAAAATCTACACTACCTGAAGGAGTATATTTAAATATACCTAACGTTGTAGCACCAGGATATTCAATAGGACCTACAGGGATATCTGGATCTTTATCACCAGGACCGTGTTGATCTTGACCTGGATCTGTAGGATTAGAACCACTATGACCTGGAGTAGTAGTACCATCCCAAATATCACTTACCCATAACCATTCATTTTCTCTTGGAGCACCATAAGGAGTAATTTCTTCAAGTTTGAAACCGATTTTTGTAGCACCCGCCATAGAAGGACTAATTTTGAAATAAATATGACCTTCTTGATCATTGACGGCAAAATCTTTAGTTATATCTGTAATTTCAGTCCAAGTACTAGTAGTGCCGATTTTAGCATAAACTGTAAGTGTATTTAATACAGCCTTTTTAGTAGTTGAATCTTTATCTCCATCTGCATCTACTAAGTCATAAAAGATATGAATGTAATCACCAACTTTAGCTTTTACACCATTACCAAGAGATGTTGCACCTGTTGTATCATTTGAAATACGAAGAGTCAAAGATCTTTCAGCTGGGGCGCTAGTATGTGCACCTTTTGACCAAATTACTGGTTTATTACCTTCTATTGAATTTTGAGTTATTGCTGGATCTAATGCATAAGCACTGCTAGCAGCATAACCTGCTAAAAACAAACTTAATGCAACTTTTTTAATTGCTAATTTTTTCATGTTTAACTTCCTATTTTCTCTAATAAATTAACATGTTATATTTATATAAATACACCGTTTTTATTGGTGTTGCCTTTTAAATCACCTTCGATAATTCGAAGATGATTAAAAACTTTTTTAATTAACTGAAACTTGTAATTTAAATCCTTGATCTCCAGCACATGCTACTGGTGATGCTGTTACCTGGTTTAGATCTAAATATGTAGGAGCTCCACCCACAGCAGGAATACTTGTGCCTGTTGTTGCATAACTAGTCATATTAGTTCTAATAGTGTAAGGTGCATTTGGTCCCATACTTACATTAAACCAAGGGCCATTAGGACTATCAACATAACTTGGTAATGTTGTCATTGCACTTCCAGGACACGCCGGGCTATTTGAACCAACAAGTGACCAGATAACAAATGGGTTGGTAATTTCTACAGCTTCAGTATCATCGACATAAGCTTTTACGGTATATTCAGTACCTACATACCATCCAGTAATACCTGGTTCAAAATCAAGTACGTTTCCATTTTGTCTAGCAACTAAAGTGCCATCACTACGATATACTTTAATGTAGCCCGCTCTACCACCACCAAAATTAACCGTAGCTTTGTTGAAAGACTGACCATAACCATCTAATTTGATAGAAAAATCAACTGCTCCATCAAAGTTTGACGCAACGTCGATGGTATAAGTATCACCAATAGCTGTTGTGCCTGCTGCGGTAGAAGCATTTGCTGAAATGCTGTCACCCATTTTGACTTTTTCAAAAGATTTAACAATGACACAACGTTCTGAGGTAGGGCAACTTCTTACCGTACCAGAAGTACCATCAATCAAAGTGACTTTTGTACCATTACTGGTTGCTGTCCATAAATCAATTACTGAGGATTTGAATGTATTGTCTACTTTAGACATCAATGTTTGGTCACTAAAACCATCATAACCATCCCCAAAGCTTCCACTTCCAGTAGGTGTTCCAGGGGTAACCAAACTAGCTAATAGCGTTACTGAAGTTGTACCATCAGCTGTATTTTGCACAGAAGTTGCTGGATCTCCTGAGCTATCAACCGCCCAAACACCTATTTTACGAATACTTAAATTAGGCAGAACTTCAAACGAAACTGAATTAGATGTTGCTGATTTTCCTTTGCTATCAGTAACCGTTACTGCTAGGCTATAAACACCATTTGTACTAATTGGCAATCTGTTCCCATTTCGATCTACATAACTAGGTGCAACAATCTTCCAATTCTTAACATCAGCAGGAGGTGTTAACCATGAAGAGCTAGTACATACTCCCGCAGCAGAACACAAGAAACCACCACCATTATCAATATCTTGCATATTGCCTGACCAAGCTAAGCTTGATATACCTTTGGCGTTATGAACACCTATAACTAGATCATGAGTAGTACCTTCGAGTAATTGAAGAGAATCTAACCCTAAATCAACAGTCATTTTCTTTTCTTTATATTCAAGAACGATATAGTTATTACGATCAACTAAATCATATCGACTGCCTTTTAAAGAACGAGCCGCTTGAACCATATCCGGATCTAGCTGATCTTTTAACGGTGTACCAATACGATAATTCATGGTTAATTCAGCAGATGTGACTTTTTTACTATCCTGTCCGCGCTTATGTTGAGCTTTAACGGTAAATAAAGGAACCGGGGTATAATCCAATCCGACTGTGATCGCTCTTGGATCTTTTTGTAAATTATCCTTACCAAATAAAGCAACCTTATCACCATAGTATTGTTCATACATAAGTGATCCGCCTAAATGAGGATATTGAGGTAAATAGCCCTGAAAGCGAATATCAAAACCTCTAGCAGCTCGTTCTAAATAGTCATCAAAGTCTCTTGAATCTTTCCAATCAGATAATGGATGATAATAGTTAGCTGCGAACTTCATATAATCAGTCCAAGCTTCAGCACCTAGGCCTAAACGATTGTGTGAACGTTGGAAATCATGATCAAGAAAGGCGTTATATCCTAATAACCATGTATTATCAGCAACATCCCAACGTTGACCAATACCAAAGTTACCAATATGACGATTATGTTCATATTCTTGGAATGATAACTGACTAAAAATCAATGTGCTGTCAGTATCAATCAATGGGCTAAATAATTTAACATTGATATTATTGAATTCACCCTTATCGCCTAAATCGAACTGTAATTGAGCAGTACCAAAACGCCCTAAAAAATTTTGAGCAGCGCTACGAAGAGGATCGACTACTTGTGAATGAATACCATTGCGAACATAGTTTTCAGCATAATCTTTACCTTTGTTTTTCAAATGGCCAGAGATACCGCCATTATCTGCTGAAGTAATATTTTTCCAATCTTGAGTTGCAAGAGTTTGCAAGGTGGTAGCTACTTGGCTTGATAGTGCATCTTTGTCTTTTTTTACATCGTAACTATCATCAGAGCCTAGCGAAGGTAAATTTGAGTATTTATCTTTTTTATTATTATTATTATTTATTGCAGGTAATAAAGGAGAATTTTCAGGTAAAACTAGTCGTTCATCGACTTCAACCATATCTTTTTTATCGAAACGACCTGCATTCATAGCTCGTAATTCAGAAATTGAAATATTGCTTAATAATGCAATTTGGTACAAACTGCGTTTTTGATTATTAATCATTTCTCGAGCTTTAGTACCATTTTTTAATTCAATGATTTTATTGCTATCAACCTCATTCGACGATAGCTGAGTATCAATAGCATAAGCATAATTCCAACTTAACGTAGCTATTACAAATGCTGAGATAACTCTTAATCTAAGATTCTTTCTCACCGTAGTCATTCCTTATATCTCACTAACTTTACAAATGCATCGTATTTATTTACGTTGTAAGTAAAGTTTTTATTATTTAATGTGTTGTTTTTAATATGCGATTTTAAAACTAAATAATATTCGCCTAAAAACTAAAACTTCTTTACAAAACAGCTAAGTTCAGGAGGATTTTATTACATAAATGTAATTTATAAAACTATTTTGTAACTTTTTTTGACATCTTTTTGTAAAGACGTTTTTTTGATATATTAATCAACAAGTTAATTAATTATATTTTTGTTTAAAACTTACTATTTTTATTAATTAATCAATTTTATATTACTTTTTAGTAATAGAAATCAAACAACAATATGTCAATTGTAAAGAAGAAAGGCTAATTTTGGGGATGAAAATAAGCTTGAACTGTTCACTTCAAGCTTATTTATGACTTTAGGTTATATTTTAGAAAATTAAATGACTAGTATTGACCTTCATTATAAATTTCAAGATTTTCAGATTCTGGCGTGATTGATTTGTTTTCAGCTCTGTGATGCTCTAGCGTATCAAAATAATTATCATCAATTCCTTCAGTAACATATTTTCCATCAAAAACAGAACATTCTAGATGATGAATATTAGGATTTTGCTCTTTAATACAATCAATTAAATCCGAAAGATCTTGAAATATTAATTTATCTGCTCCAATTTCTTTGGCAATTTGACCAACAGAGCGGTTATAAGCTATAAGTTCACTAGCAACTGGCATATCAATACCATAAACATTAGGATGTCTAATTTCAGGCGCTGCCGAAGCGAGATAAACTTTTTTAGCACCAACTGAACGCACCATCTCAAGTATTTTTTCCGATGTCGTTCCTCGAACAATAGAATCATCAACTAGAAGAACATTCTTACCTTCAAATTCAATACGATTAGCATTTAGCTTTCTTCTTACTGAAAGTTTTCGTTCCGCTTGACCTGGCATGATAAAAGTACGTCCAACATAGCGGTTTTTAACAAATCCTTGTCGATAGGGTTTATTCAGAATTCTGGCAATTTCAAGCGCGGCATCACATGATGTTTCAGGAATAGGAATTACTACATCAATATCAATGTCTTTCCATTCTCTAGCAATTTTTTGACCTAGTTTCTGTCCCATTAATATACGGGATTGATATACTGAAACACCATTCATCAATGAGTCAGGGCGGGCAAAATAAACATATTCAAAAATACATGGATAATATTGAGGATTATTTGCACATTGTTTTGAATAAAGTTGTCCATCTTGAGTAATATAGATAGCTTCACCTGGTTCAACATCACGCATAAATTCAAAATCGAGAATATCTAAAGCAACACTTTCCGATGCAACCATATATTCTGTCTTTTGATTATCAAGCACTTTTTTACCTATCACCAAAGGACGAATACCATATGGGTCTCGAAATGCGACTAATCCATGTCCAATAATCATTGCAACACATGCATAAGCACCTTTAATGATTTGATGTACCCGATTGATAGCGGTGAAAATATTTTCTGCAGTTAATGGATAGGTAGGGAATTTATCAAGTTCGCTAGCAAAAATATTAAGTAATACTTCTGAATCAGAACTTGTATTAATGTGGCGTCTTGCTAATTCAAATACTTTATTTCTTAATTGGTCAGTATTAGTTAAATTACCATTGTGTGCAAGTGCAATACCATAAGGTGAATTGACATAAAATGGTTGCGCTTCTGAAGGACTTGAGCTGCCCGCAGTGGGATAGCGAATATGCCCTATTCCTAAATTACCTTGTAAACGCAACATATGATGTTCTTGAAATACATCTTTAACTAAACCATTTGCTTTACGTAAGCGAAAACGATTTTGCTCGTCGATAGTTACAATCCCCGCAGCATCTTGTCCTCGATGCTGCAAAACAGTTAAAGCGTCATAAATAGATTGATTAACTGTACTGCATCCTACAATACCAACAACACCACACATACAATGATTACCTCAAAGTTATTGAACTAAAAATGAAGACGACTGCTGTATAAAATCAAAAAACCAACGAATAATAAAATGAAAATGCGGAATTAGCTGCGATTGCTCCCATTCAGGAGATTGGGATAACGGTGTGAAAGTATCGACAAAAAAGAGCACTGCCGCCACAACTAAAATACCCCTTAATACACCAAAACAAATACCTAATACGCGATCTGTACCTGATAGTCCTGTTTTTTGAACCAATTGCCCAATAATATAAGAAACAATGGCACACACAATTAGTGTAGCAATAAATAAAATAGCGATAGCTACAGCAATACGAATTACATCACTATCAAAATAAGTTAAGTAACTAGTGATATGCATGTAAAAACGACTTGCTATAAAAAAAGCCAGAACCCAACTTATTAGGGATAACGCTTCTTTAACAAAACCTCTAATAATACTAATTAGTGCAGATAAAATAATCACACCAATAATCGTATAATCAACCCAATTCATCATAATAACTCACAATTTTATATTAATATTTTTATTTAATGTTTGTACTCATTAAAGAGTAAAATAATTTTTAATTTGTAACAATAACACCTTTTAATTTTGTTAAATTGTTTAGGTTACTAAGCAACTGCTCTGCTTGCTCTTTTTTTGCATAAGGACCGACCTGTAATTTTATTAATTGATTAGGTCCTGGATTACTTGGAATGATTCTAACGTCATAATTGTTTAGCCTTAATAATGCCACTAATTCCTCAATTTTTTTCTTATTTTTCAATGCGCCAAGTTGAATCATGTAGGGCTTATCTGTTTGTTCAGAAATAGATGAAGCATCGCTATTATCATTATCAGGTGATGCTAAAGGGCTAGTATATTGATCAGAATCAGGTGTATAAGATTGTTCAAATCCTGGACCACCATTAATAGTTGACTCATTTTGTGATGTAATCACTTGATTTTGTTCATTTACTACTTCTGGTTGTAAAATAGGAATTGTAGGCGTATGTAAATTAGATTTATCTGTTATGATATTAGGTGCAATTATAGCAATAGTTAGCAATAATGTAGCAAAACCAACTAGTTGATTCCTAATTTTATTTGAAGTAGTTTTCTCTTGATTAGTATCCATGATTACATTTGCCTAATTTATCTAAAACGGCAGATACAGTATAAAATGAACCACAGACGACAATAATATCATCTTCTTTTGAATCTTGCATGGCCTTTTGATATGCATTATCAACTGATTCAAACGTAGTTATATTTTCTACTTTATTATCTTGCAAATACTGCTTTAATACCTCAGCATTACATCCACGCTCACCGTAAAGTGAAGCACAATACCATTGATCAGCATTTAATAAAGATAGAGTGCTTTTAATATCTTTATCTTTCAACATACCAATGACAAACCTAATCTTACCAATAGTAGGTTGTTTCTTTACCAATAACTTAATTTGGTTAGCTAAATAGTTAGCAGCATGAGGATTATGTGCAACATCAACAATTACAATTGGTGATGTCTGTATTATTTGAAATCTTCCAACTAAATTTGTTTTTTCAAGACCCTCGATTATTTGATTCTGGTCAATTGAAAGCGAAGAATAAGTTAGTGCTGCTATTGCAGTAGCAGCATTAGCTAAAGGCACATTGGGAATAGGCAATTGATCATACTGTTTTAACGGTGAAATGAATTGCCATAATGAATCATCAATTTGTTGATATGACCAATCTTTATTAACTACATAAATAGGACAATTCACAGTTTTAGAAACATCTATAATAGATGATGGTATCTCTGGCTCACCAACAATAGCAATACTATTGGGTTTAAAAATACCTGCTTTTTCTCGACCAATACTTTCTCGAGTATTGCCTAAATATTCTACATGGTCGATACCGATTGTAGTAATAATTGCTATATCAGCATCGATAATATTGGTGGCATCAAGTCTTCCACCTAAGCCTACTTCTAGAATAACTACATCCAATTGAGCCTGTTTAAATTGATATAATGCAGCTAACGTTGCATATTCAAAATAAGTTAAGGAAATATTTCCTCTCGCTTTTTCAATTTCAACAAATGCATCAACTGTGTCTTGTTCTTTTGACTCTTGATTATTTATTCTAACCCTTTCAGTAAAACGCACTAAATGAGGAGAGCTGTAAACTCCAACATGCTTATTTGCAGCAAGTAATATCATCTCAAGCGTGCGGCAAGTCGTTCCTTTGCCATTAGTCCCTGCCACCGTAAAAATATAAGGGGCTGGCTGCAAAAGATCTAGACGCTCTGCAACTGTTCTAACACGCTCAAGTCCTAAATCAATGGTCGTTGGATGTAATTGTTCCAAATAAGAAAGCCATGTTTCAAGATTAGACATGGCATCAGGAATTTCAGTTCGCATGATTAATTAAATATTCTCATCATTAACGATAGAATCAAAAGGAACTGGGAGTTTCATTAATTTAGCTAACAGACCTGCAATTTTAGGGCGCATATCACGACGATCAATAATCATATCAATTGCACCTTTTTCTAATAAGAACTCGCTACGTTGGAATCCTTCTGGCAGTGTTTCACGCACTGTTTGTTGAATTACTCGAGGCCCCGCAAAACCAATTAACGCTTTAGGTTCAGCAATATTAATATCACCTAGCATCGCTAGACTAGCAGATACACCACCCATTGTTGGATCGGTCATCACAGAAATATAGGGTAAACCTTCATCTTGCATTTTTGCTAAGATGGCACTCGTTTTTGCCATTTGCATTAATGAAAATAATGCTTCTTGCATTCGAGCGCCACCACTGGTAGAAAAACAGATTAATGGGCACTTATCTTCAATTGCCTGTTCTGCGGCTCGCGTAAATAAAGCTCCGACAACAGACGACATTGAACCACCAATAAAAGCAAATTCAAAGCAGGCAACAACGACTGGAATGCCCAGTAATGTGCCTTTCATTACTACCATCGCCTCTTTTTCATGTGTTTCTTTTTGAGCGGCAGTTAAACGATCTTTATATTTTTTGGTATCTTTAAACCTCAAAATATCTTTAGGAGCAAGTTCTGAACCAATCTCTACATCAGAACCTTCATCTAAAAAACGATATAAGCGAACTCGGGCAGGAATATGCATGTGATGATCGCATTTTGGGCAAACTTCTAAATTACGATCAAGTTCAGCTTGATAGATAACCTGCTCACAATTACTACATTTGGTCCAAACACCACCTGGAATATTTGCCTTTTTATGATCTGACGATATATTATTTTTACTCAGAATTTTTTCAATCCAGCTCATTATGATTCTCTCATTTGGTACTCTTTTCAATTAACAACACATTGTATAATACTTTGCAATAATTCTTAATAGTTGTTTTTATTTTTATCGCAATTAGAAGGAAAATCGATAAATTTATCGACAATTTTATAAAAATATTATTATTTCATACTTCAAAAAATTTGATTTAAAACAAAACTCAGCAAGCTTGATTGATATTTAAATTTAACATTTTTCAATAAAAGTATATTTAGTATGACCTTAAAAAATTATTGGTATATAATTAACTCAGAATCGTTTTCCATTTTTTAGAAATAAGGGGTTATAGATGGACAAGGAAAAATCAGCCGCACCATCATTTCAAGATGTACTTGAATATATTCGTTTATCACGTCGTTTAAATAAATTAAAACGTGAAATTTCAGATAACGAGAAAAAAATTCGTGATAACCAAAAACGTGTGCTATTACTTGAAAATTTAAGTGATTACATTAAACCTGATATGACTTACGAAGAACTTCAAGCTATTATTGCTAATATGAAGAGTGATTATGATGATCGTGTTGATGATTATATAATCAAGAATGCTGAAATTTCTAAAGAAAGACGTGAAATCAGCAAAAAAATGCGTAGTTACCGTTCTAATTAATGTTTTTATGTATAACAACGCCCTTTTTCTCAATAGGGCGTTATTACTTTATTTTTAATCAATTAACCGCCAGCAAATTTAACTTTAAAACCTTTATCTTCTAATAATGATTTTAATAGTTCACGTTTGTCGCCTTGAATTTCAATTTTCCCGTCTTTAACTGAACCACCGCAACCACAACGCTTTTTCAGCTCAGCTGCTAATTGCATCAACTGAGAATCCTCTAAATCGAATCCCTCAATAACACAAACTCCTTTACCTTTACGCCCTGATGTCTGGCGTGAAATACGGATAAAACCATCGCCTTTAATACGAGGTTTAGCAGCCTGCTTTGGCGTAATTCGACCATGTTCAGTTGAATAAACAATAGCGTTATCAGACATAATTATTAACTCTTTGATAAATCTAGTGTTGTTAGAATAGCATGTAATGCTTTGGTTGGGTCTTCCGCTTGAGTAATAGGACGCCCAATAACTAAATAATCTGAACCAGCAGCTTGTGCGCGTTGAGGTGTCATAATACGGCGTTGATCATCAGGTGTTGATCCTGCTGGACGAATTCCTGGAGTAACTAATTTAAAATCACTTCCTAGTCTAGTTCTAAAACTTTGTACTTCTTTAGCAGAACATACAACTCCATCGAGTCCGCAATTCTTTGCCAGTAATGCCAGCTTTGTTGCTTGCTCTAATGGTGAAACGTTAATACCTATTTCTTTAAGATCAGAAGACTCCATACTCGTTAATACAGTCACTGCGATTAACATTGGTGCATCCTTACCGTATGAATAAAGCGCATCTTTTGCAGCTTCCATCATACGAGCGCCACCACTAGCGTGAACATTTGTCATCCAAACACCTAAATCGGCAGCTGCAGCTACTGCTTTAGCAACAGTGTTAGGAATATCATGGAATTTAAGATCCAAAAAGATATCAAATCCTTTTTGTTTTATTTGCCTAATAAAGTCAGGACCTGCATGAGTAAATAATTCTTTGCCTATTTTAAGACGACAATCTTTTGGATCAACTTGGTCTATAAAGTTCCATGCTGACTTAGTATCTGAAAAATCAACAGCAACAATGATTGGAGATGACATAACTTATTTGTTCCTTTTTAATTATATATTCTATCTTTTCTTCTTAATAAACTCATTAAAACCTTTATAGAAAATTTTAGCACTTTCTTTGTAGCCTTGTAAGGTTTGATGTACTAAATCTGGTCGAGTCAGTCCACGTTTTTGCCAAACTTTAACTGAACCAGCTCCCCCCATAGCTGCTTGCCAATTCCAATATAGTGTCCTTTCAGATTTAGCTACTTGCTTTTGAATACTCATAATTGCTAAAAATGATTTAGGGATACTATTTTCATTTACCATTGTATCTGGAGGTGTCATCAATAAAATGGCTGCATTAGGTAATGCTCTACGAATTTGGCGAATATTATTCACTAAGTTTTTGCGGTAATCATTAACATCTAAAGTTTCATCAAAACTTTCATTTGTTCCGTATTCAAGAATAACTAAATCACTTTTTGAAGCAGATAATTCTTTCAACCAACTTGAACCCCATTTTTGCCATATGCTCTGTTTAGCGCCATTAGTTGCAATTGAAGATACAATAACCCCTGATTTTTTTGAGCGATTTAACCAAATTCCTCCAATTTCAACATCGCGGTTTCCTTTAATCGTAAAAGGGTTTTTAGTCACAAATGACACCGTTTGCCAAACACTACTTTTGGGTAAATAACTTATATTTATTTTTTTACCGTCAGCATCATAAATACTCAATAAATTAGGGGTATTCTTCAATGCTTTGAAGGTTAATTTTACTTGCCAATTTTTGTTATCTAAACTTTTTGGTATTATTTGTATAGTGGCTGAATCGTTAGTCGCTTTTGCAATAAATCCACCCATTGGAAAATCTACGTCACTTACTGTACGGCTACTTATTACACGCCAATCTTTTACTTTCCAACCAACTGCTGTATGATTTTGACCTTTAATGGCAACAGGTGTAACCCAACCAATTCCGGCATCACCATATTTTTGTTGCATTAATGTTCGAAACTCACCAGTAAAAAAATCTGCTGCTGAATGCGAATCTCCAAATTGTGTAATATTAACGACTTGATTGCCATTTTTATTTCTAGCTAATGAATTTAACCGTTGAGCTAATTGTTTTGCATTTGGGTCACCAAAGTCAACAACAGTCGATTGTGCATCAGTTTTACTTTCTGCTACACTGCATCCTACTGAAACAGTGATAGTCACTATAGTAATAATATACTTTAAAAGTTTAATCACTATCGTCATCCTCAAATTGTTTAAAAATGATTTTATCCATAATTGCTTTAGCTAAAATTTTTTGGCCTATAGGTGTAAAATGGATTCCATCATCAACTCTAACTTTTATTTTATCTTTATTCGATTCAATAAAACTATTAAATGTTTCATAAGTACAACCTAATAATTGATTGGTTGTTAAAAAGTGTTGTTGTCTCTTTTCTACTTCAGACTGATACAGCGTATTTAAATAAACCATTCCTAAATTTAGTTGCGGTTTGCGCATACAAGGAGCAGCCAGCCAAAGCACTTGAACATTATGTTCACTAGCACTATTTAAAATTGTGGCGATACGTAAACGGTATTGTTCTTCCCACAACTCGGATTTAAATTTAACGTATTTAGCATAACCTTTTACAGGAAAGTCCCAAGGATCATTAGGTCCTAAAAAAACAACAAGTAACTTGATAGAAGGATCGGCAATTAAAATATCATTGATTGTTTTTGGCCAATTGAAAGCCTTTGGATAAGCGAGCCCAGTACTTTGTTTGCTTAGATTCACACTTTCTATTTTATATTGTTTAAATAACATTTTTTTAACATATGGTGCAACGCCTTGCATCAAAGAGTCGCCAACAAACAATACTTTGTCATTTTGAGTTAATACAATCGGTAAGGGCTCATGAATTAATGGAATATTTTGAATTTTAGGTGCTTCATCTTTAGCTTCGGTATCTATCTGTTCAGTTACTGGCGTTCCATCAAACCTAGTTTTGCTTAATTTAGTATTTTCTTGCTTAATTGATATTGGTTGAACATGAATTTTTTGCCTTTTTTTATCTTTTTTAATATTAACCATTTCGGATGGTGAAATAACTAACACATTTTTTACTGGTTGGTTTAAATGTGACTCATCATCAATGGAGCTAATGACATTATTTTGATCAATAACTACATCTTTCGAATATTCTTCTACTCGACCATCAGAATCGTCTAGATCCATTTTTTGGGTCATACTTCCTGAATTAAATAGATCATGATGATACGTTTGTTGCCAATAAATTAATACCGATTTGTGATAAATTGCTATTAATGCTATTGCGGTAATCAATAGCATAATAAAAACATATTTAGGTGAAAGTGATTCTTTTTGAGTTATTGCAGCTTCTGATACTTTAGTCTTAGCATTATGCTTTCTTGATTGCTCATGTAAACCATTTTCGAACAAATCAATTTGTTGCCTATTTTTTTGAGGCCTATTTCTTCGTCTATTTTTTGATAATGTTTTTTTATATTTCATTTTTATTGTTCTTCATAATCAAAAATTAGCATAAATAAAATTTGGCACTCCAGATGGTGCAAAATAGATAGTTAGCCATAATATAAATATAAAAATGATAGGCAAATAAATCCGATTTATTTTGCTAAGTTGTAAAGCGCACCAATCAGGAATATTTTTAAATAATGGGTATAACAAAAATATTACACATATACTTAGAAATACCTCAATATAATGTGACTCAATTAAAAAGTTATGGCCTAGAGCCGTTAAATAATCTAATGCGTCAGGTAAGTTTGCACAATAAAAAAATAACCAAGTAAAACAGATATAATGCCAAGTAATTAATCTAGCAATAATTGGGGAACGTTGAGTAATCCAACCTCTTCCCATATAACAATCTAATATATTAAGAACAATAATCCCCAAACCATGACATCCCCCCCAAATAACAAAATTAATCCCAGCTCCATGCCATAAACCTGACAATAACATAGCTGACATAACATTAATTTGAGTGCGAATAAAACCACGACGATTGCCACCAAGAGGGATATAAATATAATCGCGGATCCAATGAGATAAACTAATATGCCAACGTTCCCAAAATTCGCGGACATTACAGGCTAAATAAGGAAAGTTAAAGTTGATAGGAAGTCGAAAACCTAATAATAAAGCAATACCTGTAACAAGGTCGGTATAACCAGAAAAATTCAGGTAAATTTGTATAGCATAACCGTATAAGCCTACCAATAAATCAAGAGTACTGTATTCTAATGGATTTGAAAAAATCGGAGTTATCCAGTTTTCGCTAATTAATCCACCTAAACAATAAACTTTTATCACGGCCAGAATAATTAACGTAAATGCCCGAAAGGGTTCTAAAATCTCTCTAGGTTGACTCACCACAATTTGTGGAATAAATGTTTTTGCTCGATTAATTGGACCCGCAATTATACAAGGAAAAAAGGATAAAAATAAGGCAAAATCCGAGAATTTAGCAACAGGTAATTCTTTCTTTTTTATCGAAACTAAATAGCTTACCGAGTGGAACGTATAAAAGGAGATGCCTATTGGAATAAAAATGGTTATTGCTGGCAATAATATAGATAAATTTAGATAGTTAAGCAATGACTGTAATTCATATCGAAAAAAATCAAAATATTTGAACAATGCTAAATTGATTATTGCGGCACTTAATCCTAAAACCAGCCATCTTTTTGCGTGTTTTTTAGACGTTGCAATCATTATTGAAAAGAAATATATCACGCTAGTGTAGCTAAAAAGGATAACAGCAAATTGAACACTATAACTAGCAACAATAAGGTAACTTGAAATCAAAAGTAAATTATTTTGGAATTTTGGTAATAATCTAAAAGACCAATATAAAGCAAAGAGAACTACAAAAATTAGACCAAATTCAATTGATAAATAACTCACTGCAATCCTTTCATATGTAAATCTACTATTGACCTAAAATTTTATTATTCTATAAAGTCTATTTCTGATACCCAATTAATTGTGATTGAGCAAGAACATTATAAACAATCAACTCCCTATTTAACCCATTTATCGATAACAAGTTTTTTGCCTTTAACCACAGTTGATAAAGCGAAATAATTTCATCATTACTTTTTGTGGCAAGTAGCCTAACTAACGGAACCTGATCACGATTCACAATATATCGACCAACTTTCTGTTTAGCTTTTAACGCATCACCTAGCAATGCACAAAACCAAGTGATACGCTCAAAAAAGTCCTCATGATTAAATGTCTTTGCTAATTGCCAAAAATTGTTTTGTGGCAAGACATTTAACAAGTTTTCACAAAATAATTTTCGTTGTTGCCAATTTTCGGGTTGCAACAGAAGAGCTGCATTTAGTGGCGCATTTTCACTCAATAACAGAGCAGTGGCAAGCTCATTATCACTGTATAAATCATTATGTATCTTTTTTAACCAATTAATAGATTCTTCTATTTTTGGTATTTTTAAAAAATAACAAAAACAACGGCTATGAATTGTAGGTAAAAATTGACTATTATGGTTATCACTTAAAATAAAATAGGTATTTTCTGGAGGTTCTTCTAACGTTTTAAGCAACGCATTTGCAGCGGCTTCTGTCATAAAAGCAGCATGTCTAATCCAGATGACCTTATTACCTCCCTGTTGGGATTTTTCATAGATTTTTGTAGAAATATTCCGTATTTGATCAATACCAATCGATTGTTTTCCCTGTTCATTTGTTATTTGGTAATAATCAGGATGATGTTGAGATAAAAATAACTGACAACTATGACATTTACCGCATGGTTCCAACTGTTTTGAAGATTGACAGAGTAATCGATTAGCTATTAAGTTGATTAGTTCTTCTTCACCACTACCTTGAATATAATTGATTAACAAAGCATGATGAGCACGATGATTAACAATCGTTTCTGCTAACTGTTCAAAAGGTAATTTAAGCCATGGATATTCGTTGAAAATCATAAAATCGAAACCTAATTTGTTAACCATGAATTTAATGTTGTTTCAATTTGAGCTGTCACTTCTGTAATTGATTTTGATGCATCAATAGTAATGATAGTGTTATCATTTTCAGCTAACTCTAAATAACGCTGACGAATTCGCTCAAAAAAAGGCAGTGATTGTTGTTCAATACGATCAAGTTGCCCTCGAGATCTTGCCCTCATCAATCCAAGTTCTGGAGAAATATCTAAATACAACGTTAAGTCTGGTTTAAAATTACCTAAAACCTGAGAGTGTAGTGTTTCGATAAAAACTCTGTCTAGCTCTCGTCCGCCACCTTGATAAGCTTGAGTAGATAAATCATGTCGATCACCAATGACCCATTTCCCCATTTTCAGTGCAGGCTTAATCACGTTATCGACTAATTGAATACGCGCAGCATATAACATAAGTAATTCAGCTTTATCAGTTAATGGCTCATTATCTAAACCATTTTTAATAATATTACGCAATGCTTCAGCAATCGGTGTACCACCCGGTTCACGAGTAAATTGCAGATCGCAAATATGATGTTGATTCAAAACACGCGCAACAGTATTTATGGCAGTCGTTTTACCGGCGCCTTCCAAACCTTCGATGACAATAAATTTGCCTGTCATACTTATTTCCTAAACTAATTAAGCTGATGAACGAGTAAACATTGCGCTATTGTACGCTATTTTTACCAATTATTTTAGTTCGTATCGTAAATACCTTGTTAATACTTATCAAATATAAGTACTTTTTAATATACCGACATAGTAAAACTATCCTGTTTAATTATTAGCGATTCGTCTATAAGATCGAAATAAATCAAAATAAAAATAGTTTGATGTTGTTCATTAATAGGAAAATCATTGAGTATATGAACTTTGTATTTATCGCCTTCTAAGAAAGCGATATCGATTGGTATTTTTCACTCACTTATCATTTGTTTAGTAAACAATTCATAGTATTATGAATTAGTATTTAACACTGTGTTGCTAGAGAAAATAAAGTTTTTAGATTATAAAATCATTAGGCGGATTTCCAACCATACCTGAACAAGAATATAAAACAAAATTAATCTGGAATGCCAAAGAATGAAAAAAATACTCCTACTATTAGTCGCATTTATGTCAATAGTAACATTAACCAGTTGCAACAAAACACCTTTAGAAAAGGTTTTAAAAGATGTAAAAAACAATCATCCTAAAACCATAACCTTATCTGATTATACCAATTTTAAATGGGATGAAGTTTGGATAATCAGTGGCAGTATTAGTGGACGGTATATCATATTAATGCGAGAACATAATATTGATGTCAAAAAAGTAGAAAAACCTAAAAGGAAATATGGAAAATATCAAGAGCTTTCTAAGACTGTAGTGTATGTATATAATAAAAAAGTTGTCTATTACGAATTTCCTCCGGATAACAGGGACAGGGAGTTTTCTCTTTTAGGTTTTGTAGAACCATATGCACTTTTAGATTTTAACTTAGAAAGAGGACAGATAATGGTTGTTTCCA